>CAYPJR010000169.1:0-1508 GCA_964411115.1 uncultured Candidatus Bathyarchaeia archaeon | reverse complement strand
GGGTTCAGGGACAATCATTATTGGAGAGGAAAAAGCTAAGGTTAAAGCTGGAGATTGCATATATCTGCCAACAGATATGCCTCATAGCTTCATAAATGATGGTGATGAAGAAACCGAAATATTCTGCGTTGGAGCGAACATCTTTAGACCCTGGATAAATAAGTGAAAGCGACAGTTGACAGTTTTGCCTAAACATCATACTAGAGCTGAATCTATTGAATGAGATGAAAGCATTTGATCCGTTAAATATATCAGCGCAAAACGCAGTAGAGGGCTTAATTTATCAGTTAGCGTGAGATTCATCCTATTCATATATCCGCCGGTTTATTCTTTTTAGCGGCGATCGCTCTCTCCGCGCTTCTGCTGCAACATTTAAGGCTAGATGAGGGAAAAATCTAAAGGCAATTTAGGCTTCTTCATAAATGCTCTGCATTTAGGTATCTAGACAGCCCCTGCTATTTAGAGGATGGTTGAAGGTTGATCCTGCAAGGTTTATTCAAAGTAGGCTTCACCATCCGTAAGGTGTTTCCTAGCGACCTTCTCGTTTATTTCCACGCCTAGTCCCGGATTTTCTGGAACATTTATGAATCCATCTTTAATTATCGGCTTATCAATACCTTTCACTAAATCATCCCACCAGGGCACGGCAACCGCATGAAACTCGACGGCCACTAGGTTTTCAGGCATCGCTGCGGCTGCATGAACATTAGCCATAGCTGATATTGGTGAGCCGGCGCAGTGGGGAGCTATTGATAAACCATACAGATTTGCCAGCCAGGCAACCTTCTTGTTTTCCATTATTCCACCATTTGTCGCTATATCTGGGGCAACTATATCCACAGCTCTCTCTTCTATGAGCGGTTTGAACCCCACCGCAGTATATACATCTTCACCTGTTAGTGTGGGAGTTTTAATAGATCTAGTCACTATTTTGAAGCCCTTCGTATCTCTCCAGTCGATTACGTCCTCAATCCAAATTAACCCATAGGGGTCAACTGCTTTGCCAAATCTGACAGCGCCTTCCACGGTGCCTCCTTGATAGGAATCAAGGGCTAATGGAAAATCTTCTCCAACAGCCTCTCTTAATGCTTCAACAACGGAAACCTCATATTTGATCGCTTTATCGGTTGGAATATTGCCTATAAGAGCGTCTTTCCCCGCGTATTGAGGATGCAGATCAAATTTTAGGATCGTGAAGCCCATAGCCTTAATTCTCTTAGCGGCTTCAGCGTATGCTTCAGGTGTATAGAACTCTTCCGCCCCCTCGAAGGTGTAATCGGTCGCTGCATCGCTTATAGCTCTGCCCGCATGGCAGTCGCAGTAAATCCTAATTTTACTTCTAAATTTGCCGCCGAGAAGCTTATAGATGGGAACGCCGAGAGATTTACCCAAAATATCCCACAGAGCTATTTCAATTCCGCTAACGGCGCCGCCGAAACGTCCCTCCGCACCATATGCTCGAATCTTCGCAAATAAGCGTTCCACATTAGTTGGATCTTCACCAACAA
>CAYPJR010000168.1:0-1555 GCA_964411115.1 uncultured Candidatus Bathyarchaeia archaeon | reverse complement strand
TATATTTATTAATCTATAATTCTTTCAGAATGTTAGCAGACGGGCGTGCGCATATGGAAAATATCGCGATTATTCCATTAAAAGGTATTCCCCTTGAAGAGCAGGAAATAGAGATCGTGGAGAGAAAAGGGCTTGGGCATCCGGACTCAATATGTGATGCAATAATGGATGAGGTTTCGGTGAATCTAAGTAGAGAATATCTTAACAGATTTGGCGCGATAATGCATCATAACATTGATAAGTCTCTGCTTGTGGCCGGCGAAGTTGAGGTAAAGTTTGGCGGAGGTATTGTGAAGAAACCAATGAAACTCATATTTGGCGATAGAGCAACATTCGAGGTTGATAAAGCAAAGATTCCAGTTGCCGAAATAGCCGTGCAAACAGCAAAGGAATGGTTTAAGAGAAACCTGCGGTTTGTAGATCCTGAAGAGCACGTGAGATATCAGGTTGAAATACAGCCTGGCTCTCAAGCCCTCACGGACATATTTAGGCGGGGAGGCAGAGTTCTAGAGGCGAATGATACATCCGCAGCTGTTGGATGGGCGCCATTAACCAAAACTGAAAGGATGGTTCTCAGCGTAGAGAAATATCTCAATTCAAGGGAATTTAAAAGCATGTTTCCCGAAACTGGAGAGGATGTCAAAGTCATGGGCTTCCGTAGGGGTAACGATCTAAATTTGACAATTTCCATGGCGTTCGTTGACCGTTTCATAAATAACGAGGAAGAATATTTCGATAGAAAAATGGCGGTTCTTGAGAGTATAAACAAATTTATTGAAGGCAGAAATAACGATGTTTTTGAGAAAGTTCATGTGGAGTTAAATACGCTCGACGCTCCCGGCAGGGGTGTAGATGGGCTCTATCTGACCGTGCTCGGCACAAGCGCTGATGGAGCTGACTCCGGGCAGGTTGGCAGAGGAAATAGAGTGAATGGACTCATATCGCTGAACAGGCCTCAGTGCTCTGAAGCTGCCGCTGGTAAAAATCCTGTTAGCCACGTAGGCAAAATATATAATCTTCTAACCCACAGGATTGCTAATGAGATTTGCAATAATGTTCAAGGTGTTAAGGAAGTATACGTTTGGATGTTAAGCAAAATTGGGCAGCCGGTGAATCAGCCAGTTATAACGGCTGTGCAATTAATTGCGGAAGCAAACAGGTCGTTCGACAGTATAAAAGGAAAAGTTAAAGAAATAGTTGAGTATGAATTGGAAAATATAGATAAATTCACGATGGAACTGGTGCATGGAAAAATCCCAATATGCTAAATTCTGAACAAAATGCCAATTATTCACTATTTTAAAAGATTGCGAGGAGGATTTCGTATAGTAAATAGCCTAGATGATAGTGATGGAATGAAAAAGATGAGACAGGTTATGCTTCCACAAATTTTTATATATGTGCTAATGAAAAATTGCGATTGCCAGTACTCTCTAAATTATAATGTTTAATTTTTATTTAAAGATCAACAAAAGACTTAATAGTGAACGCAGATTTATCGAAAAAATATTTTGCAGTTTAGAGGCTAACTGGTTAGGGCGTGAGAATATTGAAA
>CAYPJR010000167.1:0-1663 GCA_964411115.1 uncultured Candidatus Bathyarchaeia archaeon | reverse complement strand
CCTATAAATTCCTCTAGGGACCTGTAAAGCCGCATTTTGGGCACTTATATTGTCGCCTGAATTTCCGACATTTAGAGCATCGCCAAATAATAATTTCACCGCAGTTTGGGCATGGGAAGGATGTAGCCTTTGCTCCCGGCGATATTATTCTATTGCATGATGTACAAACTGGCATTGCTATGCTTCTGCTCACAGCCGCATACACCCTTTAAACTTGAATTTCATAATAAATTTCACTCTTCCTTATAATTGTTTACATATTGAGAGACGAGAAAAATCTTATCTTCGGTTAGAGGATGAATGGCAGAAGCATAAAGAGGGAACATATGAATCCCCTTAAACGCTAAAAGACTTCGAGACGTCACTGAGAACCTAGCATATTTTATTCTTCTTTCCGAGGATATCATTTAAAAATTAATGCAGCTTTAAGGATTGCTGGTAAAAATCTTAAAATTCTCCTTTTTCCCATAATTTTAAGGATCGATATGCCCTGAAAATCCATATCTCCCTCCGCTGAAATCTCGTTATGAATCCCCTCCTTTAGGACTATTGAAAAAATTTTGTCAATATCCCGGTCTGAGAGGCGATTTAAAATCCTTCTTGCAAGAAGAGCAATTTTAAATTCTCTTCCAAGCCTCGCTTTCCACTCATTCTCGTAGGCTTTCAAAAATTTTTCTTCCAGCATATCATGCTTTACGGCTTCTGAAGCCACTCTTCCAGCTATTGAGGCGCATATGCCGCCGAAGATAACTCCGCCGCCGGAAATAGGTTTAACCTGTCCAGCCGCATCCCCAACAACCATAAGCCTATCAGAATATGTTTTTTCAATGGGACCGCATGTAATAATAAACCCGGAGTGGAATGAATGCATACTTATCCTTTCAGAATCTCCAAACCTTTTCTCTATGAACTTAAACAGTAGGTTTTTCAAATCCGGACTTTTACATGCTAAGCCAACCCTGGCTTCCTCATCATTTAACGGTATAATCCACGCGAAGAAGCCAGGCGCAATTTCCCTGCCCAAGTGAACTTCAACATGTTCAGGATCAACTTTAACCCCCGATATGTCGACTTGAAAACCATTAAGGAGATTGTTTTTATCTAAGACTTTTAGGGGAGTTGCTTTCAGTATTTTAGGCAACGCTCCCTCAGCGTCTATTAAAAGTTTAGCCCTAAGATAGTCATGCCCGTTAACGTTTAAAATCCATCCTCTGTTATACTTCACGGATTGAACCCGTGAGCTCAATTTTATACGTGAACCGCCCTTCAAAGCTTGCTCCGCAAGAAAACAATCTAATATGTGGCGATCAACAACGTAGGCGAGGACTTTTTTTCCTTCAATAGTAAATGAGAGATTGGAAGGCGAAAAGAAACGTGCACCTCTGATCTTGTTCTGCACATAGGCTCCGTAAGGCGGCACACCAATGCTACGTAATCCCTCTATGCTAAGAAGCCCAGCGCAGTGGCATGGCAAACCAATTTCATTATGTTCCTCAAAGACAAAGACATCCGCCCCTCTTAAAGATGCTTCTCTAGCCGCAATTAACCCCGCCGGCCCAGCTCCAATAACCGCTATCTCAGATTCTTCAACACACATAATCATCTTTTCCAATATTATGAAAAGAATGTTGTAATGTATTGAATATAAAATTTATGCGCAAAA
>CAYPJR010000166.1:0-1665 GCA_964411115.1 uncultured Candidatus Bathyarchaeia archaeon | reverse complement strand
GCTACAGCCATCATGCGCTTAACCTCCTCAAGAGTTAGAAGAGATTCCGGCTTAACGCGGCTGTCCTTATCGTCCCTAGCCCTAACGCTGAACCACGCGACCTCAGGCGGTATAGGCGTCTTCCTAGAGCAGCTCCCAAACTTAGCGTACTGTACAATCTTCCTAACAATGAGCCTAAGATCGCCCTTCGTGCTCGCCCGATATGACTGGCTGTTTATCCATCCGATAACGGCCTCGATATCCCTGATGGTGGCGTTTGACGGGTTGAATGGGCAATTCCTGAATATCGCGCATAGGTGGTTTGCGATCTTAGCCACCCTACCCCTAGATAAGCCTGTGGCCAGCAAATGGTCTACGAAGCCCAGCAACAGGTCGGAGTATTTTAGCTGGGCGAGCCTACGCCGTAGTTAACAGGATGTCAATCATTCCAGAAGACTCTAAATCCGAAGACTTAAAAATCCCCTCTATGTGTAGCGCACCAGAACTAGAGGTATTGGTGCTCCGGCCGGGATTTGAACCCGGGTCTGCGGCTCGAGAGGCCGCCATACTTGACCGGACTATACTACCGGAGCCTCATTTTATATTAGCTGGAACTAAATTATATTTCTTGCTTAATTTTAAGATTTGCGTTTTCTTCACGAAATGCTGAAGCAGAGCTCTAAACTGGCTATAGACAGATTAGATAATTGATAGCTGGCTAAATACTGCATCCTTCTTCATTTACGCAGAGAAACAGGGAGGGGCGTCTTCCCACGAATTTGCAGGCTCATTAAGCAATCAGTTAGCGGATTGGGGTTAGAAACATTTAAAGATGAATCTAAATAAAGAAATAACAAAGATTTCAATGTTGAGGGAAAATCCTTGGCGTTAGGAGAGATCGTAGTATCGGGTGAAAAAGCATTGGAAATATCTGAGGCCTTAAACTCGGCGAGTTTAAGGATATTGCGGTTGCTCCTAAAGGAACGTCTAGATGTTTCAACGATAGCTGAAAGGTTAGAGATGAGCGAAGCATACGTAAGTGAGCAGATACAAACTTTGGAGAGATTGGGGTTAATTAGGGCAAACTATGAAAGGGGTAGAAGGGGCGTGAGAAAAGTTTGTGAAACTGTTGTAACAAAGATCACAATAGTGATTGAGCCGTAACCAACCATCTTGACGAGGTTAATTCTCCGGTTACTCTCTCACTAAATAATTTTAAGTAAGGTATCCTGTCGGCTGCACGGAGATGTTTAATCGCCCTCCAAGCATAAATCGTAGCTGTTAGCGCCGCATGAATCATTATGCTTAGTAGTGCATAAAGTGGGGCGTTGAAAAGGAGACCTAAAAGTATATGAATATTGTACAGGTTTCTCCTTCCAGCAATCCTCCTGAAAAATTTCTCGAAGTTTCCGTAGATATCTAAACTTATATTCATAACCCTGCCAAATATGTCGTAGCAATACCTGTAGAAGGAGATGAAAGTTATTGAGAAAAGACATAATATGATGGGCAGGGCATCTCCAGAATTTTTATATAGAAATAGGGCTAAAGCTATAAGCCATGAAAATTCGAAGAGAAGATCAAAGGCATGCTCCATCTTCCCAAGTTTTGTCGTCTGATTTCTCGCTCTTGCAAGCTTACCATCTAATCCATCCATTAATCCAACTATGAAACTTAATATTGACC
>CAYPJR010000165.1:0-1704 GCA_964411115.1 uncultured Candidatus Bathyarchaeia archaeon | reverse complement strand
ATAAAACCATGTGTAAGATCACTGTTATCGGCGCTGGCAATTTAGGCTCCTGCATAGCCTATGAGATGGCTAATAGGGGTCTCGCCGAAGAGATTGTCCTCATAGATGTTGTTAGGGATCTGGCTGAGGGAAACGCTGAGGATATTAAGCAGTCTATCGCCTTTAGAAATAACACGGATGTTCACGCTGGAGACCATAATGATGCTGAGGGATCGGACATTATCATTGTGGCTGCGGGTAAGCCGAGAAGCCCCGGAATGAAATCTAGATTTGAACTTCTGGAAGTTAATGGGAACATAATAAAAGATGTTGCCCGCGGATTAAAAAATGTTGGTGGGGAGCCTATAATCATAACATTAACGAACCCGGTTGACGTCATGAACTATCTTATGTGGAGGTATTCTGGGCTTCCACGCAATAGGGTTATGGGAAGCGCCGGCATGCTTGATTCAGCGAGGTTCAGAAGCGTTCTCAGCAGAAAATACTCCGCTCCAGTTTTAGATGTGGAGGCATATGTAATAGGTGAACATGGGGACAATCAGGTTCCGGTTTTCAGCAGAGTGAAGATAGGGGGCGAAAAAATAGTTTTTTCAGAGAGGGAGAAGAACGAAATCGCTGAGGATCTGAAAAAGGCGGCTTCAACCGTCATATCAAAGAAGGGTGCCACAGTATATGCGCCAGCCAACAACACGGTGAATATGATTGAAAAAATTCTTAAGGATGGAGAAGATCTATGCATATGTTCAGCTATCCTAGAGGGCGAGTATAATCTGAAAGACGTAAGCATTGGAGTTCCAGCGATAGTTGGCAGGAAGGGCATTGAGAAAATTCTGGAATGGGATTTAAACGAAGAAGAGAAGAGAATATTTTATTTAGGAGCTGAAAATATAAGGAAAGCGATAGAAAGCATTCTTTGATTCTCAGTTATCCCCTACACGCGGTCTCCCAAAGGTAATAAAAGTAGCTTTTCGCAAACCTCACCAGGTCTAAATGGTTAGACCACAGGATCAATGAAGGCTTTGATTCGCCTAATATGAGCAGCGCTTCACGTTCATCAACAATTATGCCGCCGCCGAACATCCCGCCTCTAAATCTAACCTCGCCCAGCCCGATTAGTTCCGCGGGGACTTCATCCAAATCGCCGGATAACATTATAAGCAGCTTTACATCAGACCCGCTGAGAGCTCTTAGAGCCGGCAGAGATGCGCCTATGATGGGTAGAGCTATTTTCGGCGCAGCTATAAGAACCTCCACTTTTGCGTTGTTAAGCGTCTCCTTTAGTTTGGCGATAGCGTCCGGTTCACCGCGAAATATCCATATATCCGGTTTCTCCCTGATCTCCCGCTTCTCATAAATTGGCTGGAGCTCCAGCAGAATCAGTTTACTACATGTTCTCATCCTATCTTCCATGCGCAGCCTATTCTCTTCAAGAGACTCTTTGGGAGACTTGGGATAATAAAGCCTAGGCCTGCCCTTTTGGCTTTTTATCCAGCCCTTCCGCTCAAGAGAGTTCAGAACTTCATAAATCTTTGAGTATGGGATGTTGGCTTCATCGCTTAGCCGTCTCGCCGTTGATAAACCGGCTTTTAGAAGATGCAGGTAAGCCCTCATCTCATATTCAGTTAGCCCCATCTCTTTAAGGGCGGCTTTAACCTCCTCGCTCAACCCCTTTTTCACCTTATGAAAGGTTTGAAAAACTTATTA
>CAYPJR010000164.1:0-1793 GCA_964411115.1 uncultured Candidatus Bathyarchaeia archaeon | reverse complement strand
CCCATAAAAGGTTCAGAGTAAAAATACAGGGGCAAATAAGAATATATTTAACTTCACGTGACGTGCCCATCGAGGTCATTAGAGCCTTAAAAAGAAAGGGCGTGGACGTAAATTCCGTAATAGAGTTTTCACCCGGCTTGAATTATAGAGAGGTGCTGAATCTAGCTAACAGAGAAGATAGGATATTCGTAACTTTTGATAAAGACTTCGGCGAGCTGGTGGTCAGGGAAAAGGTGAAGGTCAAAGGCTTAATCCTGCTAAGATTTGCGCCGAAATCCCCCAGCAAATAGCTAACAGAATACAGAGATATGAAAATGAGGGTATATCACCAGTTAAACATCCATTCTACATTCACCAATATTGCCTCATGC
This sequence comes from uncultured Candidatus Bathyarchaeia archaeon, assembly GCA_964411115.1. Taxonomy (GTDB): domain Archaea; phylum Thermoproteota; class Bathyarchaeia; order Bathyarchaeales; family DTEX01; genus DTEX01. Next base: position 1,422 of record CAYPJR010000164.1, on the reverse strand, counting down.
GACATTTAACTTTAAACCTTGAGGAAAATGAAATATTAAACATGATGATCTACGCATTATGCAGCAATAATCTCATCCGAAAAAGTTTAAGCGCTTCAATCGATTCTATATATTCTGTCTTATCCAGACATAGATTGAACCCAAAATATGCAAGACAAACCGCAACACTTTTTCCAGGAGGCACGCTCATTTAAACCTGAAAAAATACCTATAGGGGGTATCAATTTTAGCCTGAAAATTCAAGCTAAAATTGAACATCATTCTTTTAACGCCTAAACAGACATATAAAATCGCCTTTAATATCATAATTAAAAGTTTTTGCAGCCCGCTTTGAGAAGGTTTAAATCCTTGATTGCCCACTTTATAATGGTGGGAAAAATGGAAGCCACGTTAAAACTGGATTCGAAGGGTAGGATCCGCTTGCCCCCAGAGGTAAGGGAGCAGGTTGGCGACGTAGTCACCATCAGGAAAACTAGCGAGGGCTATCTAATACTGCCTGGAAAATCCACAGACTTCTTCGAGGAATTCCGCAAAGTCATGTCCTCTGAACCCCCAAGGATGGGGAAGCCTGAAAACTGGACGCCTCAGAAGATGAAGTCCATATGGAGCCAGCAATAACATGATAATTGGGCTTGACACCAACATCCTATGCTACGCGCTGGATCCAGCATACCCTGAACATGAAAAACTTAAGGATCTATTGTTCAACCTCTCCCCAGAAAACCGTTTAGCGTTAAACCCAACCATCATCCAAGAAACCTATCACACGCTTGTTTACGGCCAAAAATGGGTTCCAGGCGAAGCCCAGAAGAGACTGAAAATGTTACTGAAACACCCATACATCGAGTTCTACAATCAAACAAAGAAAACCTGCACCGTAGCATTAAATATTGCAGCCCAGCATAAAATAGGCGGAAGAGACTCCTTGATAATAGCCAACTACATAACAAACAAAATTCCCGTACTCTACACCCACGACCAAGAACTCCTAACCATAAAAAGGATAACATGGAAAAACTTCCACCTAACCATAAAAGACCCGCTGACAAACCAGCCTTGAGGGCTTTCAGGAAAAAACATAACCGAAGAGTTACAGAAAATCCGACAAGAAAGCCTAGAGCTTTAGTTCTAGGATGAAGTGGAAGCCTAAAAGGGCAATGAACAACCAACCAATGAACGCCCTAGAAGCAGGAATCTCCCGGCTTTAGCCGCGGAGAGAGCCAACCGCTAACGAGGCTAAAATGCTACTGGAAAGTTCGGATGAAGCCTTAAAGTCTTTCTCAAGATATTTTCAGGAAATTGAATTGAGGGAGATTGAATCTGTTTTGGCACTTTAATAAATAGCCTCATTAAGCAGCGCTGGGATAAAGGGTTGAAGAAAGGGAGCGAGTTGGATGGGGCTCCGAAACGGTGCAGCGTAGC
>CAYPJR010000163.1:0-1809 GCA_964411115.1 uncultured Candidatus Bathyarchaeia archaeon | reverse complement strand
AGCTCTGCCACCCCCGCACGTATGCTGGCATAGGGCTGGTTTTCACGGTCACACTTAATAATCCAAATCTTTTATAAAAATCTTTTTAGCAATAAAATGGAGAGATGAATAATCATGTTGACTGTGCATAGGTGGGGTGTTTTCGAGGCTGAGTTTAAAAGCGATATCAGCTATTCCGATCCATTTAAAGATGTTGATCTCACATGCCTCTTCAAGTCGCCGAGCGGCAGGGAGATCCCCATTAATGCCTTCTGGGATGGTTCGTTAACTTGGCGTGTCAGATTTATGCCCGATGAGGTTGGCGTATGGGCTTATAGGACGCTGTGCTCCAACGAGGAGAACGAGGGCTTACATGGTCAGACGGGTCTATTTGAATGCGTACCCTATGATGGCGAAAACCCATTATATATTCATGGACCATTAAAATTATCCGGAAACCGCAGGTTTCTCATCCACTCTGATGGAACACCATTCTTCTGGCTCGCTGACACAGCGTGGAATGGAATCATCAAATCGAAAGAGGATGAGTGGAGAGACTACTTAGCCCTCAGAAGGGAGCAGGGCTTCTCAGCGGTTCAATTCGTGATGACCCATTGGCGTGGCGGCACATGCGACCTTAAAAGGGAAAGGGCGTATATTGGAAGAAGAAAAATCATTAAGCTGAACGTTGAATTCTTTAAACGAATAGATCCAAAGTTCTCAATGATAAATAAGTTTGGAATCGTCGCAGCGCCTGTTCTTCTCTGGGCGATTAAATACCCCAAGTTTAACGTAAACCCCGGCTTCAACCTAATTGAGGAGGATGCTATATTACTTGCGCGTTATTTAACGGCCAGATACGGCGCCTACATATTGGTTTGGATCCTCGCAGGGGACGGCGACTATAAGGGTGAGAAGGCTGAGAGATGGAAGCGTATAGGTCGAGCTGTCTTCTCTGAGGGACATAGGCACCCTGTAACCATGCATCCGATGGGTAAGCATTGGCTGCTCCCAGAATTTCAAAGCGAGAGCTGGCTTGACATAATCGGCTACCAAAGCGGACATGGCGTTAACGAGGAGGATCTTAAATGGTTATGCTTCGGACCGCCAAGCTACGACTGGAAAACTGAACCCGCAAGGCCTGTGATAAACCTTGAACCAAACTATGAGGAGCACCTTGCCTATAAAATAAGGAAGCCGATAACTCCGCATATGGTTCGAAGAGCAGCCTACTGGAGCCTACTGATATCTCCAACCGCAGGCGTATCCTATGGAACAAATGGCATATGGTATTGGAGCAGAAGATATAGGGAGCCGGCCAACCATCCCGGCATAGGCTTGGCAAAGCCCTGGAGAAAATCCCTAAAACTTCCCGGAGCGGAAAACATGAACGTTCTTAAAAGGATCTTCGAATCTATCCAATGGTGGAATCTCACCCCAAGCCCGGAAATCCTGCTGGAGCAGCCTGGAATCAGCGATGTAGAATCCTTCATAGCTGCGGCTAAAGATGACGATGGCAGCCTAGCCTTGATCTACACGCCTAAAAAGCAGCCCTTAAAGTTAAATCTTAAGTGGCTTAAGAAGCCCTTAAGGGCTTTATGGATTAACCCATCAACAGGGGAAAGGATTGAGAATGGCATCCTTAACTTTGAGGAAATAATTTTGCATCCTCCGGAGCCAGGCGACTGGCTTCTCCTGCTGGAAGCATATATGGCTGGCTGAAGGGGGGAAGCTCTTATTAACGACCTACAATTTTAAAATTTTTGATCATCATGGAGGGATATTTGTGAGCGAGGATAAAATTGTTGAAATGATTGAGAAGGCCAGTCG
>CAYPJR010000162.1:0-1820 GCA_964411115.1 uncultured Candidatus Bathyarchaeia archaeon | reverse complement strand
CCCGAACCAAAAGAGATATTAACCCTTATGCGTTGTTTATGCTGGACCGATAAAGTAAATAGGTTGAGTGGAGTAATATAAATTGTCGGGGTGGGAAATATTGAGCGAGGGCTGGATACAAGCATCAGAAAGAGCGCTTGAACAGATAAGGAGACTTTTAGATAGAAAAGAGATGGATAGGCTTGAACTTGTACAGTCCATGCGCCTCATTCTGTTCACGTTGCATAGAAGCCTCCTAGGCTGGATGAACTGGATAAACAACCCGGACATAATGGTCTCATTCAGCAGAGAAGAATTAGCCGAGATGAATCGGAGACTGGCGGAGTTCGTTCAGGAATTTATAAAATATGACATAGAGGTTACTAAGCAGGGTGCCAGAAAGAGCGGAGAAGCCCTAGAGGCTAGGCGAGAAGCTGAGGAAAGAGCGAGAAGGGGAACTGAAGAAACATTCTATATCTAAATCTGAGGCAAAAGGGCTTAATTAAAAGCGCAGTCCATTGAATACGCACGGAAAATAAATCACGCAGTTTTCTTTCACGCTAAATTCTTTTCGGAACCCTAAAATGGGACTCCTTTCCATGACTAACATATTCGCCCTTAAGATGCTCACGGATGATCGAAGCTATCTTCGCAAAATTCTCTGAACCTAAATATTGCTTAGGCTTGATAACTATGTAGTCATCGGTCTCCTCAAAATATAATAGTCCTGACAGATCCTGTGGAAAAACTTTATGAACATCACTGATGCTCCTCAACTTCCGCCCCTTGCCTAGATCCTCCTCAAGATGCGGCTCCGCATGTGCTCTCAGCATCCTAGAGACTTCATTAAGGTCATCCAGTATAATTTTAAGTATCCTCGTCAGGTCATCTATGCGCTTAAGGATCTCCTTAATGTCGGTTTCCTCCCATTCTGGCTCAGCGTTAACTTTAGTAACGCCCATTATTCTTCCCCTTTCCTTTCATGAGGGGGCTTCTTCCTCCCCATAAACGGTTGAAGATGCATATCCGTCCCGTTCAGACCTTTTTCCACATGCTAGGCATAAGGCTTGAGACATCATCGGGATGCTCAAGCATGCCAATATGCCTTCATATTAACCTTACACTTTTATGATGCTACGCCAATCAATAAACTTTACGCTGAATAGAGGCACCTTAAGACTTCCCGCTTGGCTGGAAAATTAATGGAAGAATATTTAATGCTTATTTTTTGTAGAAGCCTTTCTCCACCCATGCTCTACGCATGATCTCTATTTTTTCAGGATGATACTTCAACGAGTGCCCTGGGGCAAGTATTACGCCTCCCCCTTTACCTAGATGGCAGCATTCCTCAACTTCCTCAATAATTTTCTCAGGTTCTCCCACGTCTAGGGTTCTGGCGCTTACGCCTCCCCATAATGTCACACGGTTACCATACTTGGCGATTATTTCCCGCCAGTTATTGCATTCCCTCTGTATATTTAATATGTCAACGCCGATTTCTATTAGGTCGGGAATCAAATCCTCAACTTTCCCATCGCTATGCTGGTAAACTAATACCCCATGCTTCTTCGCCGCCCTATAAAGTTTGGCTTGATACGGCTTTATAAATTCCCTCCACATTTTCGGTGAGAGCAGAAGCCGGTCCTCCGCACCCCAATCATCGCCGTAGCAAATTACATCCACGCCGGCTTTCCTAATCAATTCTTCAGTTATGGCTATTTTCACTTCACATATGCGCTCTATAAGCCTTCTAAGAGCGTTCGGATATCGGAAAGCCCATAGGAAGAACCTCGGCATGCCGAGAAGAAGCCATGATCTTTCAAAGAGCCCCCAACCATTAT
>CAYPJR010000161.1:0-1830 GCA_964411115.1 uncultured Candidatus Bathyarchaeia archaeon | reverse complement strand
CGTTATGTTAACGGAACATTTATATATTTCTGTGCATTATCACATAATTGAAAAATGTGCATAAGCACAAAATAAGAGGTGAGATTATAATGGCATGGGGTTGGAGAGGTAGAGGCGGCGGCTGGACTGGACCTTGGCCTGGGAGAGGCCCATTCAGATATTTGCCGCCATGGCAGAGACCTGGATGGCTTTTCGGCTTTGGCAGAGGGTTCGGCGGATGGCTGTGGGGCTACCCGTATAATCCGTGGGTTTGCGCCAGATTTCCCTGGCTTCCAAGATGGTGGTGGGCATATCCCCAATACTGGCCATTATATGCCGGTTATACATGGCCTTACGCAGCCTACAGCTGGGGAATCTACGGATACCCCTATTGGCCTCCAATATTTTACGTGCCCTACTAGCGAGGAGATGAGTTAAAATGGCATGGCCCAGAAGATATAGGCGTTGGTGGAGCTATCCGCCGCCTCCATATCCATATATTTATCCTCCGCAGCAGCAATACATGTATCCGCCATCATATACTTATCCGCCGTATCCACATACCGTACCGCCGGTGCCGCAGACTCTAGAGGATGAATTGGAAGCGCTAGAAGACTATAAGCGTTACCTTGAAGATGAGAAATCTAGCATTGAGCAAGAAATTAGGGATGTTGAAGCAAGGATAAGAGAGCTTAAGGGACTGCTTGAGAGAGGCAGAGGTCAACCGCCGGGGACATAAAGTATGAGCCTACCAATTAAGCGTTTTCAATGCGGCAACTGCGGGCAGATAATAGAAGTTCCCCAGGGAACACCTAAGCCGCAGATCTGCCCAAGATGCGGCGCACCATCCGCAATAATACACCGAATAAACAAGGGTCCACCGGGAGGAAGACGCGGAAGAGGTCCTCCCCGATGAAGCATCCAAAACCTCTCCTTTTTTATTTTATTTTTTAAACCGAACATTTGAAAAGGGAACCCGTATGAGAAGAGTAAAGATAGCTGTTCCAACAAAAACCCATGCGGGTTTAGAAGATACTGTTTCGGAAGTCTTTGGTAAGGCTGAAACATTCACTATTGTTGAGATGGAGAATGGCAAGATCATATGCACGCATATTGTTGATAACCCTGGAGCAAAATATAAGTATGGCTCAGGACCGATTGCAGCGAAAACCCTGGCGGATCTCAACGTAAACATCGTATTAGCAGTAGGCATGGGTTTAGGGGCTTCAGAAATACTCGATCACAAGAATATAAAGAAGATTCCGGTGGAACCAGGAATGAAAGTTGCAGATGTAATAAGGGAAAATCTATCGAAGATTGAGCAAATGATATGAAATAATGGTGTGATTTGATCGTTTTATTTATGCCTTTTATCGAATGATTTTCTTCCTTCACTATAGGTTTATTATCGCGTTGCATATGAAAGCCTTTAATTTTAGTTCCCTTATTATGTTTGATATGGCTTTTGCTGAGCAGTATTATCTAAGCAGCCCTAAACGTTGAGAGAGCTTTTTCAGCTGTTCATCGTTTGCCGTATTAGTTAGGTTTAACGCATGTTTTATGTCCTAGCTCATTATAAAGCCCATCTTGCTACCAAAATTTCTTTTGCGATCTCATTCAAAGGTGCAGCGCGCTAATAGCTGCCTCTTTCACCATCCTAAACTACGCCTTTATTAATGCGGTTATTAGCCCTAAACTTTATGATGCTGGGCCTGCTTATGCCTTTTGACATCTAAGGCTATAATTACCGGTCTAATTAGAGCCCTTACAACGCTTCGCAACTATTAACAAAATCGAGATCTGAAAGCAGAATACCGCGCCTAAAAAGCCTACTATCAGCAGTGCACCAAT
>CAYPJR010000160.1:0-1841 GCA_964411115.1 uncultured Candidatus Bathyarchaeia archaeon | reverse complement strand
AGGTTACCAATAAAGATTTCCCCCATTCTGCAATTAAAAGATATTTTGGAAGATTCATCCAAAGAAGCTTCTCGAAAAGCATTAAGCAAGTGCCAATAAGCAGGTGGAAGGCTTAAAAAGCAATGTTACCATTCATGTTACTGTTTAATATCACCGATAGGGGAGAGAGGGGTTAAAATTTAGGCTTAAATGGGAATTTTCATTTCTCGGCTTTATACATGCGCGTCAAATTTGCTGAAGGTTGCTTCGATATTCCTCTATTATTTTCCTCTTTATTTTCGAGGAGCTGCTTACGTCTCCCCCCTCAAACCTGTTTAATCTCACAACCTCTATATTGAGGTTTCTCTCTTTTACATATCTCTTTAATTTTTCCTCCATCTCCTCCTTATCGTAGCCTAACGCTATTATGTCAGGCTTCACTTTCTCTATAACCTTCGCCATATCCATTTCTTCGTATCCCAGTATTGCCTCATCAACAACTTTTAGGGCCTCAACTATAGCTCTGCGCTGATCCTCAGGGATTATGGGCTTTTTTCCCTTTAACCTTTCAACAGTTTTATCTCTCGCAACTATAACGATCAGCTTCGATTTTTCGCCGCCGAGATTCTTCGCATTCGTCAAATAATAGACGTGCCCATAATGCAGTAAGTCAAAGGTTCCCTCAGCCAGCACAACCTTGCCTTCTTCCTTATGATCCATAGCTGCTGCCACCTACCATTCAAACTCAACCAGCCCTAACATGCGCAGCGCATCTAAAAGCCCCTCACAATAGGAAATAGAAGCTAAACTTACCTCATATTCTTTTCTCCCCAAATAGTATTTGGCGTCCTCAAAGTATCTTTTGGCTTCATCAACGATCCTAATTATAGACGTCTCCTCAATAACGGCGGAACGATGGGCAATTCTCAGATTTCTAAGGGCTTTCTCCGTCTTAAGTATATATCTTAACGCTCTCCCCTCAATCTCCGTCATTTGCTCATCTCCATAACCCATCTAGGTGCATTAGCAAGCGCAATCAATGCTTCAGCCTCCATGAAATGGAGCTTTTCAGCTGGAAGAATTAAGCTATGCGGTGGACCGCCGAAGTTGAAGCTCATTAAATCTTTAATCGAATCGGCCTTAACCCTAACATCCTCTGAGCCGGCTCTAGCGATGCCGACGGCAAGTTTATTTTCACTGAGCACGCCTTGCCTAATCTTTTCCTCCAGCGTCAGCAGGATCTCAAGAGCATCCCTTATTGTCATATACCTATTTTCCTCAGCTCTAACATCTAGAAAGCATAGCGTATGCAGATCTCTCGCCTTATTCTCGGCTACCACTAAATACGGTGTTCTCGAGATGCATCCATTCTCGGAGAACGGTATTGTCACGCTCTTGCCGAACCTGTAATTCTGAAGCCCGGATAGCCCTATAACGGCCGATATTATCGATGCTCCATGAACCACCCGGGTTTTTATCCCCTCCCTCTCAGCTCTTAACCTTAGGGCTATATGCGTTGTTGCTATCAGCGGGTCTCCGGGAACAAGAAGAACGACCTTCGCATCCCTAGCCTTTTCAAGAATCATTCTGCCGCTCTCATCCTCCAAGTTTCGCCTTGAAACGACGGTTACATCCTTACCGGTGATTTTCCTAAAATCTTCAAGCGTGAAGCCGGGCATCAAACTTGTATAGAATTCAGCAAAGACGTAAGCCGCATCCTTAACCTCCCTAAGCCCGCGGAGCGATATGTCAAGATGATCATAAAGTCCTAAGCCGACGAAAACAAGTTCGCCAACCATACTTCACAACCATCCAAATAGAATTTAAAGAGAAAGCGAAATAAATTATATGTCATAAAAAAG
>CAYPJR010000159.1:0-1946 GCA_964411115.1 uncultured Candidatus Bathyarchaeia archaeon | reverse complement strand
ACCATCCAAATAGAATTTAAAGAGAAAGCGAAATAAATTATATGTCATAAAAAAGAAAAAGTTATTAATTATCCAGCTATTTTACTCATATCTTGAACAAAAAGAGGGCCCGTAGCTTAGCAAGGTAGAGCGGCGGACCCATCTAAACCCTATCGGCGTAAATGGGGCTGAAGCTCTTAAGCCGCTCACGAAAAAGGGGACACCCGTAAAAGCGCCGAGAAAATGATGAGGCTGCTTCGGGAAGGTCGAGGGTTCAATTCCCTCCGGGCCCGCCAACCTATACATTTAAAACCTTCGCCTTTTAAGGAGAGGAGATAAAATCTGGAAAATAAACCAAAAGAATTATTATTGGGATTATTTTGGAGATGAACTGCCATCATCTTCAAAACGGTGGGTTTCTCCCTCGCACGCTAAATATTCCCCATTAAAGGAATATCCAGCTTTTATTCATTCACCCATTGAAATGGGAGGTCTTCTTGCGACAGGTTTTTATAAATAATTTTAGAGTCTATTTTGTGGTGTTTCACTTGAAGGTTAATATTATGCCAACTAAAAAGGTTACGATTTTAGGTTTAGACAGAAGGGATCTTGCAGATTTAGGTTTCTGCGCCGTAACTTTCGGTGCAAACCGTCTTTTTTGGGTTAACGGTCTCCTACTCTGCCTAGAGGTTTATGAAAAATCCTTTGAGTATGAAATTGAGAGGGGGAATTTTTACGTAAGTCAGCTCTGCTATACGGAGCTCCCCAAGTATAGTAGGATTCTGGAGGTTGAGAAGGGAACGCAGATACCAATCGCAAATGTTTCAGACATGCAAATATATAAGGAAATCGCGAAGGCAATAATGGAATTTGAATGTAGAAGCAGAACGAAAAATGCTAAGCTAGGTTCCAAGGAAGAAGATGAGACTTAAATTTAAGATGCAACCTTCCACAGCTTAAGCCGCAGGCTTCCAGTCTTTTCCTCCTTTTTAGGTTTCATCGAAAATCCTCATCCTCTAATGGAAGTTAGGGCATTTTAGACTTTTTCACGATTCATCCTCGCCCTTAAAAGGTGCCGGGTTTTCCGGCGAAACTTGATAAAACTTTTAAAAAATCCATATCTTATTATTTTGTGTGATCTAGCATGTTTAAGCCGGCTCTGTCTCTTAAATTCGGCGTAGACTATTATCCGGAGCATTGGCCTAGAAGCAGGTGGGCTAGAGACGCGGAATTGATGGGTGAACTTGGCTTTAACATTGTGAGGCTTGCTGAGTTCTCATGGAGCAAAATTGAACCTAGAGAGGGCGAATACAATTTTGAATGGCTTGATGAAGCCATAAGTATCCTTGCTAATAAGGGTATAAAGACAATAATTGGAACCCCAACAGCTGCCCCTCCGCCTTGGATCATTAAGAAGCATCCGGATGTTCTGCGAGTTGATCATCATGGCGTAAGAAGCCCGGAGGGAACTAGGCGAAACTATTGTCCAAATAATCCCAACTATATTGCGCATACGAAGAGAATAGTTGAAGCATTAGCCCTCCATTATAGGGATAATCCGAACGTTATTGGATGGCAGATTGACAACGAATTTGGGATAGATCCCTGCTATTGTGAAAATTGTGTTAGTGCGTTTAGAAACTGGTTGAAAAGCAAGTATGGGTCTTTAGAGAACCTGAACTCTTCATGCGGCTTCATATTTTGGAGTCAGGAGTATGGGGATTGGGATGAAATTTTTCCGCCTAAACCTCCGCTTGACATGCAGAACCCAAGCCTATGTCTTGATTGGCATAGATTTCTAAGCGATTCATGGATTAGGTACCAGCAGATACAAGTGGATATAATAAAGGAGATAGCGCCAAATCATATAATAACGCATAACTTTATGGGCTTATATAAAGAGCTGGACTATTTCAAGCTTGCCGAACCTCTTGACATAGTTTCATTCGATTATTATCCCAAATGGT
>CAYPJR010000158.1:0-1989 GCA_964411115.1 uncultured Candidatus Bathyarchaeia archaeon | reverse complement strand
GGGCTATAACTTTGCATCCTAACTGCTCAACCTTCTCTCTAATCAAACTCTCAAGCCTATCCCTTACGGCGCCAACAAGGTCTCCTATATATACTTTGGGCACCATACAAAATGATAGTTCATGAAATGAATGCAAGTCTGCGATTTTATATATCCTCTCGGCATATAAATTCATTATATGAAAAAGCCGTATATAAACTTTGTTCGCTTTCATCCCACCGCTGAAGCATGCGGGATTTCCCGCTCACATTGTTAACACTCTTAAAGTTGACATCAATGAGGAAATCAGATAGCGCCGTCTATGTTCCTCGCAGCTATAGAGTCACCGAGTTTAGGCTTCTTTTTCTTCTCTTCCGTTTAGTTTGATTTATGATAGAGCATTGCTGACGAAAGCCTACGCTACTTAAATGAAGATTAAATTGAGTAATTTCGCGAAGATCCAGCCGAAAACAATCGTGGCTGGCAAAGTCGCGATCCAGGAGATAAACATATTTATGGTTAAATTCCAGCGTACTCTTGAGAATCTTCTGGCTGCACCGACACCTATAATGGCGGAAGCATCTACATGGGTTGTTGAAACTGGTATGCCGAAATAAGAGGCTATTTGTAATGCTGTGCCAGCAGCAAAGTTTGAAATAAAGCCTTGTTCTGGGGCTAGCGGAGTTATCCTGATTCCGAGAGTTTTAATGATTCTCCATCCTCCATATGCAACTCCAAGTCCAGCGGTAAATCCAACGCTTATAATCACCCATAAAGGCACGTTTAGTTCTTTCCAACCATAGTAAAGAGCTAAAGCCATAACCAGAATGCCCATCGGTTTCTGGGCGTCATTTAAACCGTGACTAAAGGCTAGATAAGCAGATGCTAATATTTGAAGGTTGATGAAGGTTCTTCTTATTTTTCTTGCTGGAGCTGAATATCTTGTTGAAACTGAATAAAGAAGCCTATCAAGTAATCCCATTAGGAGGAAGCCGGATAAAAAGCCTATGAGTGGAGCCGCAATAATTGCCATTATAATCCTTGTAAGCCCCATCCAGTTGACCACATTTAAAGTTCCTGCCACTCCTAATGCTGCGCCAACTATTCCACCGACCAATCCGTGGGTTTCGCTTACAGGTAGCCCAAAATAATAAGTCACTAAGCTCCAAAATAGGCAGCCGAAAATCGCTGCTGGAACTGTAACAAGCGAGATTAACTCTAAAGAAACTATGCCCTTTCCAATCGTTAGAGCAACCGCTGTGCCGCATAGGGCTCCGATAATTTCTAAAAACCCAGCCATCCAAACGGCTATAGTTGGATGAAGCGAGCGGGACCCGATTACTTCAGCGATCGCTTGAGCAGCATCCGTAAAGCCGGATATAAACGCATAAAGGTAGCAGGCGAAAACTGATACCATGAAGAGAATAAACGGGTGCTCCATAAGCTTCACCTAAGCATACTTTATTCTCAGCCTTCCAAATGTTATAGCGAAATCCTCACATATGTCAAGCGTATCTTCGAGAGTTTGAAAAATCTCTTTCCACTTAATTATTGAAAGCGCATCCCCTCCGCCGAATTCCGGAGAATATCTTCCCATCATTTCCTCAAGTATCTTCCTATGTAGCTTATCGCCCTGATTTTCTATATCATGCAGTTTTTCACAGCATGAGGCAAATTCTTCCGAACCCATCTTGCGATCTCTAACCAGCATAATTCCCTTATGAATTTCCTGAACAGCCTGCAATATTAACTCCGAAAAATCTTTTATCGCTTGATTACTTTCAAGTATTTTATAAATATAAAGGCGGTTAACAATCTGCTCCATATTATCTATTATGTCATCCAAGGAATCCGTTAATTCTTTGACATCTTCTTTGTCCAGCGGCAGTATAAAAACTTTCTCAACCTCATCGGTTATTATATGAACAAGATCATCAGCATCGCCCTCTAACTTTTCAAGCATTATGTAGCCCTCTTCCAGCCGGCTCCAGTTATCCGCAATAGATTTAA
>CAYPJR010000157.1:0-2011 GCA_964411115.1 uncultured Candidatus Bathyarchaeia archaeon | reverse complement strand
ATTTAATCCTCCTAACAATAACTTCTTTCTGAGAATCAGTGATTTAAATTTTTATGAGATTAATAAGCTCCTATCTGGGCATTGAGTATTGATTTTAAATTCTCTTTCTTGAGAGATAGCGGAATGCTGATAGCGCTGCTTTACAGCCCTCTCCAGCAGCAATTATTATCTGCTTCTCTGGCACATTTGTCACGTCTCCAGCTGCAAATAACCCTGGAAAACTTGTTTCACATGCACAGTTTACAATTATTTCTCCCCCCTGATTCTTTTCGACAAAGTCAACTATTTCGGAGTTTGGTATAGATCCGATCTCCACGAAAACGCCTTGAACTGGTAAAATTTTCACTTCACCGTTTCTTTGAACCCTTATTCCACTAACTGTTTTCTCACCTATTATTTCGAGAACTTTTGTGCTCGTCCAAACCTCAACTTTATCTGATGCTAAAGCCTTTTCAATGAGGATTGGGTCAGCTTTTAGATGGGGCAAAATCTCAATCAAATATATTTTGTTTGCTATCTTCATTAGCTGTAAAACTGCTTCAAGCCCGGCGTTTCCACCACCAACAACAGCGACATCCATATCCTCAAAAAGTGGCGCATCACATGTGGCGCAATACGTTACACCTCTATTCTTAAACTCTCTCTCACCTGGAACATTAAGCTCTCTAGGTCTTCTGCCTGTTGCAACTATAACAGTTTTACTGAGGTAATTCGCGTAAGCCGTCTTAACATTAAATAGGTCGCCGCTCGGCTTTATCCGCTTAACCTCTTCTACCTTAACATCAAAGCCATAACGTTTTAGGTGTTCATAAAATTTAGCTGCTAATTCTTCGCCAGTAATATATTGAAAACCAGTGTAATTCTCAACCTGGGACGCGTATGTTACTTGACCACCAATATTGGTTGTAAGTACCAGGAAATCCATCCTCTTCCTAGCAGCATATACAGCAGCAGTTATACCAGCTGGACCAGCACCAACAATCATTAAATCATAAATCTTACCAAATTTGGTCAACCAGATCCGCTCGAGGCATTTAAACCAATCATCAAGAAAATTCCTTTATGGATTATAAAAACTTTTTATTTTTTGTTCTAGGATATCTTATTTTTAGTCATTTAATGGAGTCAAGCGTCTCATGGACACATTTTATTTAGGGTTTACTGCAAGCTTGCTGGCCGGTTTAGCCACGGGAGCTGGAGCCCTACCCATCTATTTAGGCAAACAATTCTCAGACGATACGATGGATGTTATGCTTGGATTCTCCGCAGGAGTTATGTTAGCTGCAACCGCCTTCAGTCTACTGGTTCCATCAATAAGTTTAGGCGGTCCTTTGATAGCGGTTTCAGGGTTTATAATGGGCGCGGTAATAATACATTTCATCGACCAAGTTATTCCGCACTTTCATCCGGTGGCGGGTCCAGAGGGCCCTCCATCAAATCTCTCGAAGATTTGGCTTTTCATAATCGCCATAACAATCCACAACTTTCCAGAGGGGTTCGCTGTAGGTGTTAGTTTTGGTGCTGGTGATATTGCAGCAGGGTTTATTGTAGCAACAGCAATAGGCTTGCAGAATGCTCCGGAAGGCTTAGCCGTTGCTTTACCGCTTTTAAGAGAGAAGTATAGTAAGGCGAAGGCATTGGGATATTCTACCTTGACTGGGCTTGTGGAGCCTATTGGCGGCTTTTTAGGCTTAGTACTCGTCTCCATTGCCCATTCGATTTTGCCTTGGGGCTTAGCTTTCGCGGCTGGAGCAATGCTTTTCGTAATCATTGACGAAATGGTGCCGGAAAGCCATAGAAAAGGGTTTGGACGGAAAGCCACCTTCGGGTTAATAGCTGGTTTCGCAATAATGATGCTTTTAGACTCAATGTTCAAATAGGCAGGTTTATATGATGCTTAGGAATACTCTTAATTCTATGAGCGAGAGTGAGCCGCTACTTATAGTAGGATTTGCCGGAAGTCTCAGAAAAGAATCATATAATAAAATGCTGTTACATGCAGTATCAGAAT
>CAYPJR010000156.1:0-2012 GCA_964411115.1 uncultured Candidatus Bathyarchaeia archaeon | reverse complement strand
TCATTTTCAATGGCGTCAACATGTCGGCATCGTCAGGGAGACAAAAGAGTGTCAACTTTAAATATTCCACGTAACAAAAAATTAACGTCCAATGGGCTTAATGATTCGTTCCATGCCGGCTTCCTTCAGAGGCAATATTGATTTAGCGGTTAAACATTACTCTTCTCTATTTAAGCTTCCCTCCTATAAGGGGACAATAACTTGTTTATTTGTCGGAGCCGTACTCTTGGGCTTCTCTGGCAATGTCCCGCTAAGTCCTTCCGCATCATGGTTCATCGGCGGCTTCATACTTGGGCTATGCGTTTTCACAGCAAGCCTTCTCACAGAATATTTTTCATCTAGACTGCTGCTTCGGAAAGATGTAATTTTAAACCTTAGAAGATGCCTATTTCTATCTTTCTTCTCCAACATGCTTCTCTTCACATTTATCCTAGTAGCCCATGCGCTCCTGTTTTATTTTCCCAACTTAGACTTATTTATTAAAGTGGTTTCTTTAGGTTTCTTCGCAGATTTAGCATTAAGGTTTCTAGTTATATTTACAGTATCGTTTTCCGGCACCTTGAGAAAATTTCTTTCAGGTCTCCTTCAGCCCTCAGCGTTATTCGCTTTAATATCTTTCGCTCAGATGAAAAATTTTCTTACGTTTTACACGCTTTATTTTCTGCTAGCCATAGCTTTTTCTATGCTGGGCGTTTGGCTCTTTAGAAAAACCTTGGACAATGTTGGAATGAAAACCTTCGGTGTTCCATCGCTTAAACTTTTTAGGGCTTTTCTTGCCGACTGGACTGAAAGTTTTGAGCAGCCTTTTGAAGAGATACTCGAGCAGATCGGTGAGGAACGTGATATAAATGTTTCATTGCTAATGTTTAGGGGTAAATATGACAATAAGTTAAAGGCGATCCTTGTAGTTCCAAATTTGCATCCCGGCCCCTTCAAAAACATAGGCAGCAGCCCGCTTCCGGAACTAATCCAGGCGCTGCTGGAGAGAGAGGCGGAATGCGTAGTCTCCGTTCCCCATGGGATTTCAGGGCATGAACTCGATTTAGCTTCGCAAGATCAAAATAAAAAAATCTTGGATTTTTTAAGCAGAGCATTAATGGAGGAAGCTGACGGCTTCTCAAATGAAGCCTCCCCCTTTCTTATGGTTGAAAGGAAGGGGGCGAAAGCCGGCTGTCAAGTCTTCGGCGGATGCGTGCTTTTAACTTTAACGTTGGCCCCTGAAACAATGGAGGATTTACCTTTGGAATTAAATGATATTATATCGCGGGAAGCGGAGAAAATGGGATTCTCACTAGCAATAGCTATTGACGCTCATAACAGCATCAACGGCCCCTTTAATTTGGAGAAAGCCACGATGATAATTAAAGAGGCGGCTTTATCTGCGCTGGAAGAGGCTACGCGTCTAAGGAATGAAATAAGCGCTATGAGGGTTGGCGCTGGAAAATTTCTCCCGGAAGACCTTGGACTTAAGGATGGAATGGGCCCTGGAGGAATAACCGCGGTTCTGGTTGAGGTTGATGGGCGGAGAACGGCATATGTAACCATAGATGGTAACAACATGGTTTCCAATCTCCGTGGGAAGATACTTTCGGCTTTAAGGGAAATGGGAATAGAATGCGGCGAGGTTTTCACAACGGACACGCATATAGTTAACGGCGTTGTATTGGCGGATAGGGGTTATCATCCGGTGGGCGAGGTTGTGGACCATGAAAAGATCATTGAGTATACAAGAAAGGCTGTCCTGGAGGCTGTAAAAAGCATGGGTGAGGCTACGGCGGCATGGCGTAGGGTTATTGTTCCGAAGGTGAAGGTTGTTGGGGAAAAACAGATCGGCGATCTTGGATTATTAACCGATAGAGTTGCGAAGAAAGCTAAATTAAGCTCAATAATCTTCATTTTTCTAGGCTCCGCATTCATGGCTTTATCCATGCTATTATAGCAGAGCGTGAAGCAAAACGTTTTATCATTTACGCTTCATTTTCGCAATCTGCTAATGTAATAAAGCAACAAAA
>CAYPJR010000155.1:0-2033 GCA_964411115.1 uncultured Candidatus Bathyarchaeia archaeon | reverse complement strand
ATGCCCGAGACATTGGGAGATCACAAACTATTCTGAAAACTACTTCTGCGAATCAGCCAACACAACACCATCTGAACAAGTAATTCCAACAGTCGTCGCGTCGGGATTGCTGCGTATTTTGATTCAGAAGTTGATTTATGCTCCGTTTAACCTAGTGTAAAAACCTAGGAGGGGGTATCAATTTAAGCATGAAAAATCAGCCTAAAATTGTCATCCTAAACCGCATTGAAAGTTAAAAATTAATTAATAGATTGTTAAGCCTTAATAAATAGAAACAGAAGCTGCGGAGTGCGTAAGTATGATAATTGATGCGCATAACCATTATTGGGGAGGAGAAGACTTTCTTAAAAGGCTAATGGACGGTATGGATGAAGCGGGTGTTGAAAAAGTTTGCTTAAGCGGGCTCGGCATAAACGGCATGCCTGGAGATGAGGCTGTTGAAAAAGCGTTTAAGGAGCATCCCGACAGAATCATCGGCTTCGGAGTCATATTTCCAGGGAGAGATCCATTTGAAAAAGTTGACGAGCTTTACTCGAGAGAGTTTAAGGGTTTAAAAATGATCATTCCGACAAAAAGATATGACCATGAGGACTTTATGCCCTACTACCAGAAGGCGGAAGACCACGGCATGCCCATTCTCTTCCACACGGGCGTTATAATGGCATTTAAGGATGACAGGACGCTGGGCACATCTTCATCACATATGCGACCAGCATATCTCGATAAAATCGCAAGGGTTTTCCCGAAGCTAAAGATAATAGCGGCTCACATGGGCGACCCATGGTTCCTGGAAGCCTATAGGGTAGCCCAATATTGCCCAAACATGTGGCTTGACATTTCCGGAGCAGCAATATTCCTAAAAGCACTGAACATAAGAAAGTATTTATGGATAAGAGTTACACCGGACAAGCTAATTTGGGGATTAGATGCGCCGCCTGAGAGATACCTCCAGCTGCTAATGACATGGAAGACCCTTATCAGAGAGATCGGAATATCCGAGGAAGATAGCGAAAAAATATTCGGCAAAACAGCCGCGCAAATACTCGACATAAAACACTAAAAACATTCGGCATAAAATATTAAAATAGAAATGGTGAGCCCGAAAAATGATTTGGAACCTATCCATGTGCTGGCTATACGCCATAACCAAGTATCGGTATATACCCAGCATAGATGAAATTCTATTAGCCATCGACGACGCGATGAGGATGGGCTTCAAATACATGGAACTTGAGGGAGTAGGCCCCCAACTTTATACGGTTGCAAAAAATAAATCAGCCATAAAAAAGAAATGCGAAGAGAACGAAATCAAACTAATCAATTTCGTTCCAGTCCTACCAGACATAATGTCACCAAACATTGAGAAGAAAAGGAAAGCGCTGAAAGATTTCAGAATTGGCTGCGAACTCGGATCCTTCTTCGAAACCGAAATGATTCAAATCGACACCTTCCACCTACCAATATACCTCAAACCAATATACGACATCTCTGAAGAGTTCAAGTATGCCTACAGCGCCCCCAAACTAAAGGTTGACCCAGAATTCGACTTTTGGGAATACTTCAATAACACGCTGATCCCCTCAATCTCCGAATGCAACGATATGGCGAAGGACCACGGACTGAAACTCTGCATCGAACCTAGAACATGGGAAAACGTGCCAAACGTATGGGCCCTAGAGCTCGTAATGCGAGAAGTAGGCAACAAAAATCTCGGAGCAGTCCTCGACACAGCGCATCTAGCAGCCCAGAAGATGGAGATAGTGCAATGCATAGAGATGCTTGGAAAAAAGATTTTCTACGTTCATGCAAGCGACAGCAACTTCCTAACAGAGGACCATCTTGAAATAGGAAAGGGAAGCATAGATTGGATAAACATGCTGAAAGCCCTCAAAAAACACCGCTATAAAGGATATATAGGCATAGACATAGGTGGAAAACCCGAAATGAAGAAGGATCTGGACGCCATCTACATCAATTCTAAAAAGTATTTGGAGGAACTAATGCTAAAAATCTCCAAAATAAACCCCTGAAAC
>CAYPJR010000154.1:0-2054 GCA_964411115.1 uncultured Candidatus Bathyarchaeia archaeon | reverse complement strand
CGCTGTAGACCTCAGAAAAGAAAGCATGTGTTAATGATTTCAGGCACACCTGGGTCGGGAAAATCAACAATTGTTAATCGCATCGCCGAAGCGTTAAGAAAGCGGGGATTTAGGGTGAAAATTAGTAGGATGACTGGTTTTCACATGTTTAACTATGTTTTTCTGTACTGTCTGGCGAGGGCCGCATACCCTGACAAAAGGCTTTTTCATAAACTTGTTATTAAAGGTAAGATTCATCCAATTAGCCTTATCAGGAAAGAGTATATCGTTAAGATGCATACGTTGGAAATGTTATTAGAAGTTTTAAGTATATGCTTGACCTTTTTGCTTAAAGTTTTTCTTCCTCTCAAGCTTGGATACGATGTTATTATAGTAGATGAAGGAACCATAAACATTATTGGTAACTACATCGCAGCTTTTAAAGACGCTCATGAAGACATGCTCCAGAAAATTGTTTTTTATCCTTTGATGTTAACTAAAGCAATTCTGTGCAAAGCATCTTTGAATGTCTTTTTCATCAATGCCAATTACTCCGCTCTTGAAGCTCGATGGAAATCTCGGGGATTCCCTCCTCTAATAGAGGAGACACCGTTCGCGTCGGATTTCTACCCTAAATATTTAGAGTGCTTGCGTAACGCAAAAGAGCTATTTAAAGGCGCTTTACATCTTAAGGTGATAGAAATAGATACGTCGTCTAACGACTTATCTCAGATAGATAAAGTAGTATTAGGTAATGTTAGGTTCATCTAAATTAAAACGACCGTTGGTGACAGTAATAACGGTTAATTACAATTCCTCTAGAATCAAAGATGTGGTTTTAGAATCCATTAAGACCATGCTTAACCTTGATTATAGACCCTTGGAGATAATAATGGTCGATAATGGATCCACCGATGGGAGCTTCGAACGCATTAAGGCTATTGTCGAGACTACTATACCCAAGGATGTAAAAGTAAAATTTCTTAAACTTTCTAAAAATTATGGCTTTGCTATTGCTAACATTATAGCGTTTTCAAAAAGGGATGAAAAGTCTAAATATGTTGCATTAGTGAATAATGATTTATCGCCCGAACCCGATTCTTTGGGAAAGCTCATCGAATTCTTAGAGAGAAATAAAGAGGTGGCAGGCGTGCAGGGGAAAATTTTGACATGGGATGGCAAAAGAATAGATTCTGCTGGATGCCACTTTACACAGTATGGTAATACATATGCAATAGGTCAAACTCTCCCGCAAAGGTCATGCAATAGCCCTTACCATGTAGGTTACGTGGATGGTGCTTACTCAGTTTACAGAATTGAGGCCATACTAAGTTGTGGCGGGCTTTTCCTTCCGTATTTTTTCATGTACGGCGATGATTACGAATTGGGGATTAGGCTTTGGCGTGGGGGCCACAAACTTATGTATATACCGATCACTGCCGGGCGACACTTCAGATCCGCGTCTGCTAATGTCGTCAGAAGTTCATTATTGGAGTACTCGGCTTTTAGGTCTGAGTTCTCCGTTATTCTAATGTATGACAATTTATGGCTATTACATGTGCTCCTCAGAATCCCCATGATCCTCATATCTTCCTTGCTAAAACCTAGTAAAGATATTATGCGTGGTTTCATAGATGGAGTTCGAACTGGATTGAAACTAAGAACTCTTACGAGGAGTTTTAGGCATTCCCAGATCAGAGAGCCTAGGTTAAAGATAAACATAATCCATTGGTATGCCCACTTGTTCAGACTATTCCTCTTTTATGGAACCAAAGCCTCAAGGATATCATACTTATTGATATCAAGGTATCTCGGGACTCAACCCACTGAGAAAAAATTAATTTTAAACAGCTAGCACACGAGCATTGACCTATGTCCAAATTAGTTGATAACCTACGAATTTTAGTGAATAATGCTCTTCGAATAGCCAAAGAGGAGGGTTACATCTCCATGTTAAGAAAGGCATCATCGTACATTCTTAGATTAGTTACGAATACATATCCCCTATGCCCCATTTGTGTTCACATAGCTAAACATAGGCTTAAGAACAGCATTAGCAGGCTTCATGAATTAAG
>CAYPJR010000153.1:0-2161 GCA_964411115.1 uncultured Candidatus Bathyarchaeia archaeon | reverse complement strand
CTGAGGAGAAAAAGGCTTATATAATTAGCATAGTTTGAAAAACGAGAAATGGATGCTGATGGAATATGGAAATAGATTTTCTGCTGCCGCTGTCAGTTTTCCTTATAGTTTCATCATCCATTTTTCTGCATGAGAGATTTGAGAAGAAAATGAGGAGCATCTTTGAAGGTAAAAAACTCGGCATGCGCGAAGTGGTCCTCATAGTTCTCTTAATGGGGGTAATGGTTACATTAGTAACTTTTATACCGGGCTACGCAATACAGATTCTTTTCATATCCGCTTACGCCTACATGCTGCTAATGTTTACATATATCATTTTAGGCAAATGGCTCCTGGCAATATTTCCACCAGCAATATTTTTGGCAACATACCTACTGGTGGAAAATATTTATGTTATAAATGTTTTCGCAGCCATATTTTCAGTCATGATAATTATATACTTGAGCCCCCTCTTCCCATGGAAGATCACGTTGGCTTTCGCCGCGCTACTAACACTAATGGATGTAATCCAAGTTTTTGGGACGGGACATATGGTTGAGTCCGCCAGCAAAATGATCGGCTTACGCCTGCCAGTAGCGCTTATCCTCCCAACCTATCCATCACGGAAACTAGCGGCTATAGGCGTAGGGGACATTTTTCTCTCAGGACTTCTATCTATCCAGACAGCATCAAAATATAAACGTAAATTCGGCTTGATCTCAGCTGCAGCAATAAGTCTCATGTTGTTCATCTTCGAATTTTTGGCGCTTAATCTACCGTTGAAGATCGCTGGTTTCCCAGCAACCCTAATTGTCCTCTTAGGATGGTTCTCAGCGATAGGGTCATCTATTTTGAAAAGAAAATGTGAAATGAAATCCTAAAAAGTTAATTACTTTACGCATATCAAAGAGATGCAGATTTCAAACGCTTTTTTCCTCTATGAAGGCTTTAAGTCTCCTAAGTCCCTCACGGATATTCTCCTCCGACGCCGCGTAGGAGAATCTCAAATGTTCACCTTCGCCCTCATTCTTATGTCCAAAATGTATGTCTGAGAGAACCGCCACGCCGGCCTCGTAGAGGAGGCGCGCCCTGAACTCCTCAGAATCCCTAGCCCCAACAAGTTTACAGGCTTCTGTAATATTCGGCCAGACATAGAATGCGCCGCCGGGCTTTAAGCATTTAATCCCCTCTATTGAATTCAGTCCGTTGACGATTATCTCACGTCTCCTCCTGAAGCTCTCAATCATCCTCCTCGTGTCGTCCTGTGGACCTGTAAGCGCTGTAAGCGCAGCATACTGATTTGGATGTGGTGCGCATGATTCAGTGTTTGTTACCCATCGGGCGAGATGATCGGCGAGTCTCTCATTTGCAGCGAAACCTATCCTCCAGCCCGTCATAGCGTACGTCTTCGATGCTCCATCAACAATTATTGTTCTCTCTTGCATCCCATCTATTGAGGCTATGCTTAAAAACTCGCCCTCATAAAATATTCTTGAATAAACCTCATCTGAGAAAACCCATAAATTATCGTACTGCTTAACAATTTCCGCTATGCACTCCAGAGTTTTTCTGTCCAGAATCCCGCCTGTAGGATTATGGGGGGAGTTCAGTATGAGCAGCCTAGTTCTCTCATTCACTATTTTCTCTAAATAATCTATGTCTATGCTGAAGTTTCTGCTCTCAAGAAGCGGTATGGGAACAGGAACCGCGCCGTAAGCCCGGATAAGCGACTCATATATTGGGAAGCCAGGATTGGGATAAATCACCTCATGACCCCTACCGTAATCTGTGACAGACAATATCGTGTAGCCTATGAAGGGCTTAGCGCCGCATGCCACAACAACCCAATCCGGCTTAACATCGATCCCCCTAGTCTCGGAGAAGTACGCTGCAACTGCTTCTCTAAGTTCAGGTATACCTGCTGATGGCGTATACCCGGTTTTTCCCTCCCTTATGGCTTTTATCGCACCCTCCTTTATATATTCCGGCGTGTCAAAGTCCGGCTGGCCAATGCAGAAGTTCACTATATTCTTGCCGCTTCTAACGAGTTCATTAACTTCTTTCAGAACTACAAACGCATTCTCAGTGCCGAGATTTTTAGTTCTCTCAGAGATTTCCAGCATGCTTAACCCTCACTATTTTTAAGCTGCATTTTTAGTTTACGACCAATTTAAGAATCTCA
>CAYPJR010000152.1:0-2191 GCA_964411115.1 uncultured Candidatus Bathyarchaeia archaeon | reverse complement strand
AATCGAGTTTGAGAGGTGAACCTCCATGCATAAAGATCAAGCTGTAGGCGCGGTTCTCCTGGCTGTTTCCGCAATCATCATAATCGCCTACATCTGGCTTGTATTCTTCCCGCCAATAGCTGGAGCCGACATATTAATCCTCAAACTGACGGGGACCGTAGCCGTAGCCGGAATATTCGCCATCCTAGGCTGGATAGGCTACACACTCGCCACAACCCCGCCTCCGAAACCAATAGAGGAAATAGAGAAAGAAATGGGAGAAATCGAAGCTGAAACCTCGCAGGAAGGAACAAAAAGACAGGATGAAACTTAATAGTAAACAAAGATTAGAATTTGCGTTGCCGATCGCCTTTTAACCTCTAATATGTGGAAGCATATTTATTTTAATCGGTGATTCCTCACCGTCTTATCGCGCCGTTACTAACCGCGGCTTAAATTTGATTGGACGCTGAAATATTAATCCTTGTTTCTTTTTCAGCCGCCGGGATTTCGATTTCGAGGCTCCCTAAGGGACAGCTGATTTCTTTGCTGAACCCTCCATCCGTGGAAATAATGTATCTTCCGGCTTTAAGTCCATTCACCTTCAATATGATGGTGCCTATAGAGTTGATGGATTTTGAAACGTCTAAACTTATTTTCTCTCCATTCTCGGTTACATTAGTCTCGCTTATATGAGCCCTTAAAACCTCTATATTTATCTTTGAGGGCGCTATGAAGATCCCTGAGTCTATCCCTTTGGCTGGGGTAATGATGTATAGATTGTTTCTTTTAGAAACCGTGCATCCATAACCAATTAATCCGAAATCCGGATCCTCAATAACATATGCTTTAAGCGCATGGAGATCAGCGTATAAGCCAACGCCGAACTCATTTGACCATGCTGGATTAAAATATGAGCCGGATGATCCGTCAGGCGACCAGTTTGGTCCTGTGCAAGCTTCTCCAGTCGGGTAAACTTGGCTCCAAGGCGCTAGTATCCCAGCATAGCCGATTCTAAGCAATAGATGATCGCTGGGGTTATCCTCGTAAGCATCTAGTAGGCATCGGCTATTCATTGGGGTTGTATATACCCCCAGCGATTTAATATCACATCCATACCACCACCAGATGGGCTGATGATGAAGGGTTGCTAAGAGAACCTTAACTACCTCCTCAACGAGATCTTTTCTCTCCCTATATTTACGGAAGAAGTAGGTGGATTCGTAACCCGTTGTGTCAAAGGGGAACTCTGAAAGGTAAGGATACTTCGTTTTTATGAAATGCTCGGTGCTTATATTGAACCTTTCTAATAGGGCATTATATTCATCCATTAACCCTTCATCCCTCAATGACTTAAGTATGTTGAGAACATTCCAGGCTCCCATGTTACCCAATGTTCTCCAAGCGCTTCCACAATATTCATCTGAATGATACGTCATAGCCGTGTTGTAAGCTAGCAGAAGATATTCCTTAGCTGAATGTTCTGTTAGGTTATATAATTTAGCAATTTTATACATGCTATAATAGATGTTGAAGACGTGGGGATAATTAAATGACCGCCAAGTTCCAGGCTCCGGATCATCCCATATCCAGCGTTTAACAGCATAGGTGTCCTTGTACTGTAACTTTCCATAAAGAAAATTCCATATGTAATCCTCCATGGCTTTTATTTCGGTTAAATTTGGATAATAGATGTTTTTCTCCGCTAAAAATATCGGCTCAGCGAAACCTATTTCATCACTACCACCGTTCATCCATGATTTGGGCGGTCTAGGCCATCCGGGACCGAAATCCAGCAGCGGCGGCGCTGAATCCACTACGCTGTGGTTTTCGCTATCCCACATGAGGAAAGCATACTGCCTTATATCATTTGGATCGGTGATGCGTTGCTTAGTTACTATAAAATTGGATCTAGAATTCATTAAATATTCGATGCTTTTAACTGAGTAGAATGGGATATTGAGCCATTCACCTTTACCATAACGTATTCTTAGAATATGCTGCCCAACATTATTGAATTTAATCTTAAGAAATATTTTGTCGCCCACTTTTCTACCTTCAGATATGATGGTTTCCTTATCGATATCGATGCCCACTATGGGTTCTTTACATTCCAAAAGAACATTGGCCTCCAAATCTTCCGGTATAACCATCCCGGGAGCAACTTTAACTGATACCTTGCCTAATTCATACATTTTTTCATTAATTTCAT
>CAYPJR010000151.1:0-2198 GCA_964411115.1 uncultured Candidatus Bathyarchaeia archaeon | reverse complement strand
TAGATGACCATCCTTCAATATGTAATCCCGGCTTGAGGTTAGTTTTTCCATGCAGGTCCGTTGTCGTCAGCACGATGGTTACTTTTCTTTCTCGGTTTATTTGGCTGAGCAGCTCTGAGTTTTCGTCGTCTAAGCTGGATGTTGGCTCGTCGGCCAGGATTATTTTAGGGCTGTTGGCCAGCGCCCTTATGACCGCTACGCGCTGCCTTTCCCCTCCGCTTAGGGTTTCAGGGAACCTTTCTGCAAGTCTTGTTAAGCCGAAGCGTTCTAGAAGCTCGTATGCCCTCTGCCTTCTTTTTGTCTGTTGACTCCTGCCAGGGCAGGTAACTCTATGTTTTCCAGCACGTTTAGGGATGGGATGAGGTTGAAGAGCTGGAATACGAAGCCTAATGTGATGCAGCCTAAGATTGGATTTTTCATCGTCGCTTATGTTAACCATTCTGCCGAAGAGCCTTACTTCGCCCTTGTCAGGCTACTCAAGCATGCCTATGATTTTAAGCAGGGTTGTCTTTCCCGCGCCTGATTTGCCGCGGATCGATATGAACTCGCCCTCTCTAACTATGAGGTTCACATCTCTTAAAACTGGGTTACCCCGTAACTCTTCGACACATTGAAAAGCTCTATCAAGCCTCATCCACCATAAATATTTACTTGGCCGTTAGAGTATATGAGGTTGAGGCCGCGTATTTTCTGCAATTGGCTTCTCAACAAATACATGTAAGCCCCGGTTCAAGGCCTTTACAGTTTGCTCATAATGTAGATTATGGGGTGTGCAGATTATCACTGCGTCGAGATCAGCACTCTCAAGCATATCATCATATACTTCGAAAATATTTTCTGAGCCTATTGGCTCTGGAGCTATGCTACGATAGAGATTTACGTATTCAGCGAGTTCCTCAGCCCTCTGCCTATCAATATCACATAAAGCGGATATCTTAGCTTCACCCCTACTTAGTAGGCTAAGCCTCCTAACATGCTCCCAACTGATACTGCCGCAACCCACAATCCCAATCTTAACAGACAAGGGCATCACCCGCAACATATATGAAGCAATACTAAATAAAGCATTTCCGATAACAAAGATAGGAAAAGGCTAATAAGTACCATTTTTTAATAAGAGTGATTATCTGGACTGTGGGGAAAATGCTTGTCACATGCGTCGGCATCCTGGTGGCTGATATTATAGCGGCAGATCTTCCCAAAATATCCAGTCCCGGCGAACTAATATTTACGGGGAGAAATATAGAGCTTCATGTGGGCGGCCACGCGGCAAACGTATCAATCGACTTGAGGAAACTGAAACTTGAAGAGGGCGAGGTTAGCTGTACAGGCGCTATAGGCGAGGATATCTTCGGAAGGCACATTGAAAACATATTGGAGAAGCATGGCATTGTCACTCATCTACAAAGAGTGAAGAGTGCAGGTACATCTAAAGATATTATTTTGGTAGTGAAGGGTCAAGATAGAAGATATCATGTAGATGTAGGGGCTAACTGGCTTCTCAGTCCAGATCATGTCTCCTCAGTCCTAAACGGGGAAAAGCCTATAATCTTCTATGTGGGTGGAGCTGGATTCCTAGGAGAGTTTGATGAAAAACTGCCGGAAATACTGCGAAAAGCTAAGGAACTGCAATGTTTAACCTTCGTTGATCCGGTTACTCCATATAAGCATGGTTGGGACATAATTATTTCAGCCCTAAGATGGACCGACATTTTCCATTGCAATAACCTTGAAGCAGCGGAGATAACGGGTGAGAAAGATCCTGGAAGAGCGGCGGAAATCCTATTGAATAAGGGGGCAAAACTCGTCATTATAAGTCTCGGCGAAAGCGGGATTCTTGCAATGAGGGGGAAAACTCTATTCAGGATGCCAGCTTTCGAAGTGCCAGTTATAGACCCCACAGGGGCTGGAGACGCATTCTGCGCCGGCGTTATACATGGCCTTATCCGAGCATCAGGTTATAGCCACATTGAAGTCACTAAATTGTCTGAGGAGGAGCTAGTCAACATCCTGCTTGAGGGTGAGGCTACTGGAGCAGCATGCGTAACGATGGTTGGAACCACCACCGCAGTAACTAGAGAAAACGTGGATAATCTGCTTAAAAAGCAAGGTTCTAAAGTTTTGAATCGTCTTCATTTAGAAAAGTTATAGTAAGACATGATTGAATTTTCCCCTCCGCATTTTAGGAAAAAGATTTA
>CAYPJR010000150.1:0-2210 GCA_964411115.1 uncultured Candidatus Bathyarchaeia archaeon | reverse complement strand
GTAAGGTTAAAGGTTGACGATTGGAATTGCGCCATTATGGGCTGCAATAGACCTGGACACCCCGGTGACTGCTGACCGTAGGGGTTTAACGGCAGAGAGACATGCATCATTAGAGAGAAGCCGTAGTGAACGCTGTCCAGAACAATGAAAGCAAGGACAAGATTATTCTTCAACAGATTCCCTGTGAGGGAAAAAGCCGAACCCTAAGAGAATCAGCAATATTAATAACTTGACAGCGTTCCGTCTTATAACAGCGCTTTAAAAAGGATTAACGTAGTAATTAAAATAGGTATGTTTGTTAGGGAAGGGTGGAATTGCGATAAATTTAGTAATATTTATGGAGATTAATAAAATATAAGTTAAAGATGAATAAATATTTCTTTTCTCTGTTTCACAAACAATTTATAAAGCGTTAACGCCTTTCTTTAATGGTGCATTTAAGATGTCAGATTCAGAGAAGATGAATGCTCTCGACTTCGTGATTAATGTTTTAAGGGAACATGAGAAAAACCTGGATCTACTCATAAGTAAACTGGAAGAAATAATATCCGAACTTCCGGTGGCAATAAGAGAAATATCTGAAGCTAAGGAAAAACCTAAAGAGGAAGAGAGGAAGACCCCAGCGATAGTATGCGAAGCCAGGGAGGAAAAAGTTTCTAAGGCTCCAGTGAAAATAATATGTGATGACTGGAGCGACTTTAAAGAGGCATGCCGCAGTGCTGAAATGATAGCGTTTCACCAAAATGAAACATTAAGCATAAAAGCTCTGCAGGGAAACATCATATATGAGTATAGGGAGCTGATTCCTATACGCGCTGAAAACATGCGTTGCGGAATATCTGTTCGATTCCAAACAATACTAGACCCATTAGAGGTAAAGAGAACTATTGCGAGAGAATTGAATGTGCCGG
Source organism: uncultured Candidatus Bathyarchaeia archaeon (assembly GCA_964411115.1). Lineage (GTDB taxonomy): Archaea > Thermoproteota > Bathyarchaeia > Bathyarchaeales > DTEX01 > DTEX01. Next base: position 1,299 of record CAYPJR010000150.1, on the reverse strand, counting down.
AAAATAAAATTATAAAGGGCGAAATCCAATTTTCAAAGTAATTTAATTTATCGGTTTAAGAACCTTAGCGTCTAAGCCTTCAATTTTAAGTAAGCCGTCCACCTTTTCTCCTGAAAGTATTTCATAATACTCTCTCTTAAGCGGAACCTGTATCGTGCGCTCGCTATGATTTAATGCAAATATAACTCTGCCATTTGAACCTGTTCTTTCAACGACCTCCAGCCCCTCGGTTGAAGGCAATACTGGCTCAATCTTCAATCTTTCTATTAGCCAATCTAAAATCGCTGAGTATAAAATTTCATCCGGGAAAGATCCGATGTAGATGGCTAAACCCTCACCATAGTTATTTATTGTCGCCGCTGGCTTACCGACATAAATGCCCATATTATAGTAAGCCACTATTTTAGCATCTTCTTTGGGTAGCAGCATTTCAGCCCAGCATCTTCCTTTGCCAACAACTTTACGGCTAAGCATGGTTTCATTCGTTTCAATACCGACTTTCTCATCATCTGGTAGACCAGTGTATTCCTCAACTGTTATGCCGAAAAGATCTGAGAGTACGCCGGGCAATGCAGCGTCAACTACAACATTATTCCAGTCTTTAGCGCCGGTTCTAGCGGTAGCAATTAAAATTCCGCCTTTTTTAACGTACGACCTTAAGTTCTTCTCAGCAGCCTCATCGATGAGCATTAGGGAGGGGACAAAAACAACTTTATATTTGGAGAGATCCTCTTTAGATGGATCTACGAAGTCAACGGGTAGATTCTTAGAATATAAAACTCTATAGAAATCTAGAGAGGGATCCCAGGAATCTAAGCCATAATAATTTTTTCCGCCATATCCAACTTCAAGGTCAAACGCCCATAGATTGTCATATGAAAGCGTGAAGGCAATTTCGGGTTTAACATTTGTTTTCTCAATGTGAGGTGCAATCTTCATTAAGTCTTCGGATACTTTTTTAACCTCGAAAAATCTTCTTCTCGGAACACCATCATGGTCCAGGATGCCGTGCCAATATTCTTCAGCGCCAAATCTGCATGACCTCCACCTAAAATAGAGTACACCATCAGCGCCTCTAGCGATTGATTGAAGAGTCCAAAGTCTTATTTCGCCCGGTTTAGGAATTGGCGCTGTATGAACCTTAACAGCGCCGCTCTGCAGCTCCATAATCCAGTAGGGCTTCTTTTTTAAGCTACGCATGACGTCATGAGCCATAGCTGACCTAGCATAATCAACGTTTAGGGACCATTTGGGATAATAATCGAATGAAACTATGTCAAGAGGTTCGGCAAGCTTGAA
>CAYPJR010000149.1:0-2250 GCA_964411115.1 uncultured Candidatus Bathyarchaeia archaeon | reverse complement strand
ATAGTAAAGTTTAAATTTGTATCATGCTTCTTCTTCTCTGAGCGTGTGTTGTATTGTCCGGCGCAGAAGAGGTCGAACTGCTTTATCAGTGTGTTAGGTGCGGCGCGATAGTTAAATCATCCGAACTTGAGCTAGGAATAAGATGCCCATACTGCAGATATAGGGTTCTGAAGAAAATCAGGCCGCCTGTTGTTAAGCGGGTTCAGGCAAGATAAACGTTTTTAATGAGCATAATATTAAAATTCTTCCTAAGGCATTTCTGGTCTTAGTGTTTGCTGGTGAACATGATGGCGGATTTTAAAATTAAAGATCCTAACTTAGCCGATAAAGGCGAGTTGCTTATTGAGTGGGCTTTAACGCATATGCCGGTTCTGAACCAGATCGCTCAGCGTTTCGCTGCTGAAAAGCCTCTTGAGGGCTTAATGATCGGTGCATGTCTACATGTGACTAAGGAGACAGCGGTCTTAATTAAAACGCTAGTCGCTGGCGGAGCTGAGGTTGCGCTTTGCGGTTCAAACCCTCTTTCAACACAGGATGAGGTTGCGGCAGCGCTGGCGAGGATGGGCGTAAAAGTTTATGCTTGGCGCGGCGAAACAACGGAAGACTACTATTGGTGCATAAACCGCGTCATAGATCATAAACCAGTGATCACTCTGGATGATGGTGCAGATCTGGTGGGCACAATGCATACCTCCAGGAGGGATGCTGTAAAAAACGTTAAAGGCGGGACTGAGGAAACCACAACTGGGGTTATGAGGCTTAGAGCGATGGCTCAAAGAGGGGTGCTTGAGTACCCGATTATAGCCGTAAATGACGCCTACACGAAATATTTATTTGACAATCGCTATGGAACAGGACAGAGCACAATAGACGGAATCTTAAGAGCAACGAATACGCTCCTAGCAGGGAAAAGGTTCATTGTTTGCGGCTACGGCTGGTGTGGGCGGGGATTAGCGTTGAGAGCTAGAGGCATGGGTGCAAACGTAATAATTACCGAGGTTAATCCGCTGCGGGCTCTAGAAGCCGTCATGGATGGGTTCCAAGTGATGCCCATCTCTGAAGCGGCTTCAATAGGCGATATTTTTGTAACCGTAACTGGAAATATAAATGTAATAAGAAGGGAGCACATGCTTAAAATGAAAGACGGCGCAATACTTGCTAACAGCGGACACTTCAACGTTGAAATAGATGTGCCGGGTTTAGAGGAGATTTCTGTATCAAAGAGGCTTATAAGGCCGAACCTGGAGGAGTATAGGCTTAAGGATGGTAGAAGAATATATCTGCTCGCCGAGGGTCGGCTTGTGAATCTAGCCTCAGCCGAAGGGCACCCATCAGAGGTTATGGACATGTCATTTTCAAATCAAGCATTATGCGTTGAATATTTAGCTAAGAACCCTAAGATGGCGCCTAAAGTTTATAACGTTCCTAGAGAAATCGATGAAGCGGTTGCTAAACTGAAGCTTAAATCGATGAAAATAGAGATTGATGAATTAACCGAGGAACAGAAACGGTATCTCTCAAGCTGGGAGATTGGAACAAGCTAAACGGTTTTGAGGCAAAATTGGATTATGAGCGGCTACTACATGCCTAGAGGGATGCGCCCCTCAAATCTAGAGGAGCGTAGACGCTTCTACAGCGGAGAATTCAATATCGGCGGAGTTAAGGAGTGGCTTAAAGATTGGGGTGGAAAAATCGTTTTCGCGGTGATAATTGGTAGACACACAAGGATTTATCCGCCGGAATATGAGCATGAAGCTTCAACCACGATATTAATAGATAAATATAGAAGCCTTAAGGACGTAAAAAAGTGGATTTTAAAGTTTCTACCGGAATCCGTTTATTATGACAGAAACGTCTATGAAGATCACGGAGGCATCATCGGTCAGGAAATGGCTTTTGATTTAGACCCTGAAAACCTGACATGCCCAATACATGGTTCGCTGGAGGATAAGATGAGGAGGCATCAGGGGCTGAGTTTTTGTGAAATAGAGCTTGAAATGGTGAAGAACGAAACTGTGAGGCTTTATGAAGAATTATCCAAGATGTTCTCAAATATTAAAGTAGTCTATTCTGGAAGAGGCTTCCATATACACATCTTCGATAAGGATGTTTTCAGCTGGAGCATGGAAAAACGAAAAGAGATCGCTGGAGAAATAAAAAGAAGGGGATTCATGATAGATGAGTGGGTAACATCTGGCAGCATGAGGCTTATCAGGCTTCCATACAGCCTCCACGGCATGGTTTCTAGAA
>CAYPJR010000148.1:0-2259 GCA_964411115.1 uncultured Candidatus Bathyarchaeia archaeon | reverse complement strand
AATAAATATATAATTTGCGGTATAATATTCTTTTAATGATATGCATTATAATATATATCCTTTTTTCAGAACACACGCTTAATTAGCGGTTCCATCAGCCTGAAAGAACAAATGTAAATTCATTTCTTCATAGCTCAAGCTAAGAATGATGTGAAGATGAATTTTCCAAATCGTCTGTTCTCAGACGAATGGGCCCTCAGTGGTTAAGCTAGTTTTTCCCCACAGTTGGGGCAGAATTTCGCTCCAGCTTGAATTTCGCTTCCGCACTTTGGACATTTACTCACAGCATATAGTGGGCTTCCGCAGTTATTACAGAACTTTGCTCCAGCTGGATTTAAGGTTCCGCATTTGGAGCAGTTAATCCCGCCAACCGCTTGCAGCGGTGCACCGCAGTTGTTGCAGAACTTTGCCGTCTGCGGGTTTTGAAAGCCGCATTTGGGGCATAATATCATGGGTTGCGCTGCAGGTGGCTGGAAGAGAGGCGGGATTATTGCCACTCCGGCCCCAACAGCTGCTCCAGGGCTCTTCGAAAGACTTTCGGTTGACTTCTGGATGGTTTCCATCCTAAGGACTTCCGCTGCAGATATCCCTGTTCTTAAATAGAAGAGTCTATCTCTCCATTCGGGGGTTGTATCTATGCCCTCAAACTTCACATCTATTAATTCAAGACCTATCCTTGAAAAAGTATCGAAAAGAACGTTTTTCGCTAGAAGGCTAGTTTCATCAAGTTTTCCATAAACATCTACTAGAGAGTATTGACTGAGCGTGTCGATAAGCCTCTCATTGAAATAGCCTCTTAGAAAGCCCTGAAGAGCATCTGTGCTGAAAAGCCCTTGGCCGCCTACCACCTCATTGACAAAGAGGTTCGGCTCCTCAACTCTGAACCAGAAGCTTCCATAGAATTTTAGCGGAGCTAATTCTTTTGTCTGGGTTTGAGCCCCAAATCTTCCCTGAAACTGCTTTAATGAGATAAAGATTATTGAGGATCTGAAGGGAATTTTATCGAATCCCGCGATTGTGGAAAGAACTTTAGTTAGCAATGGGAGATTTGCGGTTGTTAAAACATGGCGACCGGCCCTAAAAACATCGTAGGCTTTTCCATCCCTAAAGAAGACAGCGGCTTCATATTCATGGACTATAAGATTGTCTCCCCAACTTATCTCCTCTGAAGGATATCTCCAAACAATATCGTTTTCTCTTGCTCCAACCCACTCAATAACTTTCGGCATTCAATCTTCACCTTCTTTTTTGCTCCAACCTAGCATGAAAGGTTAAAATCATACGCTTAATCCCCTAAGAATCTCTGATCTTTGATCGATAAACCCGTCGAGCTCTTCAACTTTAGAGATTAACTCGTCCATCGCATTTTTCCACTCTTCTTTGCCGACCTCCATTTTGGCGACCTTCTCAACATCAGCCCTTATGGATTCGGCTCTCTCTATTAAGCCTAAATCATGCTGAATGACCATGCTAAGCTTATCCTCCCTAACTTTAACGGCATCAAATATTCCAGCATATCCAGCTGCTGCTTTATTTACACGTTGAGTAACTCTATCAAGGCGAGAGAGAAAAGCCTCAAATCTGTAGGCATCCTCTCCAGAAAGCATCTGAGCAACCGATGGGTTTGCAAATTTTTTTCTAAAAATCATCTTCGCAGATTTAAGTTTATTCACGGCTTCCATCCTAACAAGCCGGTCGCTTTCTCTCCTTAACTCTTTTTCTTTATATCCCCTATATCCCGGAATATAACTCATAATTCTCTCCAGAAGACTCATTTCCCCACGAACCTTCTCTAGGTAATTTTTATCGCTCAACTTTTCGCCTCCCACGTGAAATTAAACCTGTAACCGCAATTACAATTAAAAGAGCACCTAAAATAACAATCGGGTTTACTATTTTATAGAACGCTGATACCATGCCAAAAGCGAATAATATTGAACCCCAAACAAAATAATAAATGGGATTCTTACGGGTGATCAGCGCATAAACAATAGTGTAAACGCCTAAGGGACAAAGGATCCAAGATGGAAGCGTAAGAAAATCGAAGGGAATGATGCTTAAGCCGTAAATTACTGCTGAGAGACCTATAAATACGACAATAATGATGAGCGCGCCAGAACCATAATCCCAATTACTGGTTTTCACTATTATTCCTCAAATTAATATGCTGTTATTTGTTACAGCATACACTCTATTAACTTTTATGGTGTATTTTTTGTCTACAGCTCTGGCATTCTGAAATAGAAAAATAAATATGGC
>CAYPJR010000147.1:0-2297 GCA_964411115.1 uncultured Candidatus Bathyarchaeia archaeon | reverse complement strand
CTTTCAATTCTCTTAACGAGATTCCGAGGGTTTTTCTTTCCTCTATAAAGGAAATATTAATTTTTTCCATTTAAATCTTTCTTGGCTTCTTCGGCGGTCATGAATCTGCTTATTAAATACATGTTTCCGCCGAAGTCACGTATATCTGCAGATTTTATTGAAGCCGCAGCTTCGGCATTTTCGCGTTGCTTTTACTTTCGGCATTTTCTCATTTTCAATTATTGATTTTATTCTTGTAACTGTCCATTGTACATGTTTCCTTATTTCGTCAGTAACCGGTATTTCGAAGAATTTATTATCGCGAGCATATTTTATCATGATTTTTCTTACTGGTTTGCCCAGAATTTCCTCAGCCAGCATTGCATATGCAGCGGTTTGATAAATATGTCCTGGATGAGGCTTTTTCGGCGCTTTCATCCATTTATTTTCCACCACAATCAGCCCATTGTTCGTTTTAGCTATCTCATCAATAATGCCATAAAGTCCAAGTCTCGTCGAGGCTACCGAGAGCTTATTCCAAGATGCCTCGATAAGTTCCCTTCTCCTGCCGCTAAGAGTTTTTCTTCGTAATGCCCTCTTCTCTTCGGCGAAATGAAACTCTTTTCCCTCAAGCATGCTCTCAGTAAATCTCTCTTCATAACCTAGAACGCCTAAAAAGTAAACTATTCTTGGACAAAAATGATACTGTTTAATCCATGTTACTGGAATTAAGTTGAATTCTTCATCTTCTGACAGATTTAAGACCCTCTTAAATCTTTACTAAATCACAAGCGAGTCTTAATTTACACAAGCAGATCTTCCTTTGCATATGTTTCAAAGGGTTTGCCTAGCACTTCTCTCAAGGCTAAATCAGCTCTGCACACCACAAATATTTGTATATTACCATCCGCACCGCCAAGTATCCTTCTAAGAAGAGCGATAAGTTCTTTCCTTTGCATACTGGTTAAATAACCCATAAAAGTGCTTCTTTGAATTCTAGCTAAACCGAACCTTTTACATGCTTCACTAACTCTTAACCTAATTTCATCATCGCTTATATCATAAACAACAAGCGTCTGCAAAACTTTCACCTCAAAGTAAACGGTAAATAATCAGAAGATCTGCCAAGCAGAAACTCAGCAACCCTCCTGGCTTGCAAAAAAATATGGCTGGATAAGGGTAAATTTCTCCCAGAAAACGTTAAGGATTCAGAGAGTCTCTCAGAAAAAGCCTTAACAATTTGAAATCTAGCCTCCCTTTTAAGGCGTCTCCCCTCTAAAATGGATGAAGGGTCCTTGATGCTTGAGCTCAGCCTTAATACAACTCTATCAGCAATTGGCTGCCTAAACTCCTCCATAAGATCCATGACAAGCGCTGGTCTTCTAGGAGAGTCTGCATGTAGAAAGCCCGCATAAGAATCAAGCCCACTACTATCAACAGCCAGCCAAACTTCGGACGCTAAAAGCCCATAACAGAAATTAAGCATGATGTTAACAGGGTCTTCTGGAAAATCGAACCTTTTTCTCCTGCCGGGAAAATCCACATCATCTGGTAACATCATCTTAAACCCCTGCCAATATATTTCTGCAGCTTCAGCCTCAAGCCTCATAACCTCTTTTCTAACAGTTTCAGCGCTATCTCCCTTAATATCGGCTATTATGCCAGCTATACCTGAAATCGATTTAGATAGGTCAAGCAGCTTTCTAGATAGGTCTAGGTCTTTTCTATTCTTGCCAGCTTCACGTAAGATTGCTTTCTGATTAACAACTTTAGCCCAAGCAAACCTTTTGGCGAGATAAGCGCCAGTCTCATCATTTTGAGCTTTATATTGCATCTTCCGCAACCTAATGGATCCGCTACTCCTAGTACTGGATAATTTAGCAACGGGGTAGCCGAAGCCTGAATACACTACTAAATCCACTCTATGCCTTGCTAGTAGCCTAAGAAGGGCTGAGGATAATGCGGCGCCGCGAGTTAATATTGTAACTTGACTTATGTTAGATGGAGAAACTTCCAGCATTTTCTCCCCTCTTCTCTCAACTACAATCATTCCTCTCCTCTCACGCAGAAAGAGCCCTGGCTCATTTATAATTAAACGCTTCAAAATTTTTCACGCTCACAAATAATATAATATGGGCAGTAATTTGGGCATTTAGAGGGCTTACCGGGATCCTTCCCTACCGAAATAACCTCAAAGGCTTCATCCCTCAATTCCAGGAATTCGCGCCTTAATTCATCATTTATGACAAAATATCTTAGCCTAAAGCTCGGCACCAACTTCAATGGTTCTACTTGAACATATATTACGAACCCGAAAT
>CAYPJR010000146.1:0-2345 GCA_964411115.1 uncultured Candidatus Bathyarchaeia archaeon | reverse complement strand
AAAATTTATGTTGTTGTGCTATTTGTGTTTTCTATTGGATACTTCACTCTGTATACGCATACCAGGGGCACTATTGATGTTCCCGGAGCCGGGTTTGGCTGTCCCTCTTTTTGTGAGAAATGCTCCTTCTCGAAGTATTCTAGTTTTATTGTTGAGTAGCCGTAGAGGGTTGTTTCTTTGCCGTAAGTCATCAATTTATATAGCACAGTGTTTTGTCCGAGATTGTTAGATACGGTTTCGCCGCTGTCAACTTGATAGTTTTTATTATAGTCCACCCAGTCCCATCCAAGCGTGTAGTTGCCGAAAAGCGTGTCATTAAGTCCAGGTATTAGAGCCATCCACCTCCATTTACCGTTATCTCCCCCGTAGCCTGGCGCATCATAACCATCCTTGGTGAAGGTTACGTACACAACTACGTGAGTCACCAAATATTTTTCAAGGATCTTGATGGCTTCAGTTTCATTTGACATGAACATTCTTCCAATCTGCTGTATCTGCGTAGTGTTGATTGTGCCATTGTCCGCTAAAGTTGTTTTATTGGCGACAACAGTTATCCAGTAACCGTAATCCCACCAGCTTGCAACAACTGTTCCAACTTCACCGGGCTTAGCGCCTGGCGGCGGAGGCTCTAATGGCGAAGGAGGAAGGTTCTCACGCATCCAAATCAACGTTTCAATCCAGTCTGAAACGGTTGATTTGGGCTTCACCGAGAGGCTGGCGCCTGAAAGAGTTGTCGGAGTATCAGCGTGGACAAGTATTCTTGGACCTTGAGCTTTCGGACCTAAAACGAAGTCCGTTCCAAAAACATATGTTAAAGCAAAAAATGCAAACATTAATATTAAAACTCCGCCAATGAGATCTTTCCCGATGGGCTTGAACTTAACCCTCCGTCCAAGGGATTGCGAAGTCTCCTTAAGATTCAAAATTAGGGGCGTCAATATGCGTTTTAGGGCTAGGGCCCAAAGTAGACTTACAGCGGGCGCCGCAAGTATATTCAACCTTATCATTGAACTGGCGAAATATATTGAGGTTAAACAATATATGATTATGAAGATGCTTAGATCCGTCGCCATTAAAGCGGCGAAAAATATTCCGATAGGCACAAATAAGACGCCTACGCCGAAATTGTAATAGAATGTTGCCCAAGATGATGGCTTATGTTCTGCAACAGACTCAAAAAGCGGGTGGGCTGCACGTTGTGTAGGGTCCACTGCAAAGAGAAACTTTAGCCCAATGGGGCTGATAAACCCTTTTAGAACAAGAAACACGTAGAGGGCAGCGACCAGTAAAATAAAGATTGATGTATAAATTAGCTTTTTGCTCATCGCTCCTACTCGCCTATTTATCTCGGCGATAAATAGCAAAGCGAGAACGCCGTAAACTGGAAGGTTAAAGGTTTCAAAAAGGAAGTTAAATCCTACGCGCGGAACGTTCGCCGCTATAAAGAAGGCGATTGCAAAAGTTATTGCGTATGATATGAAGAGGCGCTGCGAGTATCTTCTTAGTAGCAGAAGCGCAAGGGTGAAGAGCGCAGCTATCGCCACTAGGTAGCGTGCAGCCCCCCATGAAGCGCACATATAGCCCAGTGACAGCCCTGAAGCAGCAGCATATATAATGCTGTATTTTATAGGTTTCTTCGCATCTATGGATCTATTAAAGAACAATGCGAATAGTAATGTGTTGAATATTCCAATAGTCTCATCATCAAACCATCCAAGCGAGGTTCTGCTAACATAGGAAGAATCCAGCGCCAGCAGGAGGGCTGCAAATAAGCCAACGGAATCCCCGCCTAAATCCCTGCCGAGAAAGTACATCACAATGCATGTAAGCGCTGCCATTATAACCGGGAATATGACGCATAGATTGTATATTGGATCCGCGCTTAATGGATCAAGAGGATTTAAAGTTAATCCAAAATTTAGCGGGACCCCGAGGAAGCTTAGAATCTTATATAGTGAAACAGCTGTTAAAGTTAATCCCAAATTAGACACGTACGGCATATCTCTGCCATAAGGATACCAGCCAGCGTAATCATGCCATGAAAACCAGTATGAAAGCCCATTTTCAGCAATATTTTTAGCTACATAATAATGGAAGTAGGGGTCAAATTCATTTAGATAGAAGCCCCAGCGTAGGGGCATCAATCTGATTCCGGAAGCGATAACGATAATTAGGAAGAGCATTGTTCCCTTAATAAGTGAGGAATGGGAGATTTTTGGACGAAGGGATGGGATCCTCAGCATAAGCAAGCCTATTTTTTTAAGGATGTCCTTTGCCTTCATACAGGCACCTTTTTAACTTATGAAAGTAGCAGCAATCTATTTATCTTTTTTTATTTCTCACAG
>CAYPJR010000145.1:0-2349 GCA_964411115.1 uncultured Candidatus Bathyarchaeia archaeon | reverse complement strand
CAGATACCCACATGTTTAATAGCTAGCAAGATTTATTAATTATTTTAGCTGGAATAATATTTTCAATTCCCCAGTAGGAGCGCATGCATCCAGTGAGCGGATCCGAAGAGGAATATTTATACGTCGTCAATGAAAAAGATGAAGCCCTCGGCTGGGCTTCCAGAAGCGAATGCCATAGGAAAGGGCTCATTCACAGATCGGTATATGTAATACTCATTAATGGTGAGGGAAAGATATTTTTGCAGAAGCGCTCAATGAAGAAGGAGCTTTATCCCGGCTACTATGCTTGCTCAGCAACGGGACATGTCAGGTATGGGGAGAGCTATGAGGAGTCCGCTAGGAGAGAAACAATGGAGGAGCTGGGCGTAGAGGCTCCATTGAAGGAAATCTGTAAGTTCAAATGTTTCTCTGAAGAAGAACGTGAAATCTCAGTTCTCTACCTATGCAGATATGATGGGCAAATCAAACCGAACGCTGATGAAATATCAGATGGGGAATTCCTAAGTATTGAGGAGATTAGGGAAGCCTTAAGGAGCGGTGGGAGAAAAATCGCGTATGGCTCCATAATAGCTCTTGAAGAGCTCTTAAAGTATTTGGAGAATAATCCGTTGGAGGCTTAGAGATGGAGGGGCCTAGGGCGGCTAAACCTGAAGATCTTCCTGAAATAGTTAACCTTGTAAATCAGATCTTCATGCTTCCCACTGGTTTCCCGCCAATTATGGGCGACCTCTTCCCGCAACTATTTAATAAAAATAATGTTGAGAATCTAAGAGTTATCGTTAAGGATGGCCACGTCGTTTCACATGTCGGCTTATGGGAAGGACGCGTTTTAATATGCGGCTCATGGTTTAATGTTGGCATGATAGGATCTGTATGTACTCATGAGGCTTATAGGCAAAGGGGATATGCCTCAGCCCTAATTGCGGATGCCCTAAATAAGATGAAGAGAGATGGGATGGATTTCGTCATGATTTCCGGCGATAGAGGGCTTTATAGGCGCTTTGGATGCTTCAAGTCAGGCATAGTTTACCTATATAATGACGCTTCGTTATCTACCGATCTAGGCTTTGAAGAAAAAGATTTCGAAGTGATTATTTGCAATAATAATCATATAAAGGATATTGCCACAGTATATCAGAAGGAGCCTGTCAGATTTTGGCGCAGTTTAGAAGATTTCAAGATTCTCACCAAATTTTTTATCACTCCGCCTAAATATGAGGGTTTACAAGCCAGAATTTACCTAGCCATGATTAATAATGAACCATTGGCATATGTTGCCGCATTTTCCCTTACGAAAATGAAGTTTTTAAAAATATGCGAATATGCGGGTTCAAGAACCTCCGTTTCAAATTTGATTGCTCATATCCTTAAAAGCGAGCAGCCCAGAAGTATTGAGCTTACGGTTCCATTTCAAGATGCAGATTTAATAAGGCTTCTGGGGAGATGCGGGTTGAGAAAACCATCCATTAACTCTGAGGCAAGCATGCTCATATTGAATCCTGAATCCTTCTTTGAGAAGGCTAAGAGTTACTTGGCTGAGAGAGCCGGCGTCGAGGTAACCTCAGAGATAAATGTTGAGGCTTACAATGATAGGGTGAAGTTCTCCATTAAGGGTGATTCTTTAGTTCTTGAGCCTTCGGATTTTACGTCGCTACTTTTCGGTTCGCCTGAAAAGGAGAGAAATAGAGAGAAAATTAAGCCGATAATGAATCTTTTAGGCGAAGCTCTACCTATGCCCACGCCGGTCTATGGACTCAATTACATTTAAACCTTTTAGGCTGAAGAGACCCGCGCTTTTAAATCCGGAGAACCTTTGGGTTTATCCCTCTTCTCCCCTCAGATGGGTGAGTTCAGCGTTTAGGTTCACTATGGTTGCTTTTTGAATAAGCGTCTCCCAAGGTTCATCCTGTATTGTTACAAGCCCAAAATTGCTGTTTTCACCATCGAATCTTCCCTCAAGCGGCTGGTCGCTGTACTGGAACCAGTGATAGCCGATGATGAAGGGCTGTTTCATCATTGCTTTAACATACTCCTCATAATATTTCGCTCTTTCTGCTTGCGTCTTAACCGGTACACCTGCTCCTTTACTGTTTGGAAGCCCTGAATCCATCGCCTTAAAAGAAAACTCCGTTATCATTATCGGCAGAGAGGTTAACCTATGAATCTCTTTTAGATCAATTATCCTTGATTCAAGATCATCACTGTAGGGGTTCGTATAACAGTTAACTGAGATTACATCAGTATAGCCGATGCAGCCATAAAGAACCTCATCAGGCGGCTTATATGCAAAGCGGCATCCAAGAATTAGATGATTTGGATCATATTTTTTAATGATGTTATAGGTTAACT
>CAYPJR010000144.1:0-2352 GCA_964411115.1 uncultured Candidatus Bathyarchaeia archaeon | reverse complement strand
TGGATTTACATACTAAGTATATAAACCTGTTAGGATGCAGCTCCCACCCCGGCAGCTGTCTTTTCGAAAGTTTTAACTGTAGGGCGTCACCTAAGCTCCTCTTTAAGTCTTAAGAGTATTTCGTCTATTATGTTTTCAGCGTTTTCCCTCTTCTGTCCATATTCATCTAGCAATTTTCTGCGGGCTTCAGCGGATATCTCACCGCGCTGATATCTAAATTCAACATCGGCTATGTTTCTATTCATAGCTTCAATGTCAATGCTGGCTGTTTCAAGCCGCTTCATCATGTCGGCATATCTGGCTCCAAATGATTCTATTTCTCTTTTCAGTCCAGAAAGATCCTTTTGAATAATTGATAGACGTTCTTCAAGGGTTTTCCTCTGCAGCCTATAATGACGTCTAGATATTTTCCTTCTTCTTGATTGTTGATCTAGGTTTTCTATTTCAGAAACTATGCGGTCTCTCTCCTCGAACAATTCAATAAACTTCCTTATTTTTTCTAAGGAGACAGCGGCTGAGACGGGCGCCCCAGTTTTCCCCGATAATTTAATGAGTGAAAAGATTATGATGGCTAAACCCATAGCTAATCCAGCCCATAAAGTTGGTTTGAAGGCTGCCCAAAGAATATTGTATTGATACTTTAGGCTGAAATCTAGATTTTGAAGCTTCGTCACATTCAACCATTCCTTCTTAACCTCTCCCTGAGGGGCCGCTCCTTCAGGTAATGATGCCGAAACGCTTATTTTTCTAACTATCCATGTTTCTGGTTTGCTTATAACCCCCACATTCGGCTTAGTTATGTTTATATTTAAAATGTAATCCTGCCAGCTTTTCTTAACAATATATTCCCAAAACGGTAATGTATATGAAACCGCTAACCTCACATTGCTGCTCCCTCTAAGAAGATCCCTGACGGTTAGATCCACCTCCGTATAATTTCCTTGACTTATTGACATTTGGCTTCGCTCATATTTGCCATACGCATCGTAGATGGAAATGTCCCCTGCACCCTTAGGCAAAATAAATGTGATTCTATAAATATTCACCATGCTTGTTATCTGATAAAAGTCCGTTACAGCGATTTTGCCCCATGGATCAATAACTATTTCTTTCCTCATCTCTTTAAGTTCAAACAATTCGAAAACGGAAGTTGAAAACTCAACCCATGAGGAAATATTCGCGTAAGAGGCTAGCGGGCTTGTGAAATTATAGAGCTCAGTAAAACTCTCAGTTTTATTTGATAAAATCTCCCTCGGATATGAGGAGGCTGCAACAGGAAGCGTCACCGTTACGTTGCAGTAGTCGGCGTCACTTGTTAAGGATGGATATAATGGGAATTCAGCGTGAAAAAGATTATCGGATTTTCTTATGATCAAATTGGAAAACACATATGACACCGTGAAATTGTAGGTTGCATTACCTGTTACCTCGATTGGTTTTGGAAAGGAAATGTTTAACCATAAGAAGTTTTTGTCGCCGATCTCGAGGGGGGTTATTACCAATTTCTCCCCATCGCTGCTAGCCGAATAATAGATTAGGTTGCCGCTGTAATTTTTCAGCAACCCGACGATATAGTTGGTTATTGGAGACATAGAATTGCTGAGGTTGCATGATGATAAAAGAAATGTATCGGTAATCATTATGTATCCGCCGCTAATGAAGCCTATTTTTCTCTCTACAGATATTTTCGGAGAAATACATTGGGCGATGCGTGCGGAGTAATTTTCTGCCTTTGTGAGAACTGAGGATGAGGGGATTATTATTAAAGTTTGGAGTGTAATAAGCAAGCATATTGCCAGTATTTTTTCCTTCCGCATTAACGATGCAGCCCCTATTATCCTTTTAGGCTATTGAATAATAACAAGAACTATATAACTTTAAATAAAATTATCATTTTTAAACCGCGCTAAACATGCAATAGATCATATATGGAAGCATATCGACTCATTTGAAGTTGGCTTGCCTAAGATAATATGCGTCCTCCTTCTTTGGGCCGAAGCTTCTGACGCCTTTATCTTTTAGCTGCTTTCTTAAGATCGCAGCATATTGCTGGCTTATCTCCCCCCTTCTCTCCATGTAGGCTATTATCTCCTCAGCTTGCTGCTCATCATCGCATCTTCTTAGAAAATCAATCACATCCGGATTGTACCCATCAAACCTTTTAGATGCAGCTTTTTCTCCCTCTTCCGGATCCATCCTCACAGAGGATATCGTTACCTTACTTTTCTCTCCCTCAATTTCCCTCGCTAAGTTAGGAAACATTTTCCTAAACTGTTCCCGGTCCATTTCCATTATTCTCTGCTCCAAATTAAATATTTTATAACATGTTTAAAATGTTTTTGAATGATTCCT
>CAYPJR010000143.1:0-2375 GCA_964411115.1 uncultured Candidatus Bathyarchaeia archaeon | reverse complement strand
ATATCTAATGATCTAAGCAGGCTCGGATTACGCGATAATCCTTATGCGCCATGCTTAAAGATTAAAGAATTTTTAATCAGCTTAGAATGGATTATTCATCCATATTTTCTCTTCATAACCATTAAGTGTTGAGATTGAGCACTATGCTTTAAGATCGGATCTTTTAGAAGGGATATTTCAATGAAGAATTCGGGGAAGAAATCCGACGTGATTAGGAAGTTATGGCCTATTATAATGTACTTTGTATGTCCACTTATTTATTTAGCTTTAATATTGCTCCTATAAAATGTCTCCCCCTCTTTATTATTAAATATATATTGATCCTAATGCTATTGCAAATTGAAGAAGGAAATGTAGCAGTGTTATTTTATTTACTAATTTCCGGCAGTAAGCTTGATCGTTCCATCGGCTAAAAAGCGGATATATTGTGTAAATAAATAAGATGCATGCTATACTGCCCAGAATTGGTAGGGCAATATTAAAGCCCATCTGCAAATATCCGAGCATGCCTGCTATCATTATCGCAACTATTATTGATATTGCGAGTCTAACCGTATATCTTGGACCTAAAACCAGCGGCAGCGTTCTCCGCCCCTCTTTCCTATCGCCTATAATGTCGCCTAAATCCACGATTGGAACGGCTGCCATAGCGTATGTGAAAAATATGAAGCCGGCGAACATTACGCTTGATGATAGCCTGTTTACCGCCGCCCCCCCAGTTAGGCTCGCTATTAATCCGCCGCTGGCAACGGCAACCTGCTTGAGGAGGAACCTCCTCTTAAGACGTATAGGTGAGAAAGAATATATAATGCCTATTATAACGCCCAAGATGCATAGGAATAGTGTGGCTAAGTTCACAAGAGAACCTAAAGTGACGCCTGCCAGGTAGAGCATCGCCGACAATGTTAAGGCGTCTTTCTCGAGAACTTTTCTCTGCGCAACTGGACGGGTGACTAAATTAGCTATGTCGGTCTCCAGATCTGCAACATCATTAGATATGTAAATTGCCAGGGCGATCAATAGCCCTGCCCCTGTCGCCATTATCGCCGGCGCAATCGGCGGGATGCCCCTTGAAGCTACAAAGGTTGCTATTAATGTTGCGTAGGGAAATATTATTGCCCGCGATATACGCGCCCTAATGCATAGCCAATATGAATGGGTTTTTTCCACTAAGGCTGCTGTGATCTCCATATGTATTTCAAGGATCTCATCGTGAGGTTGCCACTTATCGCTTCTTAATATGCATGAATATACGTGTTTCATGCCGGAATAAGATTGAGGCTGAATTTGTTTCTAACTTTAAATAAAATTACAGTATTTATTTTACAGGTTTTTACATAACGATTTACTTCATGTCCTCAAATATTTCTTGCGGAGCTCTGCCCACGTACTTCCTTGACGCTTCTTTTCTCGGGTCTTCTTTGGCTCTGGTCATTAGCAGATTAAATATATCTATGAGTTTCTCGGCAAAAACCTTGTTTTCTAGGAAGAAACCTGCAAAAAATCCTTCGCCTTCCGGTTTCGGTATTTCTATCCCAACGTATCTTCCATCAACTATTATGAAGCTGAATGGCAGATTCTCCACATATCCAGTTCGGACATTCTCGGAGCGAAATATATCGTAGTATATTTTTATCATTCTTGGATGGGAGAGCAGCGTGCTTAGCATCCGAATTTTCTGGGATAAATTATTTTTATCTCCGCTTAGAAGGTGCCACTTTATTCCCCGGTTTAGATTTCTGAATATGGCTTCAACTATGCTGTTCTCAGTGTATCGTGATGCTATGTAGACTTCATTTTCAGCCGCCTCTATTAGCTTTATCGTTCCCTCAACAATATCCTCGAACTTGTACACTATACCTATCGGGTTTATCCCGCCGTCTATTAGGTTTATGAATTTATCAATTCCGCCTTTGGCTAAAGCGCGGATTATTTCATCCTGCTCCTCCGCTGAGAGATTCTTCGACCTCTTTATTTTGTCTATAAGTTCCAGTTGTTCTTGCTTGTCGACGGCTTGTCCTAAGAGCTTGATCACTTCATAAAATAGGCTTCCCAGCGTTGTATGCTTATAGACTCCATCATCTTTATGAATTAAATTTGCCTTTAGCAGATCGCCTAGTCTCATATAGTAGCGCTTCTGAGTCAAGTTGAGCTTCTTCATCGCATCGGTTGAGCATGATATCCCTTCCTTTGCCATTTGAAATATTTTCAGCGCATCCTTATTCGCTAGGGTTGATAAGGCCCTCTCTATTCTAGCGTACTGCTCATCAACATCGCTCTTGATGCCCACCCTAGTTGTCAGCCGAACTTTTTGGTTCATTTTTGTACAAACCAATTTAAAACTTAAAACAAAGATGCTTATTAAGCGATATGAT
>CAYPJR010000142.1:0-2435 GCA_964411115.1 uncultured Candidatus Bathyarchaeia archaeon | reverse complement strand
TTGAAAATGAAAAATTTAACATCTTCATGTTCTTTTCCATAGGGCTTTCTAGGAAATTTCAAAGGGGTGAGAGAAAGCATTACTGAATAAGAACCGTATGAATCTTATTTTGAAGGCGAAAAAATGCCTTTGAAGCTGCGAAAGGCTCTTATTCCTTAAGCGCTTAAATTCTAATTGAAAGATATGTCAGAAAAATCTCCGCCCATAACAATATTCCATATGCTTGAAAGGCATGTGGGGAAAAGAATACATGTTGTGATGGATGCATCCTATGGATTTGAGGGTAAATTGGTCGCCGTCACTATTGAGCCTCCAGGCATATGGCTCTCTGAAGCTGTAGCGACGGTTCTCAGATCAACAATAGCTCAGCCTATACCGCAAGTGGTAAGTAGGGAGGAACGGAGTGAGATATTCATAAACCTTAATCATGTCCAGAGAATAGAGGTTTTACATGAAGAGAGCCACAGAATGCGCCAGCAATAGTTCATATCGATGCAAACTGGATTATTATGCAGATTGCAAGAAAAGCTAAGATTAATATTATTAATGTTCTAGGCTTAATTTTCACCCCTAAACTCTCTTCTTCGAAAAATCTTAATAGCCCAGCGCTGGTGGCAGGCGCCGGCGCAGTCCTTTGCCTACGCCTTTCTCTTCTGCTGCTCAAGATTGCTGCACCAAACTATAGAAAAATTTTCTAACTAATTAACTTTTGCTTTCAGAATTCCGGTTTCTCCTTACCCTGCTTTCTGTCAAGGCATGATTTGATGAAACCGTAATACTCAGGATCAGGCTTTCTAGGTCTGCTCTTGAATTCCCCATGGAACTGCGATGCGAAGAAGAAGAATCTGTCTGGCAGCTCCAGGATCTCC
The DNA here is from genome assembly GCA_964411115.1 of uncultured Candidatus Bathyarchaeia archaeon. Classification (GTDB taxonomy): domain Archaea; phylum Thermoproteota; class Bathyarchaeia; order Bathyarchaeales; family DTEX01; genus DTEX01. The sequence continues at coordinate 1,566 of CAYPJR010000142.1, read as the reverse complement.
ATACGTCTACCATCAGGGCTTTTTCCCGAGAAGACCATTCCATGCTTCTCAAAGGTATCTATGTATTCAGGGTTAACTTCGTATCTATGCCTATGCCTCTCGTATATTTCCGCTGCGCCATAGAGTTTGTGGGCTAAAGTGCCCTCCTTCACAATTATTTTATGAGCACCTAAACGCATCGTGGCACCTTTATATGTCATCCAATGCTGCTCAGGCATTAAATCAATCACTGGATGCGGCGTGTTTTCATCTATCTCCGTGCTGTTTGCGCCTTCCAATCCGCATATGTTTCTTGCAAACTCAATGACTGCCAACTGAAAACCGTAGCATATCCCTAAGAATGGAATATTATGCTCCCTCGCAAACTGAATCGCCATAATCTTCCCCAAGCTGCCTCTTGATCCAAAACCGTAGGGAATGAATATGCCATCGTAATTTTTTAGATCGCTGATTTTTCCCGGATTCTCCTCGAATGTTTCAGCCTCAATATAATCTATTAAAACCCGAGCGTCGCATGCTCCGCCAGCATGCCTCAACGCCTCATTCATGCTGACGTAGCTGTCAGCTAAACCCGCATATTTCCCAACGAGGGCTATTCTCACGGTATGCTTGCAATTTTCAATTGATTCAACAAACCTTCTCCACTTTTCTATTTCCTCAGCGTTGAGGTAATTGAAGGTTAAGCCTAAACGTCTGCATATGTAGTCGCCCATCCCCTGCTCTTCAAGAATTAACGGCACCTTATATATGGTTGACACATTATAGGAACAGAAGACGGCCTCTTTAGGTATTGTTCCAAAAAGTGATATTTTATCAAGAACCTCCCTATTTATCATCTTTGCACATCTAGCAACTATTATGTCCGGCTGGATACCTATCCGGCGCAGCTCATTCACGCTGTGCTGCAGAGGTTTTGTTTTCATCTCCGATGTTACATCAAGTATGGGCACTAGGGCTACATGTATATAGAGCGTGTTTTCATAGCCCTCTTCAAGACGCATCTGCCGAATTGCCTCCAAGAAAGGCAAACCCTCTATGTCGCCTACTGTTCCTCCGCATTCCGTTAAGACAATATCAGCCCCAGATTTTTCAGCAACTGAGCGTATCCGGAACTTAATCTCATCGGTTACATGCGGAATTATCTGCACGCATTTACCGAGAAAATCTCCCCTTCTCTCCTTTTCAATGACCGCCTGATACACTTGCCCCGTTGTAATATTGTTCTCCTTAGACAGGTTAATGTCGAGAAATCTCTCATACCAGCCTAGATCAAGATCGGTTTCTCCGCCATCATCGGTGACAAATACTTCACCATGAACATAGGGATTCATTGTTCCAGCGTCAACATTTACGTAGGGATCCATTTTAATAGCTGTAACTGAGAAGCCTCTAAACTGGAGCATTTTACCTACGGAAGATGTAACAATACCTTTACCAACGGAGCTTAATACTCCGCCTGTAACAAATATGTATTTAACCATATTGCTCTCATCCCGCAAACAAAACAATAATTGAAAATAAACCTATTTAAAAACTATTAACAATATTGAAATTAAATGGAGGCTG
>CAYPJR010000141.1:0-2453 GCA_964411115.1 uncultured Candidatus Bathyarchaeia archaeon | reverse complement strand
AATCAAAACCTTCGGCAATATTCCACCCCAAAAAATATTTATTCATAGAAAAATTTAAAGGTATTTTCGCTTATTTCAAAATGAACGTTTCGCATAAGCTTCAATAAGCTCCATGTCAAATAAGAAATTAAATGGGGTTTTCTTCGCTTATATTTCCTTGAAGAGTTTACATTTAATCCACTGTCCGCTGCGATCTCTAAATCTTGAATATTTAAAAACATTTTATATGCAATGTATTATGAATATTTGAGGGAGAAAAATTGAAAACGCCTAAAGGTGAAAAGCCCATTTATTTAGACCCTAACCAACCGATCGATAGAAGAGTTGAAGACCTTTTGGGGAGAATGACTCTTGAAGAAAAGATCGGGCAAATGTGCCAATACAGCGGCATTACAAAAGAGTATGAAGAAATGATAAGGAATGGAAGGATAGGATCCCTCTTAAATGTCTTTAGCGCTGAAGAAACAAATAGAGTTCAGAAGATAGCGGTTGAAAAATCAAGGCTAGGTATACCATTAATATTCGGCTTAGATGTGCTGCATGGTTACAAAACAATTTTTCCAATACCCCTCGGATTAGCAAGCACTTGGGATCCGGAGGCCGCGAGGAAGGCAGCCTCAATAGCGGCGGCTGAAGCCCGTGCTGATGGAGTGCACTGGACATTCGCGCCGATGGTTGACATCGCAAGAGATCCCAGATGGGGCAGGGTTGCTGAGGGAGCCGGCGAAGACCCCTATTTAGGATCAGTCATGGCAAGAGCTCTCGTGGAAGGCTATCAGGGAACCGACCTATCTGCCCCTAACGCCCTGGTTGCCTGTCCAAAACATTATGTGGCTTATGGCGGCGCGGAAGGTGGAAGAGACTATAATACTGTTGACATATCTGAGCGGACGCTTAGAGAAATCTATCTGCCGCCATTTAAGGCGGCTGTTGAAGCCGGCGCTGGAACAATAATGAGCGCATTCAACGACCTGAATGGTATACCGGCATCAGCTAATCCCTACACGCTTAAAACAATCCTTCGAAATGAGTGGGGATTCGAGGGCTTCGTGGTCAGCGACTGGAACGCTATAGGTGAACTTATCAATCATGGGATAGCGGAGAACATTTTTGAGGCCGCTGAAAAATCTCTTAAAGCTGGCGTAGACATGGATATGCAGGGCGACGTATACCGTCGATCCCTTCTAAAGCTGGTTGAAGAGGGCAGGATATCTGAGGATAGAATTAACGAGGCTGTTAAACGCATACTAAAGATAAAATTTAAACTGGGCTTATTTGAACATCCATACGTTGATCCTGGACATGCAAAAAAAGTAATAAAATGCAGGGAGCACCTTGAAGCGGCTCTTGAAATAGCCAGAAAATCCATCGTGCTGCTTAAAAATGAAGGCAGCATTCTGCCCCTGAGCAAGGATATCAATTCAATCGCGGTCATAGGCCCGCTGGCAAACGATAAGGAAGCCCCGCTGGGACCATGGTCATGTCTAGGCGACCCAAGGGATGTCGTCACGGTTCTTGAGGGAATTAAAAGTAAAGTTTCCCCAAAAACTAAAGTTCTATATGCTAAGGGCTGCGAGATTGAGGGCTCATCAACTGAAGGATTTGAGGAAGCGGTGAGAGCTGCTAAGGAATGTAAAGTAGCCATAGTTGTCGTCGGCGAGGGAAGAGATATGAGTGGTGAAGCAGCATGCAGAGCATTTTTAGACCTTCCAGGAGTTCAGGAAGACCTGGTGAAGACAATATATGAAGCTGGAGTTCAAGTTGTTGAAGTATTAATGAACGGCAGACCCTTATCGATTCAATGGTCAGCGGAGCATGTACCTGCAATTATAGAAGCATGGTTCCCCGGGATCCAGGCTGGCTGCGCCATAGCGGACATAATATTCGGCGATTATAATCCCGGCGGGAAGCTGCCAATAACATTCCCACGAACAGTTGGTCAAGTTCCGATATATTATAATCACAAAAGCACCGGTCGGCCGCCGTCGCAGGCGAATAGGTGGACATCTAAATATTTAGATATCCCATATACGCCTCTTTTCCCCTTCGGGCATGGATTAAGCTTCACGAAATTTGAATATAGCGGCTTAGAAATAAAGCCGAAAGAGGTTGGAGAAGAGGACACTTTAACTATAAGGTTTAAGGTTAAGAATGCAGGTAAATATAGGGGAGACGAGGTTGCACAGTTATATGTAAATGATGCTGTCGCAAGTGTAACCAGACCGGTTAAGGAGCTTAAGGGGTTCAAGCGGATAACATTAGAGCCCGGTGAAGAAAAAACAGTTGAGTTTACGCTCACATTGGAAGATATCTCATTTCTAGATCAACATATGAAACGCGTAGTTGAGCCGGGGGAATTCAAAGTTATGGTTGGATCATCCTCGGAGGACATAAGATTAACTGGAAATTTCACAGTTAAAAGATACATTGAATTCTATTGAAAACAGGATTAT
>CAYPJR010000140.1:0-2474 GCA_964411115.1 uncultured Candidatus Bathyarchaeia archaeon | reverse complement strand
ATTCACAAGATGGCTAGGAGAAAACGATCTTTAAAAGGAATGCTTCAATAAGCCGAATTAAAAATTTTAATAATTACTTAGGTAAAAATGTTCTTGTGGAGTTTGCCGTGAGCAGAATTAAGATAGCTTTAATATTTATTGTCACCGCAATAATTTTAGCGGTGATCTCCTTGACTATTTACAACCAATATTTTTCCGCACCGGCATATGAGGAGGGCGATGGGAGACTCTTTGAGTTTTATCTGCCCTGGGATGACTCTGAGAGTACGTTTATAAGCCTAGGCAACCTGCTGGATAAACCTGCTGGACGCTTTGGACATGTTGCCGTTGGCAGAGATGGGCACCTTTATGCTGGAGGTAAACGCATAAAGTTTCTCGGAGTTAACATATGTGGGAGCTCAGCATTCCCAAGCAAAGATGAGGCTAGAAAAATAGCTGCTAGGCTTGCGAAGTTCGGCGTGAATATAGTTCGCTTCCATCATATGGATGCTCCCTGGGAAAGTTTTAACATATTTGATCCATTGAGCGGTGGAACAAGGCGCCTAAATGAGAATGCGCTTAACAGGCTGGACTACTTCATAGCGATGCTGAAGGAAAACGGCATATATGTTGATTTGAACCTTCTGGTTTCTAGGCAAATGTCCAGCGCTGATGGACTGCCACATGAAATAAATAGCGTTTCATGGAAGGATCAGCAGGTTTTAGGCTTCTTCTTCGACGATGTCACCAATCTTCATAGGGAGTATGCTAGGCAGCTCCTAACGCATTATAACCCCTACACTAATTCTATATACGCTGATGAAACAAGCGTTGCGATTGTTGAAATAGTTAATGAACAGGGGCTCATCCAGGGATGGCTTGGGGGAATCATCGATGGGTTCCCAGCTATATTTAGGGAGAGCCTTAGAGAAAAGTGGAACACTTTCCTAATAAATAAATATGGCTCAACTGAAAACCTTCAGAAAGCTTGGGGGACGCTGGAGAAAGGTAAACTTGAAGATGGAACGCTGGAAATATTTACGCTCGAGGAATTTAATAGCAAAACATCAGCTGCAAAGAAGGATTGGATTGAGTTCCTATGGCTTACGGAGAAGAAATATTTTGAAGACATGTATAGATATTTAAAAGAGGAGATTGGGGTTAAAGCCCTTATCATAGGAACCATAACTAGCTGCAGCACAATAAATATTCAATCCCGCTTGGACATTGTTGATACGCATAATTATTGGCATCATCCGGAATTTCCAGGCGCATCATGGGATCCTGAAAACTGGTACGTTGTGAATGAACCAATGGTGAATTATCCGGAGAGGAGCACGATTCCAGATATCGCGCTTAGGAGGGTTTATGGAAAACCTCATTTCGTAACTGAATATAATCATCCTGCGCCGAATATGTATGATGCTGAAACCGCCTTAATTTTAGCGGCATACGCTGCGCTTCAAGATTGGGACGGAATATTCCTCTTCGACTATGGGAGAGCAGGCGGCTGGAATTCAAGAATGATTAGGGGCTATTTTGATGTTGATCAGCATCCGGTTAAGATGGCAACCCTAATACCGGCATATATGATGTTTGTTAGAGGCGACATTGATCCGGCAAGTAATCTTGTAACCGCACCGCTTAACATGTACGGCGAGATAGATGCCATTGCTGAAAGGAGAACGTGGGCTTGGAGGCTGATTGATGGGGAGCATGTTGGAGTGAAGCGCAGTACACCGTTGGTTTCCAGAGTAGCCTTAATGGTTGAAGGCGGACCCATACCGAGCGATGCATTGATGCCGCAGGAGGTTGATGCAAAGGGGCCGGTTTACAGGTCTGATAATGGTCAGGTAATATGGGACATTACAAGAAAAAATGGGGGCATAATAGTGGTTAATACCTCGCGAAGCCTAGCATTGATAGGTTTCTGCGGTAATGGAAGATACAATTTTGGTAGATTGATAATTGAGCCGGGCATGACTGTCTTGGATGGGTGGAGTGTAATAACCCTCAGCGTTATGGATGGAGAAAACTTTGAAGGGTGGAGAAGGCTTCTCTTAGTTGCCGCCGGATACACGGTTAACAGCAACATGCGAATTATGGAGTATCCCAGCGGCAAAATCTTAGCCAGAGGAACAGCAAGGCTTTCCAAGATAAACACATATAATGGTAAAATAACGTGCAGAGGAAATTGGGGTGAACCCCCAACATTAACTGAGGGGGTGCCGGCTACAATAAAGGTACAATCTGACAGGGACATTGAGGTTTGGGCGCTGGATAACAGGGGAAACAGAAAACAACCCGTCCCAGTTCAAAACGACGGAAAATATAAGATTTTCACAATCGGACCAGAATATACAACAATTTGGTATGAAATAATAGTGAAAGAAAAATAGTGAGAGCATCTGTTGTTGATGCTTTACATGATGAATTGAGACTGTTTAGGCATATTAAGAACTCGACTTTTCCAAAAAAGTTAATATTTTCACTTT
>CAYPJR010000139.1:0-2534 GCA_964411115.1 uncultured Candidatus Bathyarchaeia archaeon | reverse complement strand
TTGCTTTGTGTGCGGCATATTTCCTTGATGTATATATACTAGATTGCCAATTTTTATAATGGGGTTAATAGTGGGAAAATATCCTTACATTTTAGTCCTTAATTTTTTATTTTTATCTTTGACCTTTGTCTCTCCAGCACTTGCTGTTACACGGGCAATCTACATACTGGAAACAAGACATGGCATAAGCGATTCATATGAGTTGCAGCTGCACCAAGAGGTTGCGGAGTACATAAAGCAGTTATGCCTAGAGGTTGGTTACACGCATTTACCATGGTATCCTGCTGAGAAGGAATGGTATATGTATGCAGCCTGGGGAGGAAGCAGCGACCAAGCGCTGGTGTGGACCATTGGTCATGGGTATTATGACCCCCCACCGGTTTACGGACCTGTTCCCATAGAGGAAAGGTATCGTTACTACATATATGGCGATGATCATCAACAGATTCTGGATTCTTGGATATATAATTACACAGTTATCCGAAGAGTTCGTTTCGTATATATGTGGCATTGCTTTCAAGGAGACAAGATATGGGTGAGTAGTTCATATGGCGAGCATGGAATGCCTTGGGCTTGGATGCACACAAAGGACCTAAGCAGTAATGGCTACAAGAACCCGGACAACAATGGATACGTATTTATCGGTTTTTATAACGAAGCACCGTATCTGAGAAAACCTCTTGGGGGAAAGGATGAAGCGGGCAGAAACTTCGTAAAAAACTTCTATTACGCTATCTTTAAACGTGGTTATAATGTGAAACTAGCTCTTGATCATGCCGCCAAAACAACGTTTAACATTAATGATGGATCAAATCAATTTGAGAGATGCATTTTTTATACTGGTTATTCTACTCCCTCTGGCACGGCCTATATGAAGGTTTATGGTGACGGAAACTATGATCCAACTTAATAAAAGGGGCGAAGGAATCATGCTTATGAAAAGAAAGTCTCTGATATTTATGATGGTTTTAGCTTTGCTTTCCGTTCTAGTTTATCCACAGAGCTGGGCTCAGTCTATTGAAGAGATGTCTATTGAGGAGATTGAAGCGGTTGAAAGAAATTCTGCTTTTACTTTCTTAAGGGATGTAATTGGCATTGATATAGAAGCCTACAACATGTCATATAAATTTGTAACTGATAGGAATTCAAGACCGGAGCTTAAGGTTTTTCCTAAGCACGCAACGGACGCCATTCTTCTTCTCCTTAAAGAAGAAAATAACGTTATGGAGATTTCGGTGGAGTTTGTGGATGGCATGCTGGAATGGTTCTGGGTACTGGACTGCCAAGGTAAGCCTAAGATGAGGTTCCAACATTCCTCGGATCTAATTAATGATGCAAGAATTTTCCTAGAAAGATATGAAAAAGTCTTTAATGCCTCATACTGTAGTAAAATGTTGCCGTTCCTGAAGGAAATTACCACGCTAGAGAATTCAACTGTAGAGAAAAATGGCTTAGCTTTTAAGGTTTGTGTTGATATTGAAGATAATTACATTGGTTTCAGTTGGAGACATGTGGTTAATGGTTTAAAAAGTCCATCCATCTTTAGCTTCAGCATTAGTACTAAAGATGGTTTGCTTCTTCACTTCTACGATGGTTGGAACCTCTGGAAGATTGGTAGCTCTGAGATTAAGGTTTCGAGGGATGAGGCAATTAATATCGCTTTGAAAGTTGCGGAAAGCTATATTGAGGGGCTCGGAGCGAAGGTAGTGAAGATTACCGCGACGCTCGATTTGTATAATGATGAAATCACCGAAAGGGGCGGGGATCTCTTCATTCTGTTCCCGAGATGGTTCATTGAACTGTACTTTGATAAGACTTACGGAAATGGTGATAAGATAACAGGTTATGACGTTTGCGTCTGGGCTGATACTGGTGAGGCATTCTGGCATGGTCCTGAGGCTTTCTATTCCAGTAACCCTGAACTTATTCAGAACCCGGTTGGAGAACCCAACATTGACATATGGACAATAGCAGCTTTAATTATAGCGACCCTAATCATCACCCTATTAGCCACACCAATAATCGCCGAAAAACGAGCGAAGAACCATTGAACCTAAATATTCGCGAACTCATTCATATATTGCTCCGGGCTTCATCTTTAACACCATACATGAAATCCAGCCTAGAATTCCATAAGAAATATCTTAGCAATATATGAGGTGTTCCGGGAATACGGGGCATATTCAATTCAACAATAAACTACTTGTAAAGTCATTTCTAAACGCTGGAAGCCCCCGACTTTAGTCAAAGGTTGCGCTTAAGACATGGGCTTTAACAAACTTCTCCACGCTCATCCCATTATAGGCGCATGCAGTCCGCAGCATCTTCCACTCAAAATCATTGCAACTCTGTGTTTCTGCTACACATATTAGCTCGGCGAAAATGGAACAAAATTTTGTGAATTTCATTTGATGAAACATAGTTCTAAAGTTGTGTTGGTTATAGTCTGCCTCAATCCTCTGCTCATCTAACCCGCTTGATGCTCCTAGGCGGAAGCGCATGTCTGGGCGCTGATAAATCTTTATTGCTGTTAG
>CAYPJR010000138.1:0-2695 GCA_964411115.1 uncultured Candidatus Bathyarchaeia archaeon | reverse complement strand
TGGTTAATAGGGGATTACGGGGGTTTCCCCGAATCTCCCTAAACTTATTTTGTCTCCGGGCTTACTGGGCACTGGAATTAATCTGGTTGCTAAAGGTCTCTTCTTAAGTGTATACACCGCGTATACGTCTTTTATGAATCTGGTTAATTTCTCCATATCTTCCGGTATGACGAGCATATCTGGGCCTGCTACGCATGTCGCCGCATACAACAATAGGTCCTTAGCCCTTATCGATCCCTTTTCACCAAGCCTTTTCAATCCATTGTCCTCAGCATATGGAAGCATAACCTCATTAAACCCTGATGCGTACTTGTCAGCAATCCTCCATATTTCCCTATTAAGCAATAGAACGCCATAGTTGAAACCGGGCCGATCTGCCGAGTATCCGATTCTCTGAAGGAGCTCTATGATGCTGTTCTCCATCCAGGGTGATAAGCTATAGTCTATGAAAACCTTAAAGCCCTCTGCTTCCAGAGAGCCCGCGGCTTCCGCCGTCACCTTTTTAAATTCATCGAACGCCCACGTTAAACCATGTTCCAGATTTTTCAATATGAAACCTGGATATAAGAATGATAATCCTACTCCTTCATTAATGCTCGTTGAATCTGGAAAGTACGGTGTTTGAAGGGGCTCATCATGAAAACCAACGGCTATCCTAGTAGCACATATTGGATTATGTAATGAAGCCTTATGGATAAATGCGGAGATCTCTTTAACCAGGTTTTTCTCAACAGCCCTTAAACCATTAAAGGAGATATAGAATCCTTTCTCAACAGCATCGAGGTACGTGTCCACCATTGATGGATCAAAATTTGTATATCCGAGGGATACAAGGAATCGGCTAACGTCTAAATTATCAACAACATGTTTAAATAGCGATATACTGTTCGCTGGAAGCGAAAGCCTGGAAGTCCAGGGTTCCAACCCCTTACTTCTTAAGATTTTGATAAGGCTTTCCAGCAAGCTAATCGATTTAGCCACCTCGGCTTCAACATTTTGACTATGGCTGATGCCATGCGGATCCACAAACACTGCGACGGATCTAATCTTAATATAGTTATTCAAGGACGCACCACCAAGAAACAAACTATCTATCCATATTTTTTAAACTTTAATAAGCATAAAATTGCTCCGTCAACTTTTCAACATAAAAGCGGGAAAGCCGCAGATCTTTAACTCCGGGATAAAATATAGAAGCCGGCTGACCATGTTACGGCATTTTTGGAAGTCTCATTAAAGCGTCCATATACTTCTTCCAGCCGACTTGATTTCTAAAGTCTCCGTGGGGCTTGAATGCTGTTTTGACAGCGTCTAGGTTCTCTCCTAAAATATTTATTTTGTCTGGGTTTATTTCACCGCAATTCCAAGCTGAGAGAAGATATAAGTACCCTATATCGCTCGGGTTGAAACCCATAGCGAACGCTACGGCTGAATCTAGAGATACAGGATTAGTTGAGGCGAAGTATGCTCCCCACCTCCTTATGTTGCCATGAACAGGGCCATTTCCTTCCATCGCTTCGTAGCCGTCTACAACGGCTAGGTGGGGCATAACCTTCACGGCGATCCTAGCGATGTTATAGTTTATTTGCCAGTATCCTTGATGAATAAGCCGCCTATATCCTCTCTTCACAGAGCCCACAACCATGTTTTTTATTGTCAGCGTCACAACGACCACATCATGGGTTTTAGGTCTTACAGGTGAAACTCTAAAGTCAGACTCAAGTACAAGTTTAGATACAGGTATTGTGAGGAAGGCGCCTCTATCATCCGTTATCTCAAACTCTTCATGGCCATATTCATCTAAATCGCATAGTTCAACGCCATACTTGTCCTTTAACCCCACATACCCATATCGTCTTGCCGCTTCCCAGAAGCTTCCAATCGTCGGGGACTCTGAAACTATTATTTCTTTCGGATTTGCATGTGCCAGCAGAAAATCAAGGATTTCATCCACGCACTCCACCGGGGTTGCCGACGGCGGATTATACGCGCTTACGAAGTTAGGTTTAATAAGTATTCTGGGCTTACCCGGCAATATTCTGCGAACTTCCTCCTCGATGAGATTTAGAGATCTTCTAACGCCGCGGCGCCTATCTTCCGGATCTTTAATTACAGAGACGCTCATAACATGCACACTCAAACCAAACAGCCACAGAATAGGCTAATTATGTACTAACATTTAAAGGTTTGAAGCGCGGTTTTTCCGGGGTCAGGGGGTCAAGATAAGTTCTTGATTCTCTTCTCAATTGTTCCAATATTTTCACTCCTACATAATCAACAACTAAACATTCAAGGCAAAGAATAACTGTATTATAACTTTCTTTTACAACTTGTTCCAGAAACCTTGACTTAAGTATGTTTGAACTTCCCTTAAATGTCTCAGAATCCTATTTCGAAATGGGTCAAGCTTTGTGGCATGCATTTTCGTCTCACTTACATTATACGATTTATTGGGTATTAAATGATTTCTACTGGGATTTTTTGTTATGTTTGTTTTAAATTCTTCCGCGTCAAAAAGTATTGCTGTGATCGAATTTTTGGAAACTATCATCCAAAATCCATTTTTCATCCATCTCATAATTTTCATGCCTCCTCCTGTTAGATTAGAATTTCCTTCTGGATGAGTATGGAATTCGCCTACTATCGATTTTCCTTCTTTATGGATCTCATCCGCAACTCGGCGAAAATCCGAAAA
>CAYPJR010000137.1:0-2781 GCA_964411115.1 uncultured Candidatus Bathyarchaeia archaeon | reverse complement strand
GGTTAACTTGAAGTATTGCTCAGCGATAATCCTTAGGAAGCCCCGCCTATCGGCTTCAGCAGCCAATGTTTTCGGAGCATGCTTCTCCAAAAGAAGATCATCGAATGAGGAGAAACTGGTTCCCCAAGCCCTATTCAGGGAGGATATTTCACCATATTTTTCCCTAAGAAAATTCACCAGGGCTTTTTTGCCCTCCGCCTCAGGTGGAAGAAGCATATAATCATCGAAGAGATCATTACTTGATCTCCAGTCAGCCGCCCATCTAAGCTCATTATCGATGAAATATCCAATCAGATACTTATCTTCCCGCCTGGGTGCGCATTCTTCCATCGCAATCTTCTCAGCTGCCTCCTTAAACTCTCGCGAGAAATAATCTGCAACGTTTCCAGTCAGCCAGCTTGCTCCAGCCTCGAGGGCTATGTTGAGGATAACCGTATATGGCATGCCTTTATCATATGTTTCTCTGCTCGACCATGCGCCTATGGTGTTGAAGCCCCATTTTTTAAGCCTACTAACAGCTTCCTCAGCCCACTTATCTGCTGAACCGTACTTTTCAGAGACATATTTATTATAGGGGCTGTAACCAAGCGATGGGGAATAGTCGCCCCAGTAATCCACATGGTTAACTCCCTTCGATATGAACAGGTTGCCTTCCGGATCGATAAGCCAAAATTTCCCGTCGATCTTCTCTACATGAAAGAAGCCGGTTGCATCTCCATGCAAGTAAGTAGCACCTCCATATTCATCATATAGTGAACTTAATATTTGAAGTGATAAGTTAGTATAAGATTTTTGTAGTTCAACGATCTCTCTGCTTATTAAGGAGATTTCTTCGTTAAGCCGAAAAATAGTGTAGAATAAAATAGCGTTTATGGAGAGAATAGCGGCGAGAGCAATTACTAGAACTATGGCTAGGGGACTAACAAACCTTCGATTTTCCATTTTCATACCGACCCTTCACTATAATCAATTAGGGCATCTAGGCTTAGAATGTTTAGCATTTTAAGGCGGGAAGATTAGTCCGCATCTTCTTTAAAGATTCCTTGTTAATCTTTAACTGCGCCTAAGATTAAAGCTAGCAGCGCCATACGTACGATCAAGCCGTTCTTAACCTGCTGGAAATATTTAGCAAATGGTGTTGAATCAACTTCAGATGCGATTTCATCAACCCTTGGAAGTGGATGAAGAATTATTAGATCGTTTCTCGCCCTCCTAAGAACATTCAGATCCACCATGTATGAACCTTTAACTTTAGCATACTCCGCTAAATCTGGGAAGCGCTCCTTCTGTATGCGAGTCACATATAAAACATCAATCTCGGGCAGAATCTCCTCAATACTTGAGTGTTCTGACACTTCAATCTTATCGCTTACATCTTCTAAAACCTCCCTGCGCATCCTTAAAAGTTCAGGTGAGACGAGAAATAGCCTAACTTTGTAGAGTGATAATGCATAGGCAAGCGAGTGGGCTGTTCTACCATAGCGTAAATCACCCATTAAAGCTATTTTTAAGCCATCTATACGCCCTTTCTCCTTCATAATGGTATATAGGTCTAGGAAGGCTTGCGTCGGATGCTCCTCAGCGCCTGAACCAGCGTTTATAACCGGGATCTTCGCATATTCAGCTGCGAAGCGTGCAGCTCCCTCGGCTGGATGACGCAGAACTATTATGTCAGCGTATTTCTCGACGGCGCGAACCGTATCAGCTAAATTCTCACCCTTTTTCACCGAAGACTCTTCCGGCTCACTAAACCCTATAACTAAGCCGCCGAGCTTATACATGGCAGCCTCAAAGCTCATCCTAGTCCTAGTGCTTGGTTCAAAGAAGAGCGTCGCCATAATTTTACCCCTGAGGATATCTGAGCCGGATTCTGCAAGAGGCTCCATCTCGCCGGCAATTTTCAACAAGTAATCCGCTTCTTCCCGGGTAAAATCCCTAACAGATATTACATCCCTACCGACGAAATCCGATGCGCTCACCATGATGCACACCATTAAAGGCAATAAGCAACTTATAGATTTAAGCCTTAACTCCAATTTTCCGATCAATCTGGGTAAACTTTATATGGTGGAATATCAAAAATGATATCAAAGGCGATAATATGTTTGATCCATTACTGCCGCATAACGAAGCACACGGTCCGCCGCACATGCCATGGAGAAACGTTAGAAGACATATTGCATGTGTTCCAAAGGGTTTCTTAAGATATTATGTGCTTAAGCTTTTAAAAGAGAAGCCTATGTCAGGATCTGAAATTATGGAAACCATTGAGAGAGAAACCCATGGTTTTTGGAAGCCTAGTCCCGGCTCAATATATCCGCTTTTAGCATGGCTACAGGACAATAGATACATCAGCGAGGTTTCAAGAGAGGAGGGTGGAGTGAAACGATACACCATAACTGAGGAGGGCCTAAAGTTTCTTGAGGAGCATGAGAAAATGCGTGAAAAAATGGGTAAGATGGTCTTCATGTTCGGTCTCCCTCCACCGCCCTGGTTTATGCCTCATGTTGAAAGGGCGGGAGATCTTGACAGATCTCTTAAGCGGATAATTAGGGCGCTTATGGACCTAAGAGGCGCCCTTGAAAAACGTTTAAGCGAGCAAGAAATGAGGGAGATCATCGAGACCTTAAATGTTACAGCTGAAAAAATCGAGACCTTAACTAAGAAGTTTAGAGAGAAAAACGGTCAAGCATAACAATAAAAAATATGAGGATTAAATAAAAATCAAGATTAATCTTTCCCGGATTTCTGTTTGCACTGGCTACAGGTATTATTAGTATT
>CAYPJR010000136.1:0-2806 GCA_964411115.1 uncultured Candidatus Bathyarchaeia archaeon | reverse complement strand
AACTGGGATATGTAACATACACTTATACAGATGTTTTATCAGGGGATATCGGGAATATTAAGGATCCCACAATCTATCGATCGCAGCGCTTCGGCCAAGAATTCTCCTACATCTTCGATGTACCGAACGGTAAATACATTGTGAAATTACATTTCGCTGAAACCCTAATGGATGCGGGAGGAATAGAATTCTTTGACGTTTATATTCAAAATAAACCAGCTCTAACTAGCTATAACATCTTTAACGATGCTGGTGGACGGAATAAAGCAATAGTAAAAACCTTTATTTGCGAAGTCAGCGATAACCGATTAATTATTCGTTTTGTGGGGTTAACTGAACCTCAACAGGAGGCAGCCAAAGTCTCCGCTATAGAAGTTCTTCCCTATAATGAAAATGTACATTAAAGTTTTGCATTCGCTCTTAACTAGAAATGTTATTGCTAGATCTCTCAGATTTTTAGATTTAGCGGAGAAGTCTTTTTAAGGTTTGGTCAATGGATGATTAATGTTCAAGCCTTAACTTGGAGAGGGGAATCTCGGAATGCACTTCTAGACAATTGGAGGTGGAAAATGGCTGAATCATTTAACCCTAAATTGGCAGAAATAGGTTAACCGCAGGGCATGTCCAAAAATTGCGTCTTTTCATTCCTGCTTCTTAGTCTTTATAAAAATGTTCTTGTATATTGAGAGGAAAGCGCAAATTTTATCCACTATTTATAATACTTGCAAGGGTTTGAAAAATACTACCAAGCATTTGAGAAAAACATTATCTCCTCCGAAACCAACATCCAAGTAAAATTTACCGGTAAATTAATGCGTAAATCCCACATCATGTCCGAGCCACAAGTCTCACCTTTTTTCACAAAAAATTTAAATATTAAGAGCGCGCTGTGAAATTGGGGATATCTTTGGGAGATAAAGAGGAAAAGCTAATGTCTGAAGTGAAATATTCTCTGAAATCCAGAGGTTTTTTTATAGGTTTAGCTATTTCAATCATAATGATGCTGATTCAGCTCTCAATTGACTGGACTAATGTGAACCTAACGCTTTGGGGAATGAACGCTGGAGCCTTTTTGGTTCTCTTTATTCTTGCTATAATTGCTTATCCTGTTAAGGCGTTAAGGCTTAAGCCTGAGGAGTACGCGCTAATATTTGCTATGGTCACATCAAGTCTGGGCTTCGCATGGTCGGTAGCCGTTCCATTTTCAATATCAATCTTCAATTATGCTCCAGAAAAGCAGTGGTGGGGAATGGGAGGATGGGTTTCCTCATTGCCAGGAGCGCTGGAAACAAGCCCCTTATTTGGAGTTGTAGATAAAGATGCCGCCTTAGCTGCCTTTGAGGGTGGAATACCTGTTCCATGGAGCGCATGGATGCCAGCAATAGCTTACTGGATTATTTTCACTATGGCGCTAGTTGTTTTTATGACTTCCATGGGCATGATACTACGTAAACAATGGATAGATGTTGAAAAACTTCCATTTCCATTTCTGAACATTACAAGAGATCTGATAACAATCGGTACTGGATCTGCAGATAAGGTAAGGGTAAAACGAATCGTGATAGGCTTTATTATAGGCGTTTTACTTGTTATTGGGAACTTAATTGATGCATTAGCGCCCGGGAGAGGCTGGAATTTATGGCAGACAATTCACATAACTGCTTTAGAAACAGCATTACCGAACTCAAGCTGGTTCTTTAGCATAGGGCCTGCCCTCCTAGCCCTATGGTATTTCGCTCCGTTAGACGTTCTCTTCACCGCAATGATTTCATGGTTCATCTTTGCGGATATACTCCCGGCAATTTCAGTATGGGCTGGATACGCAACGCTACAGGCGCCATGGGGCTCATCCGGTGGAGCTTGGCATAACATGGCATCTTGCGCCATTACACCAATCTCTGGCGGAATGATTGGATGGGGGTCAATGATAGGTTTAGGCTTCTGGCTACTAGTATTTTCGAGAAAGTATTTAGCATCAACGCTTAAGAATGCGTTTGGATCTAAAGTCTTGGATGAAGGGGACGAACCGTTTTCCTATAGAACTCTTTGGTTAGCATTTATAATTTCAGCCATTCTATTGATTGTTCTTATGGTGGCTGTATATATTCCTATTTGGGCTGCAGGTATTATTTTAGTTTATGCCTTCCTTCAGTATATCGCAGCATCAAGAATTAGGGGAGAAAGCATAGCGAAGGGTGATACGCCGTGGGAATCCCAAGAGGTTTTAGCAACTCTTCTATCACAGGCAGGCTTATATGCGCTTGTTGGATCAGAAGCCTCTGAAGCAACTCAGGCAGCCTATGGAGCTGGAGCCTTCACGGCTTGGAATATGGGATATATTGTTACTGGACATTACACTTGGTATTGGGGTGGCGCTGGAACCCCACAGAGCGCGCAATTAGAAGGATTCAAATTAGCCTCTGACGTAAAACTTCACAGTAAGACAATGGCTGTTTCAACAATAATCGCTATGGCATTAGCTGTTCTAATATGCATTCCACTATGGCTTGTTTTCACCTATGCTATTGGGATCAATAAAGGCTTTGGATATGGAGGAACCCTTTATAGCCAATGGGTTAGTCCCGCATGGTGGGCTCAAGAAGCCCTATTTAACGCGGCTTTTAATCAGCTTCAAGGTTGCTCTTGGTTTAACTGGAATAAAAACTTGCTTTCATTGGAGCTATCAAATTGGGCTGGCGGCTTCATATTGGCAGGGGTTCTCTTATGGTTGAGAATAACATTCGCTAGAGTCCCAATTAATCCTGTTGGATTGGTTATTGGTGGAAGCCAGATAATGCATTGGATG
>CAYPJR010000135.1:0-2834 GCA_964411115.1 uncultured Candidatus Bathyarchaeia archaeon | reverse complement strand
TGAATTTCATCTATAGTTCTCCACTGTTTTGGAAAATCTTAACTGAGTTTTCCCATATTTGGATAAAAAATTGTTTCCCTTTCTAAAAATGGTGAAAAACGCATTATATTTCCATTAATTAGAAATTTTCAGTTATTTTTCCTTTTAATCGGTTTTTTCTTCCCTTTTCGGCTAGAAAGATTTAAATTGACCTTATTGATAATCAATCTTTAAGGTGAAGTAAAAATGTTAAGTAAGAATGTTACTACGCGTGTAAATTCCAGAAGAAGCAGCGTCGAAGTTATTGCCGATATACTGTATGCTGCCAGAAACGGAGCTAGGAAGACCCGGATAGTTTACGGTGCAAACATAAACTTTAAGCTCCTAAATAACTATTTAAAAAGACTTGAGAGAAGCGGATTGATCGCCGTGGATTCGGAGAACAACGCCATAATTAAGACCACCGAGAAGGGTTTAGAATACTTACGCCAATATAATAGTCTCAGAAAACTTGGGATTTTATAGGAGGTGAAAATGATGCTTTCAGCTTCAGGCATTTTTGCAATACTCATGCTATTATTAATTGCTATGGGGATTCTCAAAATCTTCCAGATGCTCCATAAAAAACGCGATGAAGATCCGCTTTATTATTACTGAATAAAATAGGCTTTATCCGCCTATTTCACTCCCCTACAATGTTCAGCGATTTTCAGCACATTTTTCGCTTCCCCCTCATCTCTGCATGACACGCAGAGCATTAATCCCTTACGCTTAAGCTTTGAAAGTAGGATTTCAACCTCCTCAGGCTCGCAGCTGATCACTAGGCATTTGTCTGCATTGAGTATTTTTAAACATAAATCTGTCCATTCAACCATGGGTTTTGAGCCTGCTCCCGGAACCCATTGGATACCGTTAAGGCGCTCTATCTCCAATAAATAGTCTAGATTGCCAATAGCCATAGGTCCATCAAGATGAAAAATTGAGTTATCAAGATAATTCGCTAAGATTATCTGTTCCTCAAGGAAAAATTCCCTAAACATTTTTGGTGAGACTAAGCCTGAGAAATCGTCCTGCAGCGCGAAATATTTCCCCCTTGAGTATGCAGGTATCCATGTTATTGAACCCTTCTGGATTCGTGAAATCTTCTGGTAGTATCTTTCGAAAACCTTGATGCAGATTTCAGTGAGCTTCCTAATCAGCCTTTTAACTTCTTCAGGCTCCACGTATAGGCTTTTCACCAGTTTTTGGGTTCCAGCGGCAGCAGCCAGGGAGTCGCCGCCGTAATGTATATCCGGTATTCCAACCAGAAAATTTCCTTCAGCAACTTCGCATATTACGTCGAGAATATTATTCATTATTCTCCACCATTTGTTTTCCTCTCTAAGTTCAGGTTTATATTTAGATAAATTCTCAACGAAGGGTTCAGCCCATGAAGTTTCTTCTGAAATAAATTTTAAATTCGCCCCCAGGAAGGCGGTGAAGGAGTTAGGTCCTAAATTTGGCAGATACCATGGTATGGCGTCGCCTAAAAAGATTGTGCTCTCAAAGTAGACCTCAACTTTTTTCAGTACGTAATCTATGCTTGTCCAAGCCTCCTCCATGCTTCTAGGGGCTGGAAAATCTATTTTTATCCTCTCCTGCTTCGGAGCCGTAACGTAGAGGATCGGCACATCTAAAGGCTCCCTGTTCCAGAAAGCCTCAAATCTTTGCTTTACATCCTCAAATTTATCCTCATCAAGATATGATCTCAAGTTAGCATCCTCCTCTCCCTTTAAAGGCTTAAAAGTTTTTATATAAAAACGTTAATTGGTTGATGAACAAATTAATATTTTTGGTGATAGATATGCCTGTTGTAATAATTGAAATGTGGGCTGGGAGAACTGAGGAGCAGAAAGCCGCTGTCATAAGAGGGGTAACCAGAGCCTTCGAGGAGATTGGGATTAAACCGGAGCATGTTCAGGTGATAATACACGAGGTGCCTAGGAGCAATTGGGGCGTCGGCGGCGAGCAAGCGTCGAAAATTTTCCCATAGCCAGACTGAAATCAGCTTCGCTTCCTCTCACTCGCCTTCTTTTTTCTATGCTTTGCTAGAGGAAGCCGCCTCTGTTTCTTCAGTATTTAATGGTTCAGGCTTGGATATTATCTCTTTATGATATATGGGAGCTAAGGCACAGAGTAAGGATGCTGCAGCCGTAAGCCAGAAGGTGCCTGTGAAATCTGCTCTAAGCGGAATTTCTAATGAAATGCTCATGATGCTTATTGAAACAATTCCTTCACCGACTATTGGAAGGGTTTTCCTAAGCAATGTCGCCGGCAAAGGTAGAAGAAGCATTAATAGAGATATTATGAAGAATAAAAGCGTTGTTACAGGCTTTAAGTAAGCGAATCTCATAAGGTTCTCGGAGAATTTCCTATTCGGCATTAGAGAATATGTAAGCATCGCAATTGCGCTTTCAACGAAAAGCAGCTGAGCGACCATGTTTATGAAGTACAATATCTCCACCCTTACATATGCGCCTAGAATGCTCACCTCATAATTCAGCGCTGAAATCCCGAAAAAACCTGCGTCCTCACCTATGTTCATCTCCCACCAGTAGTATCTGCAAAAGATAGATAAGTAAAGAGCGATGGATAGAAGTATGCTACCCGCAACCCCCACTAGGTTAATTTTTCTTAAAATCTGCATTTTAATCACCCATCCGGAAATGGTATCGGTCCAAAGCCAGTGTAATTGCCATGGAGAATTACGCCTTGAACGTCAGCCTTAAACTCTAAGTCCACATATATATTCGCTTCCCCATAATGGTAATCTTTAATATGCCTCCTACCATCATCCATGTAATTGAAGAGCAGGG
>CAYPJR010000134.1:0-2839 GCA_964411115.1 uncultured Candidatus Bathyarchaeia archaeon | reverse complement strand
TTTCTTAAAGATTAGCGGAAGCTTGGAAGAACTTCTTCTGCAAACTCTTTTAGAAATGATCGCGTCTCATTAAGCGGCGCATATTCCATTGTAAAATCTATTAAAATTAAGTTTGCGCCGATTTTAATGTAATTTTCTATTTTGGAAGCCCACTCAGACTTCTCTCCTACTCCACTTGGGTATGAGATTGCTGGAGCAAGCATAACTTTTTTCTCTCTACGATGCCTTCTTTCCGCCTTCCTGAGGCGTTGCGAAATATCAACTAACTTTTCTATCGGCGTGTTTGTTAGTGGGAAAATTCCATCCCCATATTTAGCGGCGGCATCTATTATTGCGTCTGAGGATCCGCCGAACCATATTTGAGGATGCGGCTTCTGTAATGGTTTAGGCCAGAAGGGCGCTTCTAAAACTTGATAGTATTTCCCCTTAAATGTTGTTTTCTCATTGGTCCAGAGGCTTAAAATTATTTCTAAGCCTTCCAGCATTTTTTCCATGCGCTCCCGATGGCTTCCCCATTCAACCCCGTATGCTACTGCTTCATCCTTATACCAGCCGGCGCCAACCCCAAGTATCACTCTTCCCCCGGAGATTATGTCGACCGTGGCTACAATTTTAGCTAATCTGGATGGGAGATAGAAAGGTACTGGGGAAACGCGTGTGCCGATCCTAATTGTTTTCGTTTTAGCTGCAAGGGCGGATAAGGTTGACCAAGCATCCAGTTTATCCGGTCTTGAGGGATCCCCACCTATTTTTGCATATGTTTCAGGTGGGAGAAAGAAATGGTCTCCAACAGTAAGGTAATCGAAGCCCAGCTCATCAGCCATAAACGATAATTCTAGAAAAGACTTGTAGTCGTAGGATCCATGTATGGGGGCATGTACTCCAAACAAGCGCTTCAACCGAGATGCCACCGGCGATTTTCTCCAATATTTTTATTCCAGTAGGATGGGATCAGCTCATATGCTAGATTGACCGCGCGGCTTCATGGTTGAGGGCGAATGGCATCTTCACTTCTGCATTTCCTCAATAACTATCATGGTTAGTGTGGATCTAACCTTGTTAAGTCTACGTATGCGCCATGTGACAACATCTTTAAGCTTCTCCATCGATTCTGCCTTCACCTTGGCTATAATATCATAAACGCCGTAGACGCTGTAGGCTTCCTCAACCCCCTCAACCTTTCTAAGCTCATTTAAGACTTCGCTTTCGGAACCTATTTCAGCATTTATTAAAACGAACGCTGTCGGCATACTTTTCCCTCAAAAAATAATATAACTTAAATGCTTAAAAAATCTTTTTGATTTTGGGCATTACAGGGTGTAAAGGATGCTCACAGAATTAATAACATCTAGGGAGATGCGGGCGCTCGACTTGAACGCGGAATACTTCGGCATATCCAGATTGCAGCTCATGGAGAATGCCGGTAGAAGCGTTGCTGCTGAAATAGCGTCACGTTTTAAGCCCCAGGAATCCAGAGTTGCGGTCTTCTGCGGTTTAGGCGGGAACGGTGGAGACGGCTTCGTTGCAGCTAGGCATTTAGCATGCATGGGTTTCAAGGTTGAGGTTATTCTCGCTGGGAAAGCCTCAGAGATAACTAATGAAGAGGCTAGAAGGAATTGGGAGATACTGAGGTCGCTACGTAATTCGGTGGCTATACGTGAAACATACGATTCATCGCTTATCCCAGATGTTAAAGCGGAAATTTTTGTAGACGCTCTACTCGGAATAGGATTAAAAACCCCGCCCCGCCCGCCAATAGCGCAGCTGATAAAGAAAATAAATGAGTCCAACGCCTTCAAGGTTGCCGTTGATGTCCCAAGCGGAATAGATTCGGACACAGGGACTGTTCTAGGCGAAGCCGTGAAGGCGCATTTAACAGTCACCTTCCATAAATCTAAGCCCGGACTTTTTAAGGCTAAAGAATATGTGGGCGAATTAATCGTTAAAAGCATCGGTATTCCTCCGGAGATTGAAAGGTTCGCCGGACCAGGAGACGTGATAATATCAGTGAAACCTAGATTTCCAGAGGCACATAAGGGAGATTTCGGCAGGCTGCTTGTTGTTGGCGGCAGCGAAACCTTCACTGGCGCACCGGCATTAACAGCCCTAGCAGCTTTAAGGGCTGGGGTAGACCTTGTTTATGTTGCTGCACCGCGTGAAACAGCGTATGCAATATCATCTATGTCGCCGAATTTAATAACGCTTAAGCTCGAAGGCGAATACTTAGGGAAAAATAATATTTCGACGGTAAGAAGCTACATGGATAAGGTTACCGCCATAGCGGTTGGACCGGGATTAGGGCTTCACAGAGAAACCGTGGAGGCTGTTAAGGAGATAATGATGATTGCTGAGGAACGGAAGATTCCAATTTTACTTGATGCTGATGGATTAAAGGCTTTCGCCAGCTTCAAGCATAGGCTTGAGATCCCGGCGGTTTTAACACCCCACATGGGCGAATACATGATTCTGACAGGTGAGAAGCTGCATGACAACTTGGAGGATAGGGCGGAGCATGTGAGGAGAACGGCGGAGAACCTTAACGCCACCATATTGTTGAAGTCTTATGTAGACATAGTCTCCGACGGCTTCAGGACTAAATTTAACTTCACTGGAAACCCGGGGATGACCGTTGGCGGAACAGGGGATGTTCTATCAGGCATAGTTGCCGCACTATTAGCGCAGGGAACGGATCCTTTTGAAGCATCCGTTGCTGGAGCCTTTATCAATGGTGCAGCCGGCGACTTTGTTGCCGCCGAAAAAGGCTATCATATGGTTGCCACCGATCTTCTTGATTGGATTCCGAAGGTTATGAATGACCCGATGAGCCATGCTGGTCTGA
>CAYPJR010000133.1:0-2887 GCA_964411115.1 uncultured Candidatus Bathyarchaeia archaeon | reverse complement strand
CAATAAGCGTTTACAAGACTCCCGCATGCTCTTCCGCTAATTCGACTTCAAGGAAGACATTAGAGTCAAGCATTACTTCTGTACCCCAGAGTCTTTTTGGCTCTGATTTGCCCAGCTTCATGTTGAAGCTCCACTCCAGTTCGTTTAACATGCGAAAGCATGCCATAAATAGCCTCAACAGGATCCTCAATAGATTCTGCTATTTCAAGAACTTCCGAAACATGAGAAAGCCAGAGTTCAATTGCTCTCTCCGAAGCTATACTTAACGAGCCTTTGCCATAACCAAACAACCTCATTGCAACCTCCCTAAATTTTCGCTCCAGCCCATCAGAAATGTAAACCTTTAACCCGCCCATCTAATCCCCTAATAACTAAAGAAACAAAGATCTTTATAGCACGCCGGCATATAACGAAAATCATGAATATCAAGGGATTGAAGCTGTGGATAAACATGTAAGAGCAGCGCTAAAATACATGAGAGAACTCATATCCACCGGTAAAGAGCCGAAAATAATCAGGCAATAAACCCCATTTCTTTATGCTTTTGAGGAAAGGAGATTTTTGAAGATGCAAAAATATTTATATTTAGATAATCATAGCCCTAATTAAAAATATGCTGGGTGCCATTATTGAAGCTGGTTGTTATAGGAGCCGGCAGCTTAGCATTCACTCCTGGTCTGCTCGCTGAGATGGCTACTTCAGAAGTTTTTAAGGGTGCGGAAATAGGGCTCATCGACATAGATGAGGAAAAACTCAAAATTATGGAGAGAGTAGCCTCAAGGGTTATTGAGGAAACTAAGGCTGAATTGAAGATTGAAACCAGCTTGGATAGGAGAGATCTGCTTAAGAATGCAGATTTCGTGGTCATAACAATAGCTGTTGGCGGAGTTAGAGGCATTGAGCTGGATGTTAAAATCGCTGAGAGATACGGTATATATCACACTATTGCAGATACAGTTGGTCCAGCAGGCTTCTCAAGGGCTCTTAGACATATTCCGCCGATTGTTGAAATATGCAGGGATATAGAGAAATTATGCTCAAACGCCATAGTTTTTAATGAGGCTAATCCATTAACTGCCCTATGTAGGGCTGCTAGGAAAGCAACCAAGGCTAACGTTATAGGTTTATGTACGGGAGTTAGAGGACCGAAATATTTCATGCCAAGAGTGATTGGATGTAAACCTGAGGAGTTAACGTTTATATCCGCAGGTATTAATCACCTCACATGGATTTTAGAAGCCCATGTAAATGGAAAAGATGTTTATCCAGAGTTTAAGCGTAGAATTAAAGAGATGAGGGATGAAGCCCTCAGGTATGGAAAGCCCTTCCACGCTTACGTCTCAGTGGAGCTAATGGAGACCTTCGGGCTTTATCCCGTTCAGGGCGATCATCACATAGCCGAGTTCTTTCCACACTTTATATGTCCGGAAACAAATTTTGGGGCAAAATATGGGCTTAAACTGTTCCCAGGGGACACAATATACAGCGAGGAATGGAGGAATAATGTGTGGAGGATGGTTAAAGGGTGGGCTGACGGTGAGAGACCCATTAAGGAGCTTATAGAACAACGTAAAGGGGTTACTGAGCACTCATTTGTATATGAACTTATGGAGATAATCATTAAGGGCGAAACTAGATTCTTTGAAGGTGTTAATATACCTAACGCTGGATGCGTTGAAGGCCTGCCGGAAGAGGCTATTGTTGAAGTGCCGGCGGTGGTAGGACCCTTCGGATTTAAGGGTTTACATGTTGGGAGACTTCCTAAAGGTATTGAAGCAACGCTTCTGCATAGAGTAATCCAGCAGGAGCTGGTGGTTGAGGCTGCTTTAACCGGCGATAAACAAATCGCTCTTCAAGCATTAGCCTTAGATCCTATGGTTCCAACAATAGATATAGCCAAAAATCTTCTAGAGGAATATATTGAAGCGCATAAGCAGTTTTTACCGCAATTCTAAAAATATTCCATCATTTACGTAACTCATAAAACATTTTCAACTTTAAATTATCTATTATGCTGTTAAAAAAGGAGGTCTTTCAAAAGTGAAGGTTCTAGTAGTCTCAGGTTCTCCTCATAGAGATGGGCTTTGCGTAAAACTTTCAAGGGAGATTATTAGAGGCATTAAGGAAGCTGGCGGCGAAAGTGAGCTTGTTATCTTAGCTGAAAAGAATATTGGTCCATGCCTTGCATGTAATGATCCTCCCTGCTGGCGGAGAATGGAGTGCAATATCAAAGATGACGCGCTTGAACTCAGAGGGAAACTTAACAGCAGCGATGCATTAGCTTTCCTCTCCCCGGTTTATTTCCTTTCAGTCAATGGGTTAGCTAAGAACTTCATGGATAGAATGAGATATTATGGGGAGAATGGGAAGCCATCTTTAGCAGTAGCGGTGGCTGGGGGCACAGGTAAGGGATGCATACTCTCTTTACAGGAGATTTGCAGATGGCTCATTATGCTAGGTTTCCGCCCAATAATCCCCATACCGGTTACACGCTACAATTTAGACATAGCGTTCGTGGAAGCCAGAATGAGGGGTAAAAGGATCGCCCAGTTAAAGCCTCAACCATTCTCTAACTTAACTGAAAAAATATCCTACTATGAATCTCTACCCTACATGAGGTATGGACTGATCGATGAAATAGCATTTTTAGCTAGAGAAGCCATAAATAGTATAACGCGGAATGGTAAACCAGACCTGGCGACTGAAGCCCTACAAAAACTTGAAAAAGGAGAAGCTCTATTAAAGCTCGGCAAGTTTGAAGAAGGGCTAGAGCTAATTACTAAAGCTCACGAAGAAAGTATGAAAATTTTCAACAGCCTAATACGCTAAAGAGATCCTCCTAATCATCCTCCCAGCGGCTTAAACATGGGCCTCCAAATCTCCCTCC
>CAYPJR010000132.1:0-2888 GCA_964411115.1 uncultured Candidatus Bathyarchaeia archaeon | reverse complement strand
CAAAGCCTAGTCAAAATCTGGAGAGAATCAACAGTCCTAAAACAGATAAGGAACAGAGATGTTTTCAAGGGTTGCGGAGAATGCGAATACAAATACATATGCGGAGGATGCAGAGCAAGAGCCTACGCCTACTTCAACGACCTACAAGGTCCAGACCCAGGCTGCAGCATCAACCAAAAATACTGGGAAAAAGTAGCGAACTTAAGGATTGGAATTCAACTTTCTTTAGGCATTTAAGTGTAGTGAGCGTTTAGAGTTTTTTTGAGTTCTCCAAGCATTTTCCTGACTTGTTTGATAGCGTATTCAGCTTCTTCTGGGTTGTAGATTCCCTCATAGAATGCTTCGTCGTGCAGCGTCTTCATTATGTCGCTGTAGAGGGCTCTTAGGTCTTCTCGCCCTATCTTCCTAAGCATAGATCTCCGCTCGCTATGGGATCTAGGTGTTACCCTCAGTTTATGGTTGATGAGGGAATTTACGGCGATTACCATGCTAAGGAAGGCTTTGTCAACAGAATTCCTATAGAGTGACATATCCCTCATTTTGACGGCTTTCTCAAACTCCTCCTCAGCATACTTTAGGATCTCCTCGGCGGTCATCAAGGATACATCGACATTTCCTTCACTCAACTTATCTCACCATGCTATTAAGCCTTACTTGCTCTCATAGTTTGGCTTCTTCAATTATTGTTTGGGCTATTTTCTTCACGTCACCCATATATATGTCAAGAGTTGGAATCTTCTTCAAAAACTTCGATATTACTATTTCATAGTCTATTCTCTTCTTAGCATTTTCGAAAACTTTTGATGCGCATTTGTTACCGCACCCATTTATAATAATGTTCTTCTTCGCCTTTTCAGCTATTTCTAAATGCGGCTTTGAGCCTGCTGCAACAGCCGTTATGCAGCACATTCTTGCCTTACCCATGCTCGTGAGTAGAACGCCAACTTCATGTCCCACTTGACCAACGTTTGCTGCGCCATCACAAACCCAAACCATATTTTCATGCTCGGCAACCTCATGGCAGAGAGAAAGAATCTTAGGCTGCTGGGTAACTTCAACTTGCGATGCACACATGAATGTTTCCCCAAATTTTTAATTGCTAATTTTAATATTTTATGCTTAACTTAAATGTTGCGTAGCTTTGTCTTTCAGAGTTAAATGCTAATTTCCAATTTTATTGGCTGCAGCATCTTCTCAAGATAGGCTCTTTCACCGCTATATTTTGGTTGTTGGAGCTGAGTGCAATCTTGCAAGTTTCTCTCTCCATTTGCTAGTTTCACGGCAAATGGGAAACATCCTTGTTCTCCGCATTCAGTACAGTTTGTTTTTGGCAGATGCTTATATATTTCGAGCGGATTAAGCCTCTGCCTAATCTCTAATAGTTGAGGGTCTGGGGATCCATGCTTCCCATAATACTCAAAGGCCTTGTCAAGCAGAACCCTTAATTTGTCCAGAAGTTTTGCTCCGGTCTCCTCCCTTAAAACGCAGCCAAGATTAATTCTTCCCGAGGAGTAAACTGTTACAAGCTTACCCTCAAGCGTGAATGTTACTGAGCCGAAAGCCCTAGCATACTGCGAATGTGGAATGGCCAAATAAAGGATAGGGACGATCTCACCTAGCGATCTATCTGCCTGAGCGGTTATCTGAATTTTTCTAGGTTCAAGAAGACAGGGAACTTTCTCCGCAATTGTAATATTAGTTTTGCTGCTCATGCTTCACCTCACTCTTAAACTATTTCTTCAACAATTACCTTAGAAAGATTATTCATTAGATTTGGAGTGATTGAATCAATTACATGGAATATTGCTGGATCACTAACCGAATAGAATCTTCTATTTTTATGCCTTCGACACCTTATAAGTCCACTACCTCTTAAAATTGCTAGATGCCTAGAAACTATTGGCTGAGGTATTCGTGTATAAGAGACGATTTCACAAACACACTTCTCGCCTCTACGTAAATACTCGAGGATATCAAGCCTTGCTGGGTCAGCAAGAGTCCTGAATACTTTAGCTTTATATTTATTCGAATCTCTCATGATTCTATCTTAAAATTTGAATATAGCAATATTTAAATATAACCATTTTAACATTTTTTAAAATTCAACAGTATAAGGTGAGATATATGAGTGAAAAAGGCTTGCCAAGGTTTATAATGTGTATATGCACTGGTGAATGCCCCGGTTTCGCTAAGCTTGACCTCTGGAAATTCATAAATTTTGTTAGAAATGAGTTGGATGTTGAGTATGCTATAGTGCATCCGCAGCTATGCGTTGATGACGGAGACAGGTTCTGGAGAGACTATCTAAAAGAGGGCGACAAGAATATTGTTTACGTTGTTGGCGGATGCGATCCGAAAATGCAAAGGAAACTATTCGGTGAAATCTTCAGGACGAAGGGCCTTGATGTAGATAAGCAGCTACTTTCATTAGACTTAAGGAATATGGAGACGGAGGAAGCGATGAAGAAGGTTGAGGAGGCAGTAAATAAAATTCTTGGAAAATAATTGACGCCTCCGTTTAAATTAGCACAATAGCCCCGTATGCCTTTTTGAGGAGGAATTAAGTTTATGAGTGAAACCTATATGAGAATCCCTAGAAGAGAGATACCCTGGTATCCGAGAATAGATTACGAGAAGTGCATAGGATGCCTTACATGCGTTAAAATCGACTTAGCTAATGGGCATGATGTTTACGCTGTTGATGGAAACCCATCACGCCCAATAGTTAAAAATCCATATGGGTGCGTCGTAGGCTGCGAGACATGCGCAAAGATGTGTCCAAGCGGAGCAATAAGTTTTCCATCAAGGGACGAACTGAGAAAAATTCTTAAGGATTTAAGACTAAAATATTCTGGATAAACCCATTTTTATCCCTAGAATGCTTAAAA
>CAYPJR010000131.1:0-2916 GCA_964411115.1 uncultured Candidatus Bathyarchaeia archaeon | reverse complement strand
CATTAAGATTATTAAGCGGGAAGATGCTCCATTAACCCTATTAGTCTGCAGCTATGTTTTCGCAAGATCCATAGCTAAGTTGGCATGGATGAAGCTGATTGCATGTTTATCTGCCGCTATTTCGTACTTAATACTGGAGGGCATCTGAAAAGATTGAAATAAAATGGAACTTCTAAGAAGGCTATTGCTCATCTAAGCGTCTTCAATTAGAAAGATATATGAGCCTGATCCAACGCTGAAAACTATATGCTTTTCTTCTTTTCTTCCAGATATTATTCCCTGCGCGCCTTCGAGAAAGGCATTTTCTCTCCAGATCACTCTTCCGCTTTCCTTGACGATTGGATTAGTTAAACCCATTGTTGGGATGTAGACGTCAGCAACGCTATTCACTGGTACAGTAACCTCCAGAATCAACGAGTTTTCATTCTTAGCCCACCTGGATATTACCAGCCCACGAACTGTTCTCAGCGAGGCGCCGGCATGCGTTAGGTCGCCGACAACATGCGGCTTAATTATTACCTTTTCGAAGCCTGGGTGCGAGGGATCAGCGTTTATGCCAGCCAGAGCCTTATAAAACCATGCATCCACGCTGCCAAACATTATATGGTTATGTGAGTTCATTCCGGAGTTGGCCAGATACTCCCATCTCTCCCAGATTGTTGTTGCCCCCTCCTTAATCATGTATCCCCAGCTTGGGTATGTTGTTTGCGTCACAATCTTGTATGCTACATCAGCGTAACCGCATTTAGTCAACGCATCAAAAATATATTTTGTCCCAACTATTCCCGTATTAAGGTGGTAGTCATGAGCTGTTATTAAGTCGTCTAACAGTCTCTTTATGACAGATTCTCTCTTATCTAATGGAACAATATCCAAGTAAAGCGGGATGGCGTTAGCTGTCTGACTATAGAATTGATGGGATTCATCGCCTAAAATACCCTTTAAAGGTAAGTAGCAATTATATTTATCTGAAAAGTATTCCCTATTAAAGCCTTCTTTAATCTTTTCAGCGAGCTCAGCATATTTCTTTGCATCACCATCTTTTCCAAGCACATGCGCAATCTTAGATAGTAGCAATGTATCTTCATAGTAGCAGAGCGTTGATATAACCTCACCCAGGGTCTCCGCTGATTTTATATGTCCCGGCGGGCACCAATCACCATACTTGCTAAACTTGAGAACGTGGTTTTCCGCTTTTGCACTTAGAAAATCAACCCACCCCTTCATAAGTTCATAGTTTTCCTCAAGCGCTCTCTTATCACCATAGTGCAGGTAGAGCAGCCATGGGATAACTATGCAGGCTTTGCCCCACGCAGGGTCAGCGGGATATAGGCTCCAATAGGGTGGAACAACATCCGGTACGCTTCCATCCTCCTTCTGTGCGGCTCTAATATCGCGAAGCCATTTGATGTAGAATGCTGCCATATCAAAATTGTATATTGCTTCCTCGGCTGAGAGCTGCGCATCACCCATCCAGCCCATCCGTTCATCCCTCTGCGGGCAGTCAGTTGGAATACTCATTAAGTTGCTCAGTTGCCCCCACAAAACATTTTTATGTATATCATTAAGCAGCTGATTTGAACATGAGAAGCCTCCGACAGGCTTAACATCGCTATGAACAAAAATTCCCTGAAGGCTATTAATTGTTGGCACCCCTGGAAACCCGGTGATCTCCACGTATCTAAAGCCGTGATAAGTAAACCGCGGCTCATATATCTCCACACCCTCGCCCTTAAGAATATAAACGTCCGTAGCCTTTGCGCCTCTAAGGTTCTTAGCGTTTATCGTCCCATCCGGATTTAGGGTTTCAGCATACCTGAGCCTAACTTCTGTTCCTCTAGGTCCATTAACGGACAATCTAACCCATCCAGTGAAGTTTTGTCCGAAGTCAAACACGTAAACGTTGGGTTTCGGGTTTGTCACTTTTACTGGCTGAACCATGCCGGCAATTTTTATTGGTGGAAAGGTTGCCTGTGAAAGCATTCTTCCACCGGGAGCCTCGGCTACTTTGGCTTTCCCCCATCCCTGATCATTATAGCCCGGGGCGTCCCAACCCTCTTTCTCAAGCCTCGCATCATAGATTTCACCGTCATATATGTCATTATCCACTATAGGTCCTGTGGAAACCCTCCATTCCTCATCAGTTACCAGGATTTCCTGGCTTCCATCAATAAACTCCATTTTAACTTGCGCTATGGCTCTAGGCTCACCATAATGCTTATGGAAGGCTCTTCTTTCAGGTTTAACATTACAGCGCCCATTACCAAGCATTATGCCAATAACATTTTCGCCCTCCCTAAGGGATTCAGTCACATCGTAAGTTGAGTAAAGCACGATCTTCTCGTAATCAGTCTGTCCCGGATCAAGATATCTATCTCCGATTCTCCTACCATTAATCCGCAGTTCATAGTATCCTAAACCGCTAACATAAACCCTGGCTAGCTTAACCTTCTTATCCAGCATAAATCGTCTTCTAAGCAGTGTGCCGCCAGCGATCCATTTGGCTCTCCAATCTTCCTGTTTAAGGAGCCCCATTTCGAAGGTGGCGATCCTGCTGTAGGGGCTGGCTTGATCCTTATCATCCCACCAGCGAACTTTCCAGTAATAGATTTTTCCGTTTTCCAGCATTTTTCCAGAATACTCTACATTTACAGATTGGTCGGAGTATACTTTTCCACTATCCCACATGTCGCCAATATCCCTAAGGATGTTCTCCATTGAGGATGCTACCAATATCTGATATGCCAGTTGTCTACGTCCGCGCTCCCCATGCCTCAAAACCCAGGAAAATCTGGGTTTAGGAACATCTAAACCAATGGGATCAATGCAATATTCACAAAGGAGATCAATGGGGCTTTCCGGACGATGCCCCTCTGAGATATTCTCCAATTTATGTTCCTCCAAAAATGTAGATCT
>CAYPJR010000130.1:0-2998 GCA_964411115.1 uncultured Candidatus Bathyarchaeia archaeon | reverse complement strand
CTCATAGAAAATGGCATGTGCTTCAATATTTCTGCCTCGATCTTCTCTTAAGCACTGTTATTAGGTCGTTTAGTATGGCTGAAACCGTTTCTTTCCCCGCACCATAACCGACCAGCGTTATTTCTCTCGCTAAGTCCGTCTCTAAGTGTATGGCGTTTAATGTTCCGTGGACGCATAGTGGATGGTTTATTGGAACAAGCTTAGGCGCAACCTCAAGCCGTCGGTCTATTGTGCCAATAAGCTTTATTGCGTAGTTGGCTTTCTTCGCTAGGCTTATGGCCTCCTGGGTTACCCCTCGTACACCAACCCTCTCGACATCTTCAATTTTCGCATTTCGCCCCATGAGAGCATTCGCGAGAATGACGATTTTGCATGCGGCATCAATGCCATCAACATCATAGGAGGGATCCCTCTCCGCTATGCCCTTCTCCTGAGCCTCCTTTAGGGCTATATCGAAACTTATTTCCTCGAAAAACATCCTTGAAAGAATATAGTTTGTTGTTCCATTCAGGATTCCGGAAAGCCTAATTATTCTGTCGCCGCGTAGGCACTCCCTAGCAAGCGAAAATATTGGGATGGCTCCTGCAACGGCCCCCTCATATAGGAGATCGCAGCCGTTCTTCTCAGCCATGCTGGTCAGCTCCCGGAATGCTAGAACAAGCGGACCCTTATTCGGCGTAACAACATGTATGCCTCTGCTTAATGCGAGCCTAATGTGGGTTAAGCCCGGTTCTCCATCTTTAATGTTTGTCGGCGTCGCCTCAACCATTATGTCGCATAAGTCTTCATTAATTAGCTCCCTGGCAGATGCTCCAGCCCTATAGCCACAATATTCTGATAGTTTATTAGCGACGCTTAATCTATTGACATCTAGGCCCCCGGCATCATATATGTAGCCTCCGCTGTCCGCGGCGCCTACAACCTTAAAGTCTCCGTCTATATCTCTTAGAAGAACAATTTTATCCCTTAAAGCTTTAACGAGCTCTTTTCCTATGAAGCCAAAACCAACTATTAGCAGCCTCATTTCCGCTGTTCACCTTCATTTTTAAATCGGCGAAATTAGTATTGCGTTCTGTTCCCTAGATATTCTCCTAATCGCATCCTCAACCTCTTCAAGCATGTCCGCTTGAACCTCAACATCTATCTTGACGGAGACCTCGTTTAGTTTCGGCGTTGAAGCTTCGAAGCCTATTATACGCATGCCCTCAACCCTTGACTCGATTATCCTCCTCAAGTCGACCCCGCCTATCAATATAAAGGTCAGCCTGGCTTTCTCAACAACCTCCTCGGACTTTATTATCGCTATGTCAAGGTTTTTTAGGGCGTTTATTGCATCCCTAAAGTTTCTGCGGGATGGGAAATCAACGACGAGACTTACTGGAACATAACCCTCAGCCGGCTTATCCCTCTCATGAATAATTGAAATTATGTTTCCGCCGTTTTTAGCTATTGGCTCCAGAGCCCTAAGCAATTGTCCAGGCTTGTCTGCAAGCGCAAGGGTTAAATCAAACTTCAAGTTTAAAATCCCCCATCTGAAAACCTAAGAATCTAATGTTGGGTTTCTTAATGTCCCACCCTTATCAGCCGACTGCACAAAATGCCAGTATCTCCTCAAATAGCCCATAAAAACCTTAGGCGGCTTAGGGCTCCATGCGGATAGGCGCTTCCTGATTTCTTCATCGGTTAACTCAACCTCCAATCTTCTCTCTGGAACATCAATTATTATTATGTCGCCATCTCTTAGGGCGGCTATTGGACCGCCCTCAGCAGCCTCGGGGGAAATATGCCCTATGCATGGCCCCCTAGTTGCGCCTGAAAATCTTCCATCGGTTAATAGGGCGACTGAGTCGCTTAAGCCCATGCCGGCTATAGCCGCTGTTGGGGAGAGCATCTCCCTCATTCCCGGCCCACCCTTCGGGCCCTCATAGCGTATCACGATTACATCTCCTTTATTAATTTCCCCATTTAGAATGCTTTTCATAGCCTCCTCCTCAGAGTCGAAGACTCTCGCTGGACCCCTATGGATAAGCATTTTAGGCGAGATGGCTGTAGTTTTTGTAACAGCACCGTTAGGCGCAAGATTGCCTCTTAAAACCGCTATGCCGCCCTCCTTATGTATTGGGTTACTCTGCGGTCTAATAACCTCAGAATTGAGTACAACTGCGCCTTCAATATTTTCGCCAACAGTTCTGCCGGTTACCGTTAACGCGTCTAGATGCAATTTATCGCGAAGAACGCTCATCACTGCGGGTATGCCTCCAGCTGCGTCGAGCCCCTCTAGATCATGGGGTCCGCTTGGACGCATATCACATATATGAGGCACCTTCCTCGCTATTTCATCGAAAACCTCAAGCGGCAGAGGAACATTAGCCTCCTCCGCTATGGCCTTTATATGTAGAACCGCATTTGTCGATCCTCCAAGAGCCATATCTACCGCTATGGCGTTCTCAAAGGCTTCACGAGTCAAAATATCCAGTGGTTTCAGATCCTCCTTAACCATTTCAACTATTCTTTCGCCGCTCTTCTTGGCTATGCGGATCTTCTTTGATGAAACCGCCAGTGCTGTTGCGCATCCTGGAAGGGACAAACCTATAGATTCGGCTACGCAAGCCATCGTGTTAGCCGTGTACATTCCATTGCATGATCCGCATCCGGGAAAAGCGTAATCCTCA
Organism: uncultured Candidatus Bathyarchaeia archaeon; assembly: GCA_964411115.1. Taxonomy (GTDB): domain Archaea; phylum Thermoproteota; class Bathyarchaeia; order Bathyarchaeales; family DTEX01; genus DTEX01. The sequence continues at coordinate 326 of CAYPJR010000130.1, read as the reverse complement.
AGGCGCCTAAGATCTTCCATGCTTATTTTTCCGGCTGAGTATTCGCCCACAGCCTCAAAGATCGATGTTACATCCACAAGCCTTTTTCCAAATCTTCCGGAGAGCATTGGTCCGCCGGTTACAACTATGGAGGGAATATTTAGCCTCACTGCAGCCATAATCATTCCAGGCGTTATTTTATCGCAGTTTGTCACCAGAACAAGCCCGTCGAATCTATAGGCTTGAGCCATAACCTCAACGGAGTCAGCTATGAGCTCACGTGATGGAAGCGAATAATGCATTCCCTCATGTCCCATCGCTAAGCCGTCACATATGGCAATCGTATT
>CAYPJR010000129.1:0-3020 GCA_964411115.1 uncultured Candidatus Bathyarchaeia archaeon | reverse complement strand
CAGATGAAAGGCTATTATCGCAGATGGCAATATAGCATTTAACGTCTTCGCCAGCATCAATTATGAATGGTTTCATCCCAGCCTCGGAGAGAATCCTTAAGAAATCCTCTTTCAAAAAGAATTTTTTAAGTCCAGTAACAATAATCTCCGAGTTTGCCCTCGCAACCCTTGCAATTTCACTTAACGTTAAGGCTGGATCGGGCATGTTTTGAAGCAGCGTTATGGCGAACACCTTATCAAAAACCCTTTCCTTGAAAGGTAGGAAATCAGCGTCGGCCCTAAGAAGGATTATTGTGGATTTGCCATCTAAATTTTTAACGAGTTTCATGGCGGCTTTCAGAATCCCTGAAGATATGTCAACTCCAATTATTGTTCCAGCAAGCCCGTTCATGTGGCTGAATAGGAGTCCCGTTCCGCAGCCCACATCCAGAACGATATCTGTCTCATTTAAATTGATGGCTTTTAATGACTCAATTATTTTTAGCTTCTGCTCTTGACCATAAAGTAAATTGTAAATTCTTGCAATCCTATCATAGTACCTAATAACTCTCCGCTTCTTCCTCCAGCATTCATCTTTAGCGCTGGGAGAGACGTATGGATGCCTCATTCTCTCAGAAAATTATTTATGTTTTAAGCCACCTAAAAATTTGTCGGCGAGATTATTGCCGGTTAAGAGAGCATCCATCATACGTGAAGATCCAAGCTTAAATGAGGCCCAGAGTAGGATTGAGGAAGCATTCGCTGAGCAGAGAACAATAATAATCGTTGGAAGATGCTGGGTTGAATATCGTGGTAGAGCAAGTTCAAAGCTTGAGCCCGGCGAGAGGATCGTGATAGTTAAGGAGGACGGTTCCCTCCTGGTTCATAGATGCAGAGGTTATGAGCCGGTGAATTGGCAGCCGCCCGGATGCTTCTTCAAAACCTACATGAATAATGATTCTCTAGCTGTGAAAGCTATCAGGAGGAGCCCTCGAGAAACAGTGATAATTTATTTTGATCAAATCTATTTAGTATCAACTTTTAAGCTTATTGATGAGGGTGAATTTTCAATCTACGCAAGCGAGGAGGATATGCAGAAAGCCATACTTTTGAATCCATCGATCGTTGAGGATGGCTTTGTACCAATCGAGTATGAAAAGAAGGTTGAGCCGGGCTTCGTTGATGTTTATGGAATTGACAGGGAAGGCCGGATGGCTGTGATTGAGATAAAACGTAGAACCGCCGGGAAAGACGCTGTTCTGCAGCTGGCTAAATACATCGAGTCCATAAAAGCCTCAGCTAGCCGCGAAGTTAGGGGCATACTTGTTGCACCAAAAATATCTGAAGAAGCATGGAATCTTCTTAAATCTTTAGGATTAGATTTTAAGCGGGTTGACCCAAAAAAATGCTCCGAGATGCTTCGAAAAATGGAGGATAAGAAAATTTTGGATTTTCTTTAAAATGAAGAAGTATTTTTTGAAATTGAACGGAGCGGTTAATCTTCAGAGATTAATAATCCCACTATTTTTGACGCAATTGACACTATCCTGTTAGACTCTTTTATGGCTAAATCGCTTATGCGGGAAGCCTGTGGTTCACCCTCCATCTGCTCCAGCTGCTTTATTGTCTTCTCAATTTCTATTAGGCATCTGAGCACTGGATTTTCTGCTGGAAGCGATTTTTCAAGAGCCTCCTGAACGATGCTGTCTATGAAGACCGGTTCTCCAAGGCTGTAGTATATGGCTGCTTGAGCCTTCCTTACGGCGTCAAATATCAGGTTGAAGGCTTTGCTGTCCTTCTTGGCTATTTTAATTTCATCTACGGCTTCTCTAAGGTAGCGTAAAGCCCAACCCTTGCGGTAATCATCTATTAGCATTTCTCTCTCCAAATAAAACAGAAATAATCTCCCATTTATCTGTTTAGGGAGGTTGAAGCCCTTCCAGATTGCTGCGATATTGCGACTAAACGCGTTATGTAGCCTGCTATGCTATTTCTGAGCTTCGCTGAGGGAACAAGCACTAGGCTAGATAGTATCTTCTTGTTTTCCTCAAAGTTTGTTGTGAATTTATCAGGATATTTCTTGATTAGTTCGCGGGCTATTTTTTTAACCTTCTCCGGTCGCACGTTTCCCAAGCGAATCGACCCTTCACGATATCTATTTCGCTATATTGCGCTTCTACGCATATGAATATTGATGATTTCCGTATATTCTGCAGAGGTATATAAGAATTAGCTTTAATGAGGGCGGAGCGATAGAAAGGCTTTTTAGTCAAAAAATAAGTTAAAATATTTGTATTTGAAACAGAAATTTAAAAGAGGGGAAAATTATGGGTGAATTGGCGATTGCTGCCATGCATAGGATCTGTAAGAAGGCTGGGGCTGAAAGAGTAAGCGAATCAGCAGCGATACAGATGGCTAAGGTGCTTGAAGAAATAGGTGTAAAAATTGGTAGAGAAGCCGTAGATTTCGCGATGCATGCTGGCAGAAAAACAGTTAAAGCCGAAGATATAGAGATAGCCGCGAAAAAAGTTTTAGGCAGGCAATAGTTGAAGGCTGAACATAAAATTCATCTTCTTCTTTCTTTTTATTTAGAAAAAATAACGTCGCGGGTTGAATAATGTCTGAAGCGAACATAACTGAGCTATTAAGGCGCATCCTAGGCGGTTCATCCTCATCAATGATCTCGATGCCAAGAAATGGAAGAATCTTTGTCAACGTTAATCGGGAGAATCTTCGAATCCTAGTGCAATCCCTTAAGAATGAGGGTTTCTCTCATTTATCCGCCATAACTGGACTTGAGGCTGAGGACGGTATAGAATTGCTTTATCATATGAGCAGCTCTGGAACAATATTGACTTTACGGGTTAAAATACCCCTCAACGATGCTACTGCTCCAACGATTATGGATATTATCCCTGGAGCAACCCTCTACGAACGTGAGGTTCATGATCTGCTAGGTGTAAAATTTGAGGGACATGGAAATCTTGAACGCTTAATTTTACCGGATAGCTGGCCGGAAAATAAATATCCGCTGCGTAAAA
>CAYPJR010000128.1:0-3067 GCA_964411115.1 uncultured Candidatus Bathyarchaeia archaeon | reverse complement strand
AAAACATAAATTTGTATTCTGTCTATTTTTGCCTTGTGATAGCATTTGAGCTTAGACATAGAGTTTGAAGCTCCCTCATGGGATGAAATCTACGATATGCTTCTCGCCCTAGCCGATATGATTAGGCGCGATGGATTCTCGCCAAACGTGATAGTTGGCGTTTCACGAGGCGGCTGGCCTCCAGCCAGAGTTATGTCCGATCTTCTCGGCAATGTTGAGTTGGCTAATGTTAGAGTTGAATTTTACCGCGGGGTTGCCGAGACTGGAAGTAAGCCTATTATAACGCAACCCTTATCCATGCCCGTTAAGGGTAAAAAAGTTTTAATAATGGATGATGTCGCTGATACTGGTAAAAGCCTTGAACTAGTTAAGAAACATGTATTGGAGCATAAAGTGAGTGAAGTTAAAATTGCAACTATTTATTATAAGCCGTGGAGCATAATTATGCCGGATTACTACATTAGGGTTACTAGACGCTGGGTGATCTTCCCATGGGAGAGGAAAGAAACTGTTAGAAATCTCATTGAGAGATGCATTAGAAGCGGTACGCCAGTAGATGTGGCAAAACAGAAGCTCATTGAAGGCGGAATGGATGAACGCTTAGTGAACCGATTCATAAGTGAAGTTCTAAGTGAGATTAAATGATAGAAACCAATGTTCTAGATAAATATTTAATAGTTGAGGGCTTTAAAAACATAAAAATCGACGACAAAGATTTACTTTTCAGCCTCATTAAGAGCGGTTCCGGAAGATGCTATGTTCAGGTTTTAGACGCTGCTTTAATAGCTGGATTCGAGCACATATACTTTGCTGTTTTGAATGCGCTGAAATCCTTCAAAACTGGCTTAAATGTATCTAGGAGCCCAGCGGTTGAGGTTCTATTGTTCGCCTCCGGCCAGAATCAAATTAAAAGGGCTATTGAAATTTTAGGCGTTAAACCCTCCTCCTCTAGCGTAGCCCTGATTATTATTGCCGATGACCGCGCTGAGGCTATTGCTACATTCAATTATGTCTCAAATATGTTGGGTGGTGATAGAGATCAAAGCGTTATCGAATTAACCGATGAGAAGATTCCCGGCATAATAGAAGCATTTAACATATCCAGCTTAGAGATAGAGGCTTCCATGAGGGCTTCATTGAAAGACGCTGTGAAGAGCATCCTTATTGAGCGGGCAGCCCTTCTAGTCACACAGCGTTAAGTTTTATCTTCACCCTTCATTGCTGCCGACGCTTCCTTCTCCTTTGTAACTGACAGTATATCCTGTGATTTAATCACCGATATGCCGGTTAATCTGCCGAGAACCTCAATTAATATGATCTTATCCGGATTAGTGAGATCCACTTTGCGATCTAAATTTTCGACAGCTGCCCCAATAATATCTTTTGTTGAAAGATCGGTATGTCTCTTTTCAACGGTCACTCTGAAGGTTTCATTCTCAAGTATTTTATGATGCAGCCTTGCAGTAGCCTTCTTTATTTCCTCTATTCTAGTTCTAACAACGGTTTCTATCGGCACAACCCTGAGAACGTATCGAAACTCCCAAGGTCTCTCCTTAAGTATGCTCCTTAAACCCTCTATTGCCTTAAATGGATCCAGGTTTGTTTTCGCAACTACCAACCCTGAAACTTCCGTTCTATCAACGATGGCTTCTCTATCGCCGAGTTCCCCTAGAAGAAACCATATCTCTGAACAAGCGTTGTTCTCGTTCCCCCTGGATGTTGAAATTAGCAGGTTGAAGTCTTCCATAACCATCCTCTTTACCTCAAGAAAAATTTACAAGATCAAGTTTTTCAATATTTTGTTCTTAAGGCGAGAACTTAACTCGATTATGAATCCCTCTTAAATATTTTTCCCTTCTGCTCAGGCACTAAATTCGGCGGAATATTTCCGCTCAGCGCCGACCGGACATTCTCTATGCACATTAATGCCATAGCTCTCCGGGTTTCCCTTGTATACGTTCCTATATGGGGTGCTAACACAACGTTTTCCATGTTAATAAGCGGGCTGTTCAATGGAAGAGGCTCTTTGCTAAATACGTCTAAACCTGCCCCTGCTATCCAGCCCTCCCTTAAGGCTCTGCATAAAGCGTCTTCATCTATAACTGGGCCCCTTGAAGTGTTTATTATGTAGGCTGTCCGCTTCATTAGCCTAAGTTCCCTCTCGCTTATGAGTCCCCTCGTCTGGGGAGTTAGCGGGACATGTATTGACACGAAGTCCGAGCTCTTTAGGAGGGTTTCCAAATCTACATACTGGGCTTCCAGAACTTTCTCTGCTTCAGATTTACGCTCCACATCATTATATATTATTTTCATATTGAAAGCTTTGGCTCTAACAGCGACTTCGTATCCTATCCGTCCAAGCCCAACTATTCCCAGCGTTTTACCATGTAAATCTATGCCGATGGGAAGAATTGACCTTTCAGGCTTAGCCCACTTTGTCCTCACATAATTATCTGCCTGAATCAGCCTTCTGGAAAGACAGAGCATCAATCCTATTGTTAGCTCAGCCACGGCGTGGGATAGGATTCCAGGCGTGTGGGTTACATATATTCCTCTTCTCATACAAGCCTCAACATTAACCGTGTCATAGCCAACCCCATATCTCGCGATAATCCTCAGTTTCGGAAAGTATTTGAGCATATGCTCATCAATCGGCTCCAGAGCTAATATCATCGCGTCAACATCCTTAATCTCTTCAGGAGGTTCCTCATCCTTTCTGAACGTGCTGAAAATGACATCTGCTATGCTGCTTAGCTCCTCTTCAAAGAGCCCCGGATTATCGGTTCTTATGCCGGATGAAACCATAATTTTAGGTCTCAAAATCTTAGCCTCCAGGCATGCCTATCCCATTTAATTAGCCATAAATAAATTAAGAGGATCAATTAGGCTAAAAAGATTTATCATCATCGGAATAATGAGAAAACATTTTCTATTTTTGGTCAGCGGAGGTTAGTTATTTAGTAGGCGTCACAGCCCAGATCATAAGATGGGCTCCGCGCCGTCGCCTCGCATCATCCCAAACTATAAGTTGACCTAGGAATCATTTATCTGTTTCTAGCCCTTCTAT
>CAYPJR010000127.1:0-3347 GCA_964411115.1 uncultured Candidatus Bathyarchaeia archaeon | reverse complement strand
GATACAAGCTTCCCAGATGTCAACCCGAACATGAATGAGTGAAATATTAGGGGTGGAAGTAGGGTTTTATTTAAGTATATGAATGGAACTGTTGCCCCAACTGTCGATGTAACATCCCTAAAGAATAGGATGAACATTGATGTTGTCGCCGTCAGTAGGAGAGCTCCTATGTAAGGTATCATTGCCAGCGGCGCCAGCACAGATCTCCTCTCCTGCTCAATCAACATTATTGACTCCGAGAACTCGGCTAAAGTTTCCAGGCTCTCCTCAGTTCCACCGCCAACAGAAAGCGTATCAACAAGCAAATAAATATTTATTAAAGCAAGCCAATTCTTAACGCTCCTCTTAAAGTCATCGAAAACCTTCTGTAGGGGCAGCCCCCAGCTTATCTCCGAACTTATCAATTTTAAGCGCTTTGAAAACTTGCCATAATCCTTACGTGAAAGAATTATTATGCACTTCTCAGGGCTTAAACCTGTCTTCCGGTTCTCCACAAGATCCCTTAGGAAACTAGTTATGCCCTGCAGCACACCCTTCTCTTCGCTGGCGTAATGATGGTCTATGATGGCAACTGGGAGGGCGACAACTATAAGAGATAAAGCCAAACCTATGGCCGGCTCGCTTCCCTCATTAAAACCTAAGATCTGACGTAAATAGATAACAAAATCTTTCAGGGAGGGCAGTACAAACAGCGGTGTATCCGCAAAGAAGGGTATCGCCATCTGGTTCGCTAGGAAGAAGCCTAAGGGTGCTGAAGCAAGTAGCACCATATATGGCTTCCAATTTGATGTTGGATAATTTATTTGAAGAGCATCGCCCAGATACATAAAGGCTAATGATGCAAGCGGTAAGAGTATAAATGAGAATAGGAAGAACGATTCCTGAGATAATCCTCCAGCAGCCTGAGGTAAACTAAGCGATATAACAAACATCATGTACAAGCCTAAAGCGCCTAGAATCCCAACGATTATGTATGCTTCAAGCAATGTGCCCAAGTGTTCACCCATGGCTCTTATGTTAGCCGCCATCTTCCTAAACATCATATCTGTCTGGCTGTAAAGGTAATGTAGAACATCCCCGCCGGTTCTAAGCGTCGAAGCATATCCCAGAAGCAGATCCTTATAATCTTTTATATTTATAACCTTTGCAGCCCTCTCCATAGCTGAGATCGGATCGGTGCCCGTTGCTAAAACTATGCGTTGGATCCGTTCAATCTCATCGCGAAGCTTAGGTAAAAGATCGGTTTTCCTAAGCCTTAAGAGGCTGGAATATGGCGAAAGCCCTCCCCGAGCCATCACACTTATGTACATTGATGCGTACGGTATCTCAACCTTAAGCCCGGATATTCTGTTTGAAATAGAGAAACTCGGCAAGAGTAAACCTGCAAATAGCACTACCAGCGGCGGTAAACTGAAAATCACATAGAATATTGGGTTAAACATCATCTGTCTCCATGATCCGCCAGGTAAAAGTAGCATTACCACCATGGCTGCGCATGAAAACGCCGCTGACAATATTACTCCAAAAGCCACAATCGACAAGTAAACTTCCGGATGCATTTTCATATTCGTGGCTTCCATATCCTCGTCTATTTTAGGAAAAACCTTATGCAATGCTCTCCCAATAGAGCCGAAGTATGCGTAGCAGAAATCCTCAAGGCTCATTTTTCATCCACCCTTATCCCCGCTATTCCCCTCAGATTCTTCAGAAAAATCTTCAGATGGATTGTTTGTCTTCTCTATCTGCGGAGCAGCCCAAGATAACAAGATTAATTTATCCTTAGCTTTACGAGCCTCCCTTACCTCCTGCGGGATCACCCCAACTTCAGCTGGAGCTATCTGATCCACAGAAAGCATTATCTCCCTGAATGTGTCTTCAAGCCCGCCTTGAACTTGCGATGCATCTTCAAGATCGACGGGTACGCTTAGCCCTCTGCTATAATAGTAATATCTCATTATTATCTGGGCTACTTCTCTCTGATCCCGAATGTTCTTCTCAGCCATAATGCTTAGCAAACGCTCCCTTCGGGCTATTTCCTTAAGCAGATCCGCCTTGGTTACACCGCGTTTTTCAGCTATCCTATCTAGGAGAACGCTTCGGTTTAGATCCACCTCTATTACATCCTTTGTAGGCAGCCATGCTGCAAAATGATTATACTTGTCAAAGTCAATTATTTCCCAAGCATCCCTTATTCTTCTGCCAAACCTCGGCCCACCAGCCCCATTTGGAAGATCAACCCTTGAAACATAGAGGCAGACGTTCATGAGAGGTATGTATACCTCAGCGACGTTCATCGGCGGCGAGGTAAGCCTCTTAACGGCGTGGTCTAAGCTATCAGCATGCATCGTGCATATTCCGCCGTGTCCAGTGGCAACAGCCTGGAATAGAACGTACGCTTCCTCACCTCTTATCTCACCGACCACTATGTAATCTGGCCTATATCTTAAACTGAGCTTCACAAGATCGAAGAGCGATATTGAGGTTGAATCTGAAACTCCGAAAGCGAAACCCCTTCTACTCACAAGCTGAACCCAGTTCTCATGAGGTGGATTAAGCTCCGCAACCTCCTCAACAGTTATAATCTTATCGTTCGGCGAGATAAGGCTGGTTAAAGCGTTTAGTGTGCTCGTCTTACCAGCGCCTGTTCCCCCAATAATCATCAGGTTCATCTTGTTCTCTAGAAGCAGCCAAAGGTATGCCGCTAGCTTAGCGTTCAATGTACCAAGCTTAATTAAGTCTATTACTGAGAATGGGTCAGGCCTGAATTTCCTTATGCAGAATGTGCTCCCATGCATTGAGACTTCGCGCATAAATGTGCATGCTAGCCTATGTTTTTCCGGCAGGGCTGCGTCCAATATTGGATGGGCGCTTGAAATATGCTTACCGGATATATGCGCAAGTTTAATAATGAAATTATCATAATAGAACTCATCAATAAAACGTATGTTCGTCGGTATGCTCTCATATTTTCTATGCCATACGTAGACAGGCTTATTCACACCGTTACATGAGATGTCTTCAATGTTCGGATCAAGCATTAAAGCGTTCAATTCACCGTAACCGGCTAAATCGCGAACAACATAATAATAGATCTTTTCCAGCGAGTCCTCATCGAGATTTTTCGTTATTGAACGCTTATACTTTTCAGATAACCTCTTAGCCTCACTTAAAACATACGACGCTGCATCAACATCAAGGGTCTCCGGCGCCTGAAGCTCACGGCTTATTATGGCGACAAGCTTTTCGTAGGCATCTCTCTCACGGTCATCCAGTTTAACCTCATCAACGAAGTAGTGGTAGCCAACGCCCAGCTCAGGCGACATAACAATGTAAACCTTTGCGAAGGG
>CAYPJR010000126.1:0-3357 GCA_964411115.1 uncultured Candidatus Bathyarchaeia archaeon | reverse complement strand
TGCTTAAACGTAAGATTTTTAAGTTCTTTTTGTCTACTTTTCTACTGGTGGAAAAGTGTCATCCACAATTAAAATTGAACGAGAGAAAAAAGAAAAACTGGACAAGTTTGTCGCTTCGCTTCTGCTAAGAGAAGGTATAAAAATAACCCTTCAGGAAGCTCTAGGCCTAATAATAGATTACGCCCTTGAGAATGAAGAGGAAATCATAAAAAGACTTAAGGAGCTTCCGCCCATTGAAGAAGACCCCGCATGGAAAGCCCTTGAAAACCCAAAACATTGGGGGATTAAAAACTCATCTAAGAGAATAGATGAACTCCTATACAGATGATGGTTATGTCCATTTTTATTGACACATGTATCTTCATAGCCCTTCGAAATGCTGACGACGAACTACACTCGAGAAGCAAAGAATTAATGAAAAGAGCATTGAAAGCTGAATTTGGCAGAATCTACACATCAGACTACATAATAGACGAGGCGGTAACAACAGCCCTAATAAGAACTAGAAGGCACGACCTCGCATTGGATGTAGGTAAATACATTCTTGAATCACCCAGGATCACGAAACTTTGGACAACAAAGGAAATTTTTGAAGATGCGTGGAGAAAATTTCAGATTTTAAAGGATAAGCCATTAAGCTTTACCGACTGCACAATCCTAGCCCACATGGAAAAGAACAGCATCAATCAACTCATGAGCTTCGATTCAGGCTTTGATGGACTGACGCGGAGAATTTACTAGCGTAATAAAACTAAAAGTTTTCAACAGTCATTTTTCCACTAACCAAGTAGGTATAAGTGGAAATAAAATTTAAGCACTGTCCAGAGTCGCATATGCGTTCTCTCCCTAAGCCGCTTATGGAAGGCACGCTTCAGATTTATGGTAGAACCTTCAAGATTGTCATAGGTTAAGTTTCGCTAAGACTTCTTCGGGCTTAAATTCCTCCCGGGATCTGACGGAGGCTTCCTCAACGTAGAGTTGAGCGGCATACTTTAAGGCTTCCTCACTTATGGGAACATATTCGGAGCTGGATTGGAAGTAGTTTAGGAGCGAGGCTGAGCATGCGAAGCGTATGGCTCTATCCTCTAGGCGGGCTGAGAAAGTTACAAACTCTCTTGGAATGTGCTCTAAAATGGCGTTGCGTGCTCTCTCGATAACCTCGTAGGCTTTAGGCGTTATTAGCACGGGTTTTTGGGGGAAACGATCCTTAACCAGAGGATGCTGGGTTTCAATAGCGTAGACAAGCGTAAGGTGATCCCTAATCTTTTTAGCATCCTTTTCAATGTCGATCTCGCCGAAAGCCAGCCTCTTTTGGCTCTGGGCTATTTCAACGAAGCGTTCCTTCGTGAGCCTATGTAGTCTGCATAGCATGCGGTCCTCTATGGCGTTAAAATTGGCATCGCTGACCGTGACTTCGTAGCCTCTTCCAAAGGTGGCAACGTTATAGTTGACGCTGAAGAAGCCGCTGAACCTGTATGGGCCTATAACTTCACGGTGGAGCTCATATTTGATTACGCCGCGCTCCATAGCCAGCTTTAAAGGCTCCACCATGCCTTTATATTTGAACCAGTCGTTAAATTCCGGAACGATGAAGTTGAAAATCTTGCCAACATAAGCCTGACCTATCCTTATGAAGCGAGCAGGGGTCATGCCGCCCGCATAGCGGTTCCGCCCAGGTATACCGTGGGGATAAACTTTTGCGTCTATTTTGCCAAGTATCATATCTCTGGTTGAGAAGCTTTTTCCAGTTCCAGGTTCACCGAAGAGGGCGAGGTTCCATCCTGTGCGCATGCCAGTTTTCCCTTTCTCATGAACTATTTCAACTTCAGCTAATCCATACTGCTGTGTTATGCTTAGCAGGCTGTCAAAGTAGAGAACAGGCCCGAAAAGTTTCATTAAATAGTCCGCTAAGGCAGATATGGAGAATGTTTTCCCAAACTTAACGGTGTCTTCAAGGCGGTTTCTCAGTAAATCGCTTAGATATTGGGTAAATTCGTTCTCCATTTTTTCTATTTCCAATCTTTCTAAGGCAACGTAGTCGATTTCTCCCTCCTCAATTGAAACAGTTTTCGGCGAGGTTACCTCCTGAACATTTATCTTTCTTTCTGGAGGAGATATGCCCAGCTCCAGCTGGATGAGTGGGGAGACCTCCTCCAAAATCTTCCATTCCCTATAATCATCCCCTTGGTATGAAACCTCAATTATCTTTAACTTTTCAAGATCCGCTATGATGGACGCTGGATCCACGCGGTGTTTCAGGCTAATGGCTATATCCATTAAGCCGCATCCCTCCCCAGACTCTAAAAAAGCCCTTAAAACCTCTAAGCCCCTTCTTCCATGCTTCATCTTTATCTGGCGGATTCCGGTTTTAATCTTCTCCCAGCAGCCATCTGGGGATAGGACTCCGTCTTCAAGCGTGTAATATTTTCCTCTGAAAACAGCCCATTTCCTCGGCTTTTTAAGGTTGAAGATTTCTTTAAGTTGGGAGTCGCTTATTTTTGATGCGATCTCGAAAGCCGCTTGATCCTCATCTATGGACCAGGCGTTTTCAAAACGTTCAAAATATGGAATGGCGAATTTTCTACCGATCTCGAAGAGCTGATGGCGTGGGAAGGCACGTTTAAGAAGAATTTTCCTCTCAACAACCTTATCTTCCTCAGACATCCTGATCTATCCCCCTACGTAAGCCTTTATAATCGCATCAGCCTCACCCTGCCCAATCCAGCCTCCAATCTTAAGTTTCTCCAAACCTTCAATTAGGGTTTCCCTAAGGTTTTGGCTTGTTAAAATGTTAGCTGAGGATGCTGTTTGATAAAGAACCTTGCTGAAATATTCATCTGACCTAGCCTTCTCTTTCAGAGCTGAATTTAGCATTCCGCTCAGAGCCTCCGATCTTGGATGCATGAAAATCTTCAGTTTTGACGCTCGTGTGAAGCCTAACAGGGTTTTTCGGAGGGTTTTTGCAACGCCCTTCGGACTGGCAATTTTTAAGGGCGGTAATATTTGAAGATCTGTTTTTCCCTCTGATTGATAGCCGATGAGGTAGAGGGGTAAACATATTAGGGTTGCATCTTCAACATGCAGTGGAATCGCCAGATTTCTAATCTCCTTCATCCACTCCCTTTTTCTCCTAATCAGCCCCTGGATTTGGCTTATAATTTGATTTGCTTCACGCTCAAGCGCCTCCATCTCCCTCTGTTTCGATTCAACCCTTTCTTCACGTTGATTTTCAAGATTGTAGATTCTGCTTTTCTCCTTCTCTATTTGCTCCTGATAGATTCTCCTTACTTCTTCGATGGCAGCCTGGCTTTGCCTACTGTTCTCTCTGATATATTCGGTTAAGTCGCTTATCTTCTT
>CAYPJR010000125.1:0-3410 GCA_964411115.1 uncultured Candidatus Bathyarchaeia archaeon | reverse complement strand
TTAAATCATCGTATGCATCTGCTTCGCAACATGAGATATATGTAGATGCGGTTAGCGGCGTATCACTGGAATTGCTCAGAAATGAAATCTTCGGAATAGCTGGAGAATCTGGATGCGGCAAATCAACGCTGATTAAAATGCTTTATGGATATTTGGAGCCGCCATTAGTGTTGAAGGATGGGTCCATATATCTTTATACGAAGGAGGGCAAAGAAATTCCAATAACATCCCTAACTAAGGAGCAGTTGAAGAAAGACGTGTTCTGGAGACATGTCTCCTACATACCTCAGAGCTCCATGAACGTGTTAAATCCCACAATGAGGATAAGAGACCACTTCGCTGAAATGCTCAAATTACACGCCGGTATGAATAAAGAAGAAGCCTACAAAGAAGCTGAAAAATATGTAGAGCACATGGGGCTTCCAAAAGATGTGCTGGCAGCCTTTCCCCATCAGTTAAGCGGAGGGATGAGGCAGAGAGTAGTAATATCTTTAGCATTACTCATGAAGCCGGATCTAATCCTGGCGGATGAGCCAACCTCAGCTCTCGACGTTATAAATCAGCAAGCGGTTCTAACAATGCTGAGAGACTCTCAAGAATCATTTAAAAATACGGTAGTAATAGTATCTCATGATATGGGGGTTCATGGAGTAATAACCCACAGAATAGCAGTAATGTACGCCGGCAGAATCATGGAGATAGGGAGAACCGAAGAGATTTTTGAGGATCCCCTGCATCCATACACCCAAGCTCTGATAAAGGCTTTGCCAAGATTAGGGGATAAAGCTCAACGTAGAGGTTTAAGCGGCCACCCGCCGGATCTCAAGAACCCACCGCCAGGCTGCAGATTCAGGCCAAGATGCCCATCTTATGGATCCCAATGCAGGGAGGAGACACCTAGCTTAATCGAGGTAAAACCTGGTCGTTACGTTGAATGCTGGCTTTACTCCACGTAAGGAAGTGAATTTCATGAGTGAAAACTTCATGCTTCAAATAATAGATGTAAGTAAAGTATTTGGCTATGGTTTTCTAGGAAGAATTAAGTTTCCAGCTGTGGATCATGTATTCCTAAATATAGAGGATAAACCGAAAATATTCACGATCGCCGGCGAAAGCGGATGTGGAAAGACAACGCTTGCGAGAATGATACTTGGAATAATTGAGCCGAGCAGTGGAACGCTGCTTTATAGGAACAAGAATCTGCAAAAGCTCAGTTCAAAAGATAAATTGTGGTTTTTAAAGGAGGTTCAAGGAGTTTTTCAGGATCCCTACGACACGTTTAATCCATTAAAGAGGGTTGAAACATACCTTTTTGAAGCTGCCAGAAATCTGCTGGGATTAAAAAATCATGAGGAAGCATCTAAGTATATAGATGACACGCTGAAGCTAATGGGTTTATCCCTTAAGGATGTGAAGGGTAAATATCCCCGTGAATTCTCAGGTGGAGAGCTGCAGAGGGTCTCTATTGCTAGAGCGCTCATATCTAAACCTAAACTTATGGTTGTAGATGAACCCGTATCTATGATCGACGCCTCCATGAGGATGAACATTTTAAATATGTTTAAAGACCTTAGGGATAATGATGAAATATCATTTATTTATATAACTCATGATCTTGCAACAGCCTACTATATAAGCGATGATATGGCAATAATGTATAGGGGTGTGATTGTGGAAACCGGCCCAGCTGAAAGAGTGCTCATAGAAAGACATCATCCGTACACTAAGGCTTTAATAGACGCCTTACCAGAGTACGTCAAGAGAAGCGAATGGCTCATTAAAAAAACAAAGCCTCCAGGCATGGAAATTAAGGAATTCGTAATTCCCTACTGCAAGTACGCTCATCTATGCCAGTTTAAAATGCACATATGCACTCAAAAAAGGCCGCCAATGTTCGATGTTAACGGAGTGAAAGTTTCCTGCTGGCTATATCAATAGCGGGAAAACAACAGCGCATCCTAATGCCTTTTAAAAAATGAAGCGAGCGTAGCCCTCAATAGGGAGAGAATGATCTCTAAAGCAGGGTTCGAAAGATTTTTTAAGTTTCTTAAACCCCACTTATATAGAGGTGTCTTATGATGTCTTATGGGCGTCTTATGTTGAGGAATTTTTGCATTCTAATATTAGTTCTTTTATCATGTTTGCCTTCAAGAATTATGGCTGTTAATGCGGAAGGCAGCGTTGAAGTTTACGTTTATGATTTCCCTGACTTTCAAAGTTTTAAAGAATTAGAAAATTATTTTAGCAGGCTCCCTGAGATAAAAACTACCATTTACTGCTTGAACGATTCAGATCGCTTAAAAGAGTTTCTGGAAATAGCCAATTTACTGATCACGAAGGGCGTCCCTATTCTGCCCCCGGATTTCTGCACACCATGTGAGATGAATCGTGGATTAAATTGGCAAGAGATTTACATAAAATATTCAATACCCCTAACACTTGTCTTTAAAGATGGAAAGCTAACATCCATTATAGTTTCAAGGTATGACGCAAGCACGCTGGATAGGGCGCTTGCACAATCCGATAATGCAGCCAAGGTCTTCCTATACTATAGAGATGCTGTCTCATTAAATGAGGAGGCGAAAATAAAGATTGAAGAATTATTTAAAGATAGAATAAAACTTCAACCCGACTTCCTCCATATACTGCCTCTAATTATTGCAGCGGCCTCGGTAGATGCAATAAACCCCTGTGAATTTTTTATCCTCATAGTTTTCCTCTCATTAATCACTATGCGGCTGGGGAGAAAAGCCATTCTGAAGTTTGGGTTAGCATTTTCAATCGCTATCTTCGCCGCCTATTTCATGATGGGTCTTGGGATATGGAGGCTGATAGGCTATGTCCGTGAGGCGAAAATATTCGTTGTTATTCTGGGCTTAACGCTTGGGCTCAGATCGATCCTAAACTTCGTATTTGGGCTCTTCGGTTTATCAATAGGCTTAAGGGAAACGGTTGGAGGACTATTAAATAGAAGGTTCAAACGAGTCCCAAAAATCTTCTCAGAGAAGATTGCTGAGCGCCTAAGGGGTTTCTCCAGCAACCCGCTATCGGCTTTCCTAATAGGTGTTGTTACAAGCGCTTTTCTGCTCCCATGCACTTCAGGACCATATCTGATAGCCCTAAGCCTAATGGCAGATATGGAAACGCAGATCCAGGGGCTTATGCTACTAATATTGTATAACAGCATATTCATCGCGCCGTTCTTAGCAATAACCGTAGGCATGTACATGCTAAAGATAAAAACCGGCGAATTAAAGAGATGGTCATCTGAAAAACAGAGATGGCTAAACCTAGCGGGAGGACTGCTAATGATGTCCCTAAGCATTTACCTAATAACCTATACAATATAACTTGTTTATCCTGGCTTAATACCGAATGTTCCATTCATCATGAATATATCTGCACAAAAC
>CAYPJR010000124.1:0-3462 GCA_964411115.1 uncultured Candidatus Bathyarchaeia archaeon | reverse complement strand
TCACCAACAATAACTTTTTTAAGGCGTAGAATCTGCTCTTTCAAAGGTACTGCGTAGTGATGTGCCGGTGAATAATCTCGGGCTTCGCCTAAACCGCTTATCCCCTCGTCAGTATCCACTCTCACAATCGGCCAGCAAAAATTTCCCCTAATCACAGCCACCTTAACATCCGTGATTTTCATGAAAGTCACCGAGCATTATTTTTTTAACTCTCCGCTTATAGCATTTAATGTAAAACTTGCTTCCGCATATTTGACTTAAAACTTTCCCTGCTTACTTGTCCTTTTTCATCGGCGTTTCTCCAATTCTAAAAGGGCTTCTTTAGCAAAGTGTCTAATGTCAACGGCTGGATCATTAAGCATCATTTTAAGTTTTTCTTTCGCCTCTAATCCAGTGGCAATCTTTAAATATGAATCTAAAATTTTCTCGTTTATTTCGCCCTCTTTCGACAGTGCAGCCACGTTCTCCTCGAGCTCCATTATGCTGTTCACTGAGGGAACAACCGTTGAGATCTCTGGAGACTTAAGTATCCATCGGAGGCATAGTTGAGCCGGCGTGTATTGGCTTTCCCCCTCCCCTTTAACCGGCCCAAACTTTGTGAACGGTATACCATAGTAGGGCCAACAGAAGGGCTTCATGACCACTACGCCTATTTCTAATGCTTTGCATAACGGGAAAAGAACTTCCCTAGCCTCTTGCAGATAATAATTATATCTGACCATAACAACATCAAAGCAGTCGTATTTTCTTATGAGTTCCGCCAAGAAACGGGGATCATGACTTGAAGCGCCAACCCACCCTATTTTGCCCTCCTCCCTAGCTTCCCTAAAAACATCTATGATCAATTTAAGTTTCTCCTGCGAGTAATTGTCTTCCGGCATATGTAGATTGAATACGTCAACATAGTTAGTTTGCAGCCATTTTAGAGAACTTCCTATTCCATCCCAAACTATGTCCCGCCACTTAGATTTAGGGTTCTCCTCCATCTTTCTAAATGGGAAAACAATCATGGCGGCTATGTGAATATTCTCTCTCGCTCCGAGGGACTTTAAGGCTGAACCCAATGACATAGCTTCCTCCATACGCGTTGTATCAAAATAGTTTATTCCAAGATCAATCGCCCTTCTAACAATTTCATTCCTCACCGGCTGCGTTGCAGTAAATTTCTCAAAATCCAATTCTCCCCATCGGCCGAGGGTTGTTGGGAGAGGACGTCTATATTCGTGTCCGCCGAGCCCTATCTCAGAAATCTTCAGTTTGGTTCTCCCCAAAATGCGATATCTCATTCTTACACCCCTAATCAGACAATATATAAATATAGAATATTTTAAAAAATATTTGATAATTTTAGTCAGCGTTCTCTTCTAACAATCTTCGCTCCATCCCCGGGCTTCGCGCATATCGGAAGGCTTTTTACGCCAACCTCTTCGAATGCTTCCTTCATTGCAAGCGCAACGTCTCTCGCTTTCGCTTTCTTAGAGTCCACAAGCGCTATTACTGATGGCCCGGCTCCGCTTATTGATACGCCTACAGCACCGGATTTCAAGGCTTTTTCCTTAACATGATTTAATCCTGGTATAAGGCGCGCCCTAGCGGGCTCAACAACGGCATCCACCATGCCCTTACCCATAACTTCAACGCTGTTCAAGGCTATGCCGGCGACGAATGTTGCCGCGCGCCCTACATTATGAACCATACTTCCGAGATCAACGCTTCTTGGAAGAACCGACCTCGCTAATTTTGTATCCAACTTTATTTCTGGTAGAACAATTGCGAACTCAACGTTATCCGGCATCTTTATTTTAAAAACTTCTAATGGCTCCCTAGAGGCTATAATTATGAAGCCGCCTAAGATTGCAGCCGCCACGTTATCAGCGTGGGGTGCACCGGCTGAAGCCATCTCCCCAAGCGCGGCAAAACCTATAAGCTCGGTGGGGCTAAGATTAATGCCCAATAAATCATTTATGGCTATGGCGGTTGCAGCTGCGCTTGCCGCGCTGCTTCCCAAACCGCTACCCGGCCTTATTCCCTTAAGAATTCTTATTCTTAAACCTATTTTTTCCCTTGAGAGCTTCAGAAGCTCATTTGCAACTATTCCAGCCGTATTTTTTCCGGGCCCCCTTGGTATTGACTCGGAGCCTTCACCTTCCACTTCTATTTCGATTTTCCTCCCCTCTGTTCTTTCGACTAGAACTCTGTCTGATAGAGCGTCTAAGGCTACGCCGAAAACATCGAAGCCTGCCCCCAAATTTGCTGAGGTTGCTGGCGCAATGGCTTCAACAATTGAGAAAACCATCAGCGTCACCTAAACAGCATATTTTTGTTATTTACGCTTAAATGCTTAATGTTTCCACGTATTTCGGAAAACCTTTAATTTACTTTAATAAATAAGTTTTCATTATTTCAAAAATAAGGTGAAAATTATGGATTTGTTTGAAACTATTTTGGGCAGGCGCAGCATAAGAAGATATTTAGATAAGCCTGTTGAGGAGGAGAAAATCCTTAAATGTCTTTACGCCGCCACTTGGGCTCCCTCAGCCCATAACTCCCAGCACTGGAGCTTCATTGTGGTCAGAGAACTTGAGACTAGGAGGAAATTAGCTGAAATTCATAGGTGGGGAAGGTTTATGGCGGAATCCCCCGTGGTCATAGTTGTTCTAGGCAACCCGTTAAAATCGAGCTTCTGGCGTGAGGATCTAGGCGCAGCTGTGGAGAACATGCTGCTGGCCGCCTACGCTTTGGGCTTAGGGACATGCTGGATGGGGGTTGCAGACACACCATATGAGGATGAGATGAAGAAAATATTGGGTATACCGGAAAATCTGAGGATATTATGCACAGTGTCAATGGGTTATCCGGCTGAGAAGCCCATTAGGGGAAGGGAACCGCTCAGCCGCAAGATACATTGGGAGAAATACGGCGTGCAAAGGGAAATTAAAGAGCCAACGTTAACCAGCAGTTCTTAGGCTACTGAATTACGCGTTTCAACATGGCGCTGAATAGAAGGAGAGCAACACATTATCTAATCACCCTAATTTTCCATTTACTAGAAGCAGTATTTTTCAGCCTTATTCTTTAAACCTTAAATGGTTAATCTGTGATCCTTCCAATTATGAGTCCCACGCCATCCTCACCGGCTATTCTCCTCATTCCCTTAGCCACATCTCTTTTCGCTGTAAGTATCACTAGGATTTTCTTGGGCTCCCTAGGGTATTTCGCCCTAGCCGCCTCAGCCTTCCCGTTGGGTCGGCGTAAGAAGCCTGTTCTCGCGAATTTATCCCCGGATTTGGTTTTGGAAGCCCGCGGTAAAGGCTTAAATTTCTCGAAAATCCTGGAAAATGCCCTTAAAGAATATTTACGGCGCCTAAACGATTCTGAAAATGAGAAGGAGGCTGAAAAAACAGTTTCCGAATTTGTGGTGCGGCCGCCGGGATTTGAACCCGGGTCGCCGGCGTGGCAGGC
>CAYPJR010000123.1:0-3476 GCA_964411115.1 uncultured Candidatus Bathyarchaeia archaeon | reverse complement strand
GAAAGATTTTTATGGACTCAGGAGCGGGAAAAGATCGTCATCCATTCTTCGTCCACGTACCTCGATTTCCTCATCGTCCAAAAAAATAGTAACTTAGAAAGGGCATATGAACGTTTCGCACACTTCAGCTTATTTTCTTCTATACAACATTAATTTAGACGCATCTTACCTGCAGATCAAATTTAAATCCGATTTAAAACCTAGGTTTCATGAGCCCCTCGTTTTCTCATACATTTTTTCCAGAGTCCAGCGGATTGCTGATCTTAGCTCCCGCTCCCTCTGCGGAGTTACATTTCGGATTAGAACTTCACGGATTATTTTTCCATCAGTCCTTACATCGAAGGATAGGGCTTCATCGGGCATTAATTCGCCCCTCCTAACAGCTTCCTGATCAGTATCACGCATTTTCACCAGAACTTTATCGATGAGAAAGGCTTCAAAGGGCGGGGTGCTCGTATCAAACTTTTTATCCGCTTCCGGGATAACCCTCATATTTCTATCTTCAACATAAATGTTTGCTAATAGTTCGCCTGCTCCGGATCTTAAAGGTATAACTTTTGCTGGCTCCTTAATTGGCGGTGCCGGCGCTAATTCAGGAGGCTTAGAGGGAGCCGGATGAACAATCTCCTCGACTCTTCTAAAGCTTCTTTCCAGCAGAATGCTGTTAACGACTTCTAGAAGAGACTTTAACCCCTCAATTTCAGCCTCAAGAGACTTCACTCTCTCTTCAAGGATCTCCCTGAGCTCCGCCAGCTTTCTTATTTTTTCCTCCTCCATCATTTCAGCTATTTCTCCAGAAAATAGTTTAATTAATCCTCAACTATTAAAGTGGGGGAACCGCGATATATTTTTAATTGTTGCTAAATAAAATATACATTGTGGTGTGTTAAATGCAAATAAGCGTCTACATTCTGGTTGAGGTTGAGAGAGGAGAACCCTGGCAAGTAGCGTCCGAAATATCGAAGATTGAAGGGGTTAAAACAGCTCACGCTGTAACCGGACAGTATGACATAATAGTATATGCGGAACTTGACGATTTAGACACGTTGAAAAATGTTATAAAGAAGATTCATGCCATAGAGGGTGTTCAGCATACTCAAACAGCCGTATGCATACCCTAAACCTAGATGCGAATCAACGTTTTTACTTCAACCAAAAGCCCTCTCTAACCGAAAAGATATGTATCAGCAAGAGCTGCGTCAACATTGTTCGACGCATCTCACCATTATTTTTTGCGACAAACTTTCGCTTTTATAAATTTGAAACGCATAAAGTTAGGTTCACCGCAACGCTACGTTACGTATGGACCAAAAAAGGAAAAACATGTTTAGATAAGACCGAGTGAGCCAACTGCAGCTGTGGGCTTACGCTTCAATAGTGGAGATTGCTGGCACTAAAGCCAGCAGAAGATGCTCTATCTCAGAAGTTAAGAACTACTATAATGCGCTTAACTGTTCAAGAAGCCCAATAAATGTTCCGTCAAGTAAATACACCTCCGCCTTACTTAGATTTACGCTTCCTGAACGTAGAACTGGACCTATAAAGTCTTTGAAGATTGCCTCTCTAGCTATAGAAACTCTATTTATTGCCCTTCCACCTAAAAAATCATTGAAGGATGGCATTATCAGAAGGTTCTTTACTTTAATCTCCATAGATAGGCTGGATTTCACTAAGGTTTTTACATCCTCATCTGCCTTAAATTTAATATTGTAGCGCCTAAGTATAGATCGGGCGAGAGATTCGCTATTGCAAGGCGCCTTAACCCAGATTTGGCTGGTTATACGGAAGCCCATAGGATCCTTAAACGCTACTGTTGGATGGATATGTCCTACAATCAGCGTTTCACATGCTAGCATTTTAATGTCGGGCCATGCGTGTCCATGAAAAAGCCCGATATCACCGATTATCATTCCCTGCTGCGGCATAATCTCCACATCTTCCGGTAAGAGAACCTCTATGTTTCCATCATGATTCCCTGGAATAACCTTTATGCATGGAACTTTACCGCGTAGTTTTTCGAAGAAGATCGGCACGTCACGCCATTCCTCAAGATCTATTTTTTCAATAGTATGCTTAACATCCCCAAGCACTATAAGGCAATCCGGCCTCTCAAGAGATATCACGCGCTCAATTTTTTTCAAAAGTTTGCTGGTCTGGGAAGGTATATGAACGCCTTCCTCCGTAAGCGATGCTTCCCAGCCTAGGTGAAGATCTGAAACAACTAGAAACTTCTCTGAACCGCTAATTAGAAGGAGCGCAGCGTATGGGGTTACAGGTTTCAGCAGCGTTTCAGGATCCATGGATACCACTCAGTTAGACCGGTTAATTAGTAGGAATATTTCATCGAAAATATCTTTGTTTGCGGATGCTATCACTGAGAAACTTTGAAGTTCAGTTAATTGAACATTAGGTATATCTTCGCCGTTCGGCTGGAGAAATATTCCGCCAGCTTCTTTAACTATCAACATGCCGGCTGCGAAATCCATCGTCCTAAGTTTTCCCCGAGCATCTACATATGCGTCTAGGAGCCCCGATGCGACGTGGCATATTTCTAGGGATGCTGCGCCTAGAGCTCTTACACCCCTAGCTTTACTCACCAGCGGCGCTATTTTCTCAATTGAACCTGGGCTTCTCGAAATGTCTATGCTTAAAACTGCTTCTTCAAGGGTTTTAATGTTCGATGTTTTTATCGGTTTACCGTTAAATTTCGCGCCTTCTCCTTTTTCAGCAGAGTAGATTCCGCCATTATACAAATCTATCACCACCGCGGCTTCAATGTCCCTTAACCATCTTGTTGGTGAAATAGCTATTGAAGCGGATGCGAAGCCTATTCCCCTAGTGGCATTTGTTGTTCCATCAACGCCATCAAGAACAAGATAGAATTGAGGCGATGGGCCGATTTCCTTAACGCCGCATTCTTCGCCTATGAGGATGCATGAGAAACCTTTTTTCTCAAGGTTCCGTATAACCGCTTCTTCTGATACAGCGTCTATAAATCTCGTTTTGTCTCCGCCAAAGCCTAGACCAAGCACTTCCCTCGATTTGGCGGTTCCAAGCAGCGGGTGAACTGCGGAAAAGATTTCTTTAGCAAGGTCGGTTAGCAGATGGATCTTCCAGCTCACCTTATATTTCCCCATCCAGCTATAGATGCATCTTACATTAAATACTCTATGCAACAACTTTATATTATGTTTCCGACATAAAATGTTATATGGAGGAATAATTTTGGCTGAAGCTGAGAAGAAAAAGAAGTATTACTATTATGGGGAGAAAGAGAAGAAAGCTGAGGAAGTGAAAAAGAAGAGGGTGAAGAAAAAGGCTTAATTCGCCTCCAGAGCCTCCTTAAGGAAGCGTGGTATGCACGCTTCATCCTCAATTGGATTAAACTTTTCCAGTCGGCTTACATCTAACGGGATAACGATTCTAGAAACCATGCCGTGGAGGCTGTATGGAAGCCTGATAAGCCTCATGCTGCC
>CAYPJR010000122.1:0-3479 GCA_964411115.1 uncultured Candidatus Bathyarchaeia archaeon | reverse complement strand
TATTTAAAACCTTTTTTATGAAAATCTACCGTATTTTTGTCATAAATTGCCATCATATTCTTAGGCTTAAACTATGTTGAATGCTATGAACTTAATTGAAAACAAAACCCTGTTTAACGCGAAGTCCCATATTCTCCTCCTTTTTAAACGATTCTCAGCGTTCCAATTGATAAAAAAGAATTTTCGGTTTAATTGAAAATTGATGCGGCCGCCGGGATTTGAACCCGGGTTAACGGCGCGGGGGGCCGGTGTCCTAGACCAGGCTAGACCACGGCCGCTCTATTTTCTGATTTATTCTTTTAGGGTCTTATTTATGTTTCTGGGTTTCCTTTTCCAATTCATAAAGCTTATAATAGTGATCCTTCATCATATAGTTTTACGGTTATGTTAAATGTGCGGTATTTTCGGCTGCGTATCTAGGGCTGATGGCGTCGCCAGGATCATCCATGAATCTTTGAAGAGACTTGAATATAGAGGCTACGATTCTGTAGGTGAAGCTACAATATTCGACGGTAAGATCCATGTTAAGAAGGATCAGGGGAAAATTGATGATGTGCATAGGATCCACAACCTTGACGATCTGCCCGGATCGGTTGGCATAGGGCACACTAGGTGGGCAACCCATGGTGCGCCAAGCATGGTTAATGCGCATCCACACTTAGATTGCGGGGGCAAAATCGCTGTTGTCCATAACGGCATAATTGAAAACTTCTCCGAGTTAAAGGCGGAGCTGGAGAATCTTGGGCACACATTTAAGTCTAAAACGGATACGGAGGTTATACCGCATCTGATCGAGGAGAACATTAATAAGGGTTTGTCATTTATCGAGGCTGTTCGTGAAGCCTTGAAGAGGCTTGAGGGATCATACGCCGTAGCCATAATTACGTCTCTGGAGCCGGATAAAATTATATGCGCTAGAAAGGAAAGCCCATTGATCCTTGGGGTCGGTGAGGAAGCGCTTTACTGCGCCTCCGACATACCCGCCTTCTTACCTTTAACAAATAAGGCCGTGATCCTTGAGGATGGGGATGTTGCCATAATTCAGCATGATAGATACGAGGTTTGGAGGCTGGAAGATTGGAAGAAAGTTGCTAGGGAGATTCAAGTAATCACATGGACTCCTGAGATGGCTGAGAAACAGGGATACCCGCACTTTATGCTAAAGGAAATCCATGAGCAACCATTATCGCTTAGGAATGCGCTTAGACTTCAAGATCTATACATGGATCTGATGGCAACCTTCCTAGATAGGGCTAAAAACGTTTTTCTAGTTGCCTGCGGAACATCCTACCATGCTTGTTTAGCAGCATCCTACATGTTTTCTAAACTGGCATATCTCCCAACATATCCGATCATAGCATCCGAGTTCGAGGAGCATGTCGGTATGGCCGTAAATATTGATAGCACAATCCTCGCGGTTAGCCAGTCAGGTGAAACAGCTGACACGTTGTCTGCGGTTGAACATGCCAGGAATAGGGCTGCAACAGTGCTGGGCTTAACAAATGTTGTTGGATCAACATTAACCCGCGTTTCCAGAGTATACATACTTCAGCAGTCAGGCCCAGAAATAGGTGTTGCAGCGACAAAAACATTCACAGCGCAGCTTCTAGTGCTCGCCCAGCTAGCCTTGAGGGTTGCAAAGATACGTGGCAAGGTCAGCCATCAGGAGATTAAGGCGATAGAAAAGAAGCTTAAGGAGATACCTGACATAATTGAGCGGACAATAAAGGCGAATGAGGAAAAAATTAAGCAAATTGTGGGGAAATATAAGGACAGCAGGGCTTTCATCTTCCTAGGCAGGGGGATAAGCACAGCAACATCTTTAGAGGGACGGCTTAAACTTATGGAAATAGCCTATGTTCCAGCTTTTGCTTTCCCAGCAGGCGAGAGCAAGCATGGGCCGATAAGCCTAGTTGAGCCCGGTGTCACAGCCATATTTATTTGCCCAAAAGATAGAACACGAAAAACAATAATTGGTAATATAATGGAGATGAAGTCCCGTGGAGCATCCATAATATCAGTTGTTGAGGAGGGCGATGAAGAGATCAAGCGGCTCTCAGACGATTACCTTGAGGTTGCGGGTGAAGTTCCGGAAGTTCTATCTCCAATAGCCTTTGTGATTCCACTGCAGCTCTTCGCGTATTACATGGCTGTTGAGAAGGGATATAATCCCGATATGCCGCGTAATCTGGCTAAATCCGTAACTGTTAAATGACGGCTTAACAGTGCGAACGCTAACATTTTAAGGCTGCATATGCAATATTCTTCTTGACATTAAAGGGGAAGGATGATTATTGGAGGAGTGGGAGAGACTTATAGATGACCTGATAAGATATAGAATATTAAAGTCGCCGAAAGTTATCAGAGCAATGAAGCTTGTTCCAAGAGTAAACTTTCTCCCCGAGGGGCAGAGAAAATATGCTGCAATCGATACTCCGCTGCCCATAGGTGAAGGACAAACAGTTTCCGCGCCACAGGGTTAACCGCAGAGTTAACCCGGCGACACATGGTTTCAATAATGAATGAGGCTTTAGACCTCGATGTTGGACATAAAGTTTTAGAGGTTGGCGCAGGATCCGGCTGGCATGCCTGCACAGTGGCTGAGATAGTTGCGCCGGCTGGCGCTCCTAAAGAGAGGTGGGGACATGTATACACTATAGAAATACTGCCTAGACTAGCGGACTTTGCCAGAAGAAACATTGCTAAAGCCGGCTACAGCGATAGGGTTACGGTGATCTGTAAAGACGGATCGGACGGATATGCGGAGGAAGCCCCCTACGATAGGATACTTGTCACCGCAGCCGCACCATCAATACCGAACCCGCTAAAGGAGCAGCTGAAAACTGGGGGAATCATGGTTATACCGGTCGGCGAGGTTGGATTCTATCAAACCCTCATAAGAGTGAGGAAGAGAAATGGACAAATCATTGAGGAAGACCTTGGCGGAGTAGCCTTCGTCCCATTAGTCGGCAAATATGGGCATAAAATAAATCGCTACTGGTGAAAAGCGAAGCGCTTAAAGAGTCATCTAGCTATTTGTGGAAAGCGTTATTACCTCGTATTCCGGGTTCACTTTATGGTATTTGTCCTGGATTATGCCGTAGATTCTTCGCCAATCTCCAGCTATTTTTGGCCAGAACTCGCTGGTCGTCACCTGCTTCGTCACGTATTCCTTTATTGCTTTTTCACGCTTAATTGTTTTTTGCTGCCAATTGAAGCTGATGAGTCCTGCACGTTTCAGATATTGGATTCCATGCCCAACCTTATGGATATCAAAGGCACCATCTACGTTTGCTAAGATGTCAAGCAGATGTTCTATTGGGATTTCATCCTTTGGGGTATAGGCAAATTCCGGCATCATCGCCCCCGATGGAACTCGATTGAGAAACCTAACCTTCGAAACCTATAGTTTAGCGGGCCTTTTTTTGGGCGAGCGCATCAGTAATTATTGAGCGCATAATACCTATAAATTCATGCAG
>CAYPJR010000121.1:0-3489 GCA_964411115.1 uncultured Candidatus Bathyarchaeia archaeon | reverse complement strand
GGGACGCCCTCCATGCTGCAGCAGCCATTGAGAACAAGATAAGCGTGATTGTAAGCTACGATAAAGACTTCGACGGGATTGAGGGAATAAAAAGAGTTGAGCCCTAATCAGACTTGTCTAAGACCTTACGCGCGCGATGTGCTATGTAGGTGATTTTTATTAATAAAACTGTTGGTGGAATAGATTTAAGATATATAGGATGCGGTTTCCGCGCTTCTTCCGAAAAATGTAAATAAGATGAGAACTAATAAGACATTGAGGGTCATCTGAAAACAATGAGGATCATATCTGATTTACATGTTCATAGCAAGTATAGTCGGGCTACAAGTAGCAACATGGATATATCTAAAATTGCCCATTTCGCTCGGATTAAGGGGTTAAACCTTGTTGGAACCGGCGATTTCACGCATCCCAGATGGCTTAAAGATTTAAAGGAGAGCTTAGTTGAGGTTTCAGGGACTGGTTTATATAAGCCTGCTGAGACGGCGGAGCCTCATGTTTGGTTCATGATCACCGGTGAGGTTTCAACAATTTTTGATTTTGAGGGGGAGACGAAGAAGGTTCATCATGTAATATTAGTGCCAAGCATCGATGTGGCTGAGCAGATAAATGATAGGCTATCTCATTATGGGGATCTTGAGGTTGATGGGAGACCCACATTAAATATGTCTGCGCCTCATCTCGTTGAGGAGGTCATGGAGGTTTCAAGCGATAACATGGTTTTTCCAGCCCACGCGTGGACGCCATGGTTCAGCGTTTTCGGAGCCTTCAGCGGATTCGACAGGATGGAAGACTGCTACCAGGATATGACGAAGAATATACATGCCTTAGAGACCGGTTTATCTTCAAATCCGCCGATGAATTGGCGTCTAAGCGTTCTAGACAGGTTCACATTGCTTTCCAACAGCGATTCGCATTCAAGCTGGCCTTGGAGGCTGGGTCGGGAGGCAAACGTGTTTGATCTTGAGAAAGTAACATATTGGGAGATAGTGGATTCTATTAGGAAGAAGGATCCTAGACGCCTCAAATTCACAATTGAAACCGACCCGGCTTACGGCAAATACCACTGGACAGGGCATAGAGCATGCGGGGTCTCCCTTACGCCTGAGGAGGCAATAAAACTTGGAAATAGATGCCCAGTTTGCCATAGGGGGCTCACCAAGGGCGTTGAGCAGCGTGTTGAGGAGCTAGCCGATAGGCCCTATGGCTTCAGGCCGCCAGGTTCACCCGGCTACATGCATCTCCTACCGCTTTCAGAGATTCTCTCCGCAGTTTTAGAGGCAGCATCGCCCAACTCGCAGAAGGTTTGGAGCATCTATAATTTGCTCATCCAAAATTTCGGTAATGAATATAACGTTCTGATCGACGCCGAATTTAACGATATTGCGAGAGCAACTAATCCGTTGATTGCTGAAGCGCTAATAAGGGTCCGCGAGGGAAGAGTTAAGGTTATTCCCGGATATGACGGCGTCTATGGACAGATAATAATATTTCCGGAGAGAAGCATGGGGATAGCGAAAGGAGCCGATGTGGAAGAGGGAAGGGAGAAATCTAAGGTTGAAGGGGAATCCAGAATGCGAAGACAGAGATCCCTCGCGGATTTCTTTTAATTCTTTATAAAAATAAAAAATGAAATAAAATGATAGTAAAATGATTTTTATTTGAGTTTTCTTAGAAGCATTTGGGCAGCTAGAATTATCGGATCCCATGTTTCGGCAAGTGGAGGAGCATAGCATGTTTCGGCTTTAGCGAGCTCCTTCACAGTCATCTCCTTCAATATTGCGAATGATAAGGCGTTCACCCTTTGAGCTACACCCTCCCCGCCGACCATTTGGGCGCCAATTATTTTTTCAGTCTCCTTCTCCGCGATGAGCTTAATTTTGATTGGGAGAGCCCCGGGATAATATTGAGCTTTAGTTTTGCCGGTGAAGGTTGCTGATACGGTTTCCATCCCAGCCCTCTGGGCGAATGATTCCCCTAACCCTACTGCTCCAACCTCAATGTCGAATAGCTTCGTCACCGATGCTCCTAAAACTCCAGGGAATATCGCGTAGCCGCCGGCAGCGTTTGTTCCCGCAACCTTAGCTTGGCGAACAGCTGTTGTTCCAAGCTGGCATACGGTTGGACGCTTAGTTATTAGGTTTATTGTTTCAACGCAATCTCCGCATGCATAAACGTCTTTAACGTTTGTTTCCATGCGCATATTAACCTTAATCAGTCTTGTTTCACCAAGTTCTATTCCGGCTTTCTGCGCTAGCTCAGTATTGCCTCTAACACCTGTTGCAACAACCACAATGTCCGCCGGGATCTGTTCGCCCCCAACCGATACGCCGCTAACCTTTTCTCCTCCTAGGATCTCATCCACTGAGCGTCCGGTAACTATTTTCAGCCCTTTTCCCTCCAATTCTCTCTGAACAGCGTCGGCTACGTCTTTATCAAGCATTGCTGGGAGAATCTGCGGAAGGAGCTCAACAACTGTGGTTTTAAGCCCACGTTCAACGAAGGCCACGCCTGTCTCCAACCCTATAAGTCCAGCTCCAATCACAACCGCGGACTTAGCCTCCTTAATGGCTTGTTCAATCTTCTCGCCATCTTCTATCGTTCTTAGGGTGAAGACTCCATTCTTCTCTCTTCCCTTAATCGGCGGAATTGCCGATTTAGCTCCCGCGGCGATTATTAGGCTGTCATACTGCAGATTTTCCATCCGTCCATCTTTATGTTGAAACTCAACCGTTTTAGATTTGGTATCTATGTTTGTAACGTTAGTCTCAAGCTTTAAATCGATCTTCATCATTCTGAAGTAAGATTGTGGAAAAACAATTAAGTCCGTAAAACTTTTTATGTGTCCTCCTAGAACAAATGGTAATCCGCAGCGGGAATAACCCGCATATTTCTCGTTTGTGAGCATGGTAATTTCAGCGTTTTTATCCGTCAGCCTCGCAGCGGATGCAGCGTCGCAGCCAGCGGCGTGAGCGCCAATAATAACTATTTTCTTAGGCATCTCCTATTTTTCCCTCGCAATCTCCCTATACCATTCCACTGCCTGCTCAAAGCTCATTAGGGTTTTAAGATCCTCCTCCAGATTGGCTGGTTCAACCAGGATCAGCCATCCCTCACCGTATGGATCTTCATTGATTATTTCCGGGCTCTCGCTGGCTCTGTCATTGACTTCCACTACTCTGCCTGTTAAAGGAGATATTAGATCCGACACTGCTTTAACTGATTCAAGGGTTCCGAAGGGTTCGCCCCTTCTCACCTCATCGCCAGCTTTGGGCAGCTCAGCGAAAACTATTTCGCGCATCTGCTTCTGAGCGTAGTCTGTTACGCCTATCCGTGCTTTACCATTCTCTATTTTAACCCACATCCAATCTTTCGAGTAGTATAGTCCTTCAGGAACCTCGTAGCCCTCAACCTTAACCAAAACCTTTCACCTCAAACAAAATATTTTAACAATGAATTACTTAATTTAAATCTAACGTTTACTTAATA
>CAYPJR010000120.1:0-3534 GCA_964411115.1 uncultured Candidatus Bathyarchaeia archaeon | reverse complement strand
CGTTAATCTTTTAACCACTAATGAAATATACGTTTTCCCCTCTTGCTTCTGCTTGTTAACGCGGCTATTTCAACATTTTCCTTAATGCTACTGCATTGTAAGGGCAACATTTCAGTTTTTCTGAAATGTTTTAAGTATGGCTAAAAATTATTTAATGGAAACGTATGGTTGAAGATTATGGAGGATGCTATGTTAGATTGGCGCTTAAAGTCGGCATCCTATTTAACCTCCCAAGCAAACCCGTAAGAGGTGAAAATATTGATTATTTAGCTGAAGCCGAGGTTCTAGACCAGGTAAATGCCGTTCAAAACTCTCTTGAAAAACTCGGATTTGACTACCAATTATTCCCTCTGAAAGATGATATTGAGGATTTGGTTAGGGCTTTAAAACAGTACAGGCCGGATGTTATCGTGAATTTATGTGAGGGATTTAGAGGTAACAGCCATCTTGAGATGCATGTGCCGGCTCTGCTGGAGATCATGGGGATACCCTACACTGGAGCGCATCCCCTAGCGTTAGGGCTATGTCAAGATAAGGGCTTGGCTAAAGATGTTTTAAGGGCGCATGATGTGCCAACGCCAAACTATCAGATAATGGAGGAACCCGGCATCTTAAGGAGCAACCTGAAGTTTCCATTATTCGTTAAGCCTCTGAGGGAGGATGCCAGCATTGGAATATCTAAGTGTAGCTTCGTCAGGAATTCTGAAGAATTAAAGTTTCAAGTTGACTACGTGAATAGGGTTTATGGGCAGCCAGCGTTAATTGAGGAATATATTGATGGAAGAGAATTGAACGTTTCGGTTTTAGGTAATGATGATCCCATAATCCTGCCAATATCCGAAATAATATTTGACCTTCGATATGAGCCTAAAATTGTTGATTACGCATCTAAATGGCTTAAGGAGAGCGAGGAGTATGCTGGAACTAAACCAGTATGCCCAGCGGATTTGGATGATGAAACAAAAATACTTGTTGAGGAAACAGCCTTAAAGGCTTATAGGGCGCTGCGCTGTAGGGATTATGCGCGGATTGATATACGTTTAGAAAAACGAACTAAAATCCCATTTGTCTTGGAAGTTAACCCGAATCCCGATATATCGCCTGAAGCCGGCTTTAATCGATCATTGAAGGCTGCTAATATAACATTTGAGGAGTTTATTATGAAAATATTAGGTTTCGCCCTCAAAAGGGGTGAAAAACAAGTTCTCTGAGGGCCTTCGCCTCAGCCAGCTCATGAAGGCCATATCTTTTAAGGGCTTGCCAAAGAATTGTGCATATAAGCTGATCGTAGGTTAAACCAGCGGCCCTAGCTGCCTCAGGCAGGCATGAATGAGCATCGGGGTTTGGGATTAAGCCGGGCAGAGGATTAACTTCCAAAACCCTCGGCTCGCCCTTAGCATCTAACCTCATATCTATGCGGCAGAGGTCCCTGCAATTTAGAACCTTGAATGTTTGAGCGGCAATATCCTTTATTTTGTTCTCTAGGTTTAACGGTATATTCGCTGGGCACTCAAATATGTCCAGGGGTTTTTCAGGCGCGTCCCAAATCCATTTAGCCTCATAAGAGTATATTGGGCTGGCGCCGCTAGGTAGCTTATCAACCCGTATCTCAACTATTGGCAAAATAATCGGGCTCTCATTTCCAATTAATCCAACCGTAAATTCTCTTCCAGGAAGGAACTCCTCAGCGATGGCTGGCTGGTTATAGGTTTTTATAACCCATGAAAGCTGTTTTCTAAGGCTTTGCTCATCTTTAACTAGGGAGCTGCTCCTAACGCCCTTACTTGACCCTTCGGCTAAGGGCTTAATTACAAGTGGAAAACTTAAATCATCGCTGATCTTTTCATCAGCCCGCTTGAAAACCTGAAATTTCGGAGAGGGAATGCCGTAGGCGCTTAAGATTTTATGCGTTAAAGCCTTGTCTAAACATATGGCCAGCGTAGTTGGTCCAGAACCAGTGTAGGGTATTCTAAGCATCTCTAAAATTACCGGTATATGTGATTCCCTAGCCTCACCGTGAAGTCCCTCAGCGATGTTGAAGACTATATCTGGCTTCAACCTGCGAAGTTTACTATAAGCATCTAAGTTAGCTTCAATTTTTATAACTTTACATCCGCCTCTCCTTAAAGCTAGGGCTATAGCCTCAACTGTTTCGGCATCATCAAATTCTATGTAGAAATCCTCGGGTAAATTTTCGTTAGCGCCGACCTTTCGTCTCAAATTATATGTTAACCCAACTTTGAGGGTCATCGTATACATCTGCCTGCTGATGCCAGCAGTTGCCCTTCATTTAACTGCTGCTGCTTGTTGAATTTTAAGCAGCGGCATATTATCCTCTTTTTCCTCGGCTGATATCTGCGGGTAAACGTATATTTTTCCCTCATAGTTCCTCAAAACAACTTTTTCATCATCTATGGATAAGATATAATCCGGCTGTAGCGGTATCTTTCCCCCTCCTCCAGGGGCATCAATGACGAAGCGCGGTATAGCTAGCCCTGAGGTCCATCCGATGAGGGACTCAAGTATTTTTATTCCAGCCTCAACTCTCGTTCTGAAGTGATATGTGCCCTTGACAAGATCCATCTGAAAGAGATAATAGGGCTTTACGCGGATCTTAAGTAGCTTCTGAAAGAGATTTCTCATTATTTCAGGGTCATCATTAACGCCTCTTAGGAGAACCGATTGATTTCCAAGAGGTATGCCAGCGTCAGCCAGTAATCCGCAAGCCCTCTCGCTTTCCTCAGTTATTTCATTAGGATGCTCAAAATGCACGTTTACATATAAAGGATGATATTTTTTAAGGATTCTACATAATTTAGGCGTTATTCTCTGCGGTAGCGTACATGGGATCCTTGAACCTATCCTCAATATTTCAACATGGGGGATGGCCCTGAGTTTTTTGAGCAAAAACTCTATCGTATCATCTGGCAGCATGAAGGGGTCTCCACCCGAGAGGAGAACATCCCTGATGCTAGGGTTCTCCCTGACATAGTTAATCTGCGCCATATATAGATCTTTAGAGAAGCTGATGAGGGGCTTCCCAACCTTTCTTTTCCTTGTGCAGAATCTGCAGTATGTAGCGCAGCTATTTGAGACGCACATTAAAATCCTATCTGGATATCTGTGAACCAAGCCTGGCACCGGGCTGTCCCCTTCCTCATTAAGCGGGTCCTCATATCCATATGGGTCTTGGAGCTCAAGCGGGCTTGGAATGCACTGTTTCCAGATCGGATCTTCAACCTCTTCTATGAGGTCAAAGTAGTATCTTGAAATAAACATTGGATATTTTTCAACAACGGCTTTTAGGGGATTTATGTCGATTTTAAATTTATCTAGAATCTGCTCCGGCCTAGTTATACTTTTCTTAAGTATACTTTTCCAATCCTCTATCATTCTTTTTAACGCGCGCTCACTGTAGCACGCTTAGATGCTACGAAATGTATGTATGCACAGCACATTGCATATTTAAAGTTTTCTATCAATTCTTCTGTACTTCTCAAAGATTCAGGACGTAAATATCCTCTTCCCGGCATG
>CAYPJR010000119.1:0-3549 GCA_964411115.1 uncultured Candidatus Bathyarchaeia archaeon | reverse complement strand
AAGGTTCCAATGATGCTTAAAGGCTGCTGCATATGGGCGCAATTGAAAAGCTTCACGGCTGTACGCGGGAAACTCTTAATTAACCTCAAAAGATAAAAGAGATACGTTAAAAATATGAAAGCTGGTAATAGCCGATGAATAACAGAAGCAAAACGATAATCCTAGGCTGCGTCTTCGTTTTCCTCCTGGCTTCAGCCTACTTTGAAAATACCCTTTTCTTAGGATACATAAAGGATATTTTTGCAAATCCACCCTTCGCCGTCTTCATGATCTTCATTAATAACATCATCGCGGTTTCACTTATAATTATTGGAATGAGCTTTTACGCTGAGTTTGTCCCAGCCTTTCTTCCGAAAAGGAAGGTGGATTATATTGTGCTTGATCATCCACGCATCTTCGCCGTAATATTTACAATAATAATTCTCGTAATAAGCATTATGAGAGTCTACTTACATCTTTATGGGCGCATCGTGGTTAATTTAGTTGAGATAATTATGCTGATTAGCCTGCCGCATGGAATCGTTGAGGCATACGGCATATACAAAGCCATAAACGTAACTTTAGCAAGAAACTTAACAAATAAAGTTTTAGCTGAAATTTACTTAATTTTTCTTTTAGCAGCCATTCTTGAAGTTGGATTCCTCCAAGTTTTAAAATTTTATGCGGCTTAAGGGACATATCCAAAAATTATGTATTTGTTCATTCTTCCTTCTTAGTCTTTATTAGAAATGTTCAATCACTATCTACAGCAGATGAAGATTCAGGAAAATTTTGGACACTCTCTGTGGCTTAGAAAACATTTTCCTTACTTAGTTTTATATCTAGAACTATAAGAAAGAGCGCGCTTTGGGGTTAAATTTTTAAGTTCGTGTTACATTATAATTTTTTAGTAACATCATGGGCGATAAGCACTTAAATCAGCGGAATGAGCGGGATGACGCCGATAATTGAGCTTAAAGATGTTTCAACGGTGTATGAAGGTGAGAGGAGACCTGCAATTAGGGATATTAATCTCACCCTGGAGAGAGGCGAGTTTGCTTATGTTATAGGACCCAATGCTGCTGGAAAAACAACCCTACTTGAAACAATAAATGGTTTATTGCCAATATTTAAAGGGCGCATCCAGGTTCTAAACCTAGATGTTAAAAGATATGGAAGGAAGGTTAGGTGCCAGATAGGTTATGTGCCGCAGGACTTTATGGTTGACCCTGGAGAGCCCTACACGGCTCTAGATGTTGTTTTAATGGGCAGGTATGGTAATATTGGAGTTATAGGTAGACCTAGTAGGGAGGATAAAGAGAGAGCGATCGAAGCCATGAGACTTTTAGAAATTGAGGATTTAGCCAACAAGCCGATTGGTAAGCTCTCCGGTGGACAGCAGCAAAAGGTTATGATTGCCAGAGCCATAGCCAAGGAGCCGAAAATACTTTTATTGGATGAGCCGTTCAGCAATCTTGATCCCGAATCACGCGATAAAATTTCTAAATTGATAGCTCAGATAAGCGGTGAAAATAATTTAACCACGATAATAGTCACCCATGATCTGCATCAAATAGTGGATTCATGCAGCAGAACAATAGTCATGAATAGCGGTAGAATAATTGCTGATTGCGAACCTAGAAAGGCGCTGGCGATAATTGAAAAATGGAATCTTTCAGATTTCCGGAGGCGTAATGGATGATTTATCTTGAATATGCGGTTTTTCAAAGGGCGCTTTTAGGCTGCATATTCATAGGATTGCTTGGCGGCTTAATAGGGGTTTTCGTTGTGAAGATGAGGCTTTCAACAATAGGCTACTCAATGTCGCACAGCGCTTTCGCAGGTGCAGCTTTAGGCGTGGCTTTATCCATCGACCCCCTAATAACAGCCATAATTTTCTCAGCCGCCACCGCTGTCTTCATAGGTCCGGCTGCTGATAAAGCCCGATTGCCTATTGATACAATAACAAGCATAGCCTTCTCGCTTAACATGGCTTTAGCCTTCATCTTCTTAACATTTTCACCCCAGATTGGGCTTTCAAGCGAGGTTGCAAGCGTTCTTTGGGGAAGCATAGTTTCCATAACCAATAGAGACCTAGTTTACTTGATAGCGTTATGCTCTGTAACTCTAGCTCTAATCTACCTCTTCTGGAAGGAACTTTTCACAATAATGTTCGATAGGAAAATGGCTGAGGCCGACGGAATAAACACTAAGCCATTCATATATTTCATGATTTTCCTAACCGGCATAGTTGTGGCCTTATCGTTGAAGCTCGTCGGCGGACTGCTTGTTTACGCGCTCCTCTTCAATCCATCATCATCAGCCCTACAATACTTACATGATATGAGGAAAATCATTTTTCTTTCACCAATCATCGGGGCTGCATCATGTATAGCCGGATTCTTCACATCTCTATTTTTAAACATACCAGTAGGCTCATGTATAGCCCTTATTTCAACCCTAATATTCGCATTCTCAGTCATATTTTCACCTAAAAGAAGAAGGAGGTGGAAAAATGAAGGTTAATAGGGCAACGCTATTTTTAGCGGCGCTCTTAATCTTAAGCGCCATATTAATTGAGGGAAACGCTAGGCTGACCGCAGCCGCTGAAGAAGTGGAGAAACCGATAGTTGTATGCACAACGAATGTTCTAGGTTCAATAATTAAGGAGATTGCCGGCGAAGATGTGGACGTACATGTCCTTGTGAATCCAAGCCTTTGCCCAGCCGACTACGATATGAAACCAAGCGACGTATATGCCCTAAGTAATGCAAAAATACTATTCTACCATGACATACCGGGAGAGAAACCTTGGCTTAGAAACTTGATTGAAGCTGCTGGAAACGAAGATCTAATAGAGGTTAAGGTTCCCGGAACATATAATACGCCTGCAGGTGCAAAAAGCTGCATAAGAATAATTGGCGGAAACCTCAGCAGGGCGCTCTCAAAGGATTTCAGCGGTAAAATATCGAGTATGCTTAACGCCGTGGATGCTGTAGCAGAAGAGATAAAAAGTGAAGCTCAATCCTTAGGCGTTGGGAATTTCAGCGTAATATGCATGAATTGGCAAAAAACCTTTGTTGAATGGGTTGGGTTTAAAGTTGTCGCAACATATAATCCGCCTGAAACCCTCTCAGCCAGCGATATAAAACAGCTTATTGATAAAGCACGTAATGAAAGCGCCGCATTAATAATTGACAATCTTCAGGTCAGCGCTGAATTTGGGGCTCCAATAGCTTCTGAGGTTGGAGCGGTGCATGTTGTATTAACAAACTTTCCCGGGGCAATCCCTGGAACTGGGAATTTAACGCAAATGTTCCGATACAACGCCAAACAGCTTTTCGATGGCTTAAAAAGATGGAAGGCTATGAAGGAGCTAGAGATGGAAGTTAAGGAGCTCGCTGAATCCTTAAGGGCTGAAACAGAAAGTCTAAGAAATCAACTATCGGCATTTCAGGCTGCAACATTTGTGGCAGCTACGGTCGCCGCTGTAGAGTTTATACTTCTGCTTGCTAAGAGAAAAAAGCGCTAAATTTAAATGAGACCCGCCTGCTAACTCTAGTTTGCTTT
>CAYPJR010000118.1:0-3577 GCA_964411115.1 uncultured Candidatus Bathyarchaeia archaeon | reverse complement strand
TTGGTCCAGGGGCTTCAGGGCTGCTTGAGCGTCATCACATAAGAAAGGTTTCAGTAAAACCAAACACAAAAGTTTCGGACGCCGTAAAAGAGATGCTGACAAAATTGAAAGTTTAAAGGTTAATAAACATCTGGATTTCAACTCTTCAAAATGCTTTGCCTTAAAGTAGTTTAATTTAGAAAAAGCTCGAAAGCAGGTTCTTGACCAAATTAACTATGTTAGAACATGTGTGTTAGCTCCGTCTGCTTATCCAAACAAACATAGCGGTGTTTGAAAAGTCAGAAAAAGTTCTTGAGGAAGCCTCAAGAGTATTGGCGAGAGATGGGAGACTTATAGTAGGCTTGATGTTAAAGGAAATCCCGTGGGCATGATTTTACATGAAGAAAAGCGAAGCAGGTAGCGTTTTACAGAAACGCGACGTTTTATAGCTTCAATGAGCTAAAAGCAATGATGATGAAAAGCGAGCTAACAATCATAAATGTATGCTCAACCATTTTCCAGAAGCCGGCTGAAAAAAACTGTGCTCGAAGCTCCGAGGAGGAGGCATTATAGAGGAGTTGGATTCGTAGCGGTTGAAGCTGGAAAGAAGCCCCTTCAATCAACATTTAAACTTGGATTATACAACTGGCAGAACATTTTCTACATGTTTCAGGGTAAAGAGTACAGATCTCTTTCTTCCGCATCGTGCAATGACATGGAACTATTAAACGTATCCCCTTTAAAGCTTCCACTCTGCTGAAATCGTGAAAACCGCCAACCACATCGTAAATATCTCCAAAATTTGAAGCAAAACTCAGTATGTTTTCTAAACCTGAATGTGCACAGCCAGTTACAACTGTCAAGCCATTACAAGTCTTTAAGATTAAAGATTGCTCTTTAATTAGCCATCCGAGTCCACCTGTTGTGTAAACGTCTCTACAGATTTCTTCAGCTTTATCAACCTCATGTAGTCTTACATTTGAATGGCCAGCTAACCACTCCTTGAACCTTTTTGAAAAAGACTTGAGAAGAAATACGTTAACTTCACCGCAGTAATCTATTATTTGGATTCCGCCGATATGGTCTCCATGTTCATGAGATAAAACTATCCTTTCAATATCCTTAGGATTTATCATGAATTTTCGAATGTTAAACATTAAAGTAGTTAAATCGCTGCCAGTATCGAAGAGAATATTTTTACATTCAATCCAACATGAGAAACCGAATCCTCCTCTGAAACCGTTTAAAGCCTCATCGTCATAGAGAATCTTCAATTCCATATTGTTTCGCTAGCCCCCTTTTACTCTCCTAATCCCGCTATAGCTTCTACGGGAATATAAACCACCCGCAGGGTAATCAATAGTCTGCTCACTACTATTTGCTTTCTCAAATTAATTTTCATCTAAGACTTTGAATGAATAAAAATGCTGAGAGATTATTTTGCCATGTTTTAATAGAGGTAACTAAATTCAGATGCCTGTGAAGATTTTTGATATTATAGATCTGCGGAATTTTCGCCTCACGTTCTCGATAGGTTCTCCAATAATCTCTATGTTTTCTAATCGGCATGTCCCGAGGCCCTTTTTCTCAGCTAAAACTAGGTGCTTAACCTTTGTGGGCGGGATGCCCATAACGGCGGCGCCTACAGCGTCAACGGCTACTGGGTCTGTGCCGGCTATAACTAGATTCATTTCTACCGGGTTTCCACTCGTTTCATGCCCCTCTCCGGCTATTATTCCGTCGATAACCGTTAAGCTTGGCTTTAATATTGAGGCTAAATCCACAATATTCTCATTTAATCTACCATTATGCATGCTTCCTTTAGATGCTAGGATACCCATCATATTTTTTTATCCCAAGCGTAACTGTCGCTAACCTGTGGACTTTAAGCTTCGGGACGCTTATTACGGTGCTTTCCAAGGCTGTTTTTGCAACCTTAACTTTCTTAAGCGCCAATGGATTGGGCGGATGGACTTCAATGAATACATCACTATTCAAATCAATTAACCTAACATTCCACTTCTCAGCTACCTTATCCACGCCCGCAACCCTAAAGGCTGTGAATGTATCAGCCAACCCGCTCCCCTCCCCAATAACAATGTTATCTTTACCATGCTCTTTAAGAAATTTGACTACACCCTCAATCACCCTACTATCTGTAGTAATCCCCGTCGATGGATGATCAGCCGTTATATAGTTGGGCTTTATTAAAATCGGTCTTTCAGATGAGAGGACAGCGCTTAAATCAGCCATTATTGCCTCAAGAGCCTTAACAGTAGACTCAATCGGATCTAAACCCCTAACTATTGCAACCCTACTCATTCCTTTAGCTCCCCCTATAGCATGTTCTTTAAGTAGATTTTTTATTATTTGCCGTTTTTAAAGTATTGAGCGCAAACCAATTGAACGTAAAGCATGTAACCGTGCAACAAGGCAATGTTGTACACTCTCTTTAAGCTAGCATATTGCAGATGTAGAGCTAAAACTAGCTTAGATCTGAAATGTAGTCTTAAACCTCCCGTTTTGATGGGCGCTCTCGCCCTTTAAGACGAGGAGGAGGTTGGTACATGCTTCAGACTTCTATGATCTCGTTTGCATTTATGAACTTCATGTACCATGTCTCAAATTTATTCGGTGATGTTATATGTAGCTCTACTGGAGCCTTTATTTTCTTGTAGACTTCAACGATCATCTCTTTTTTTCTCTCAATTGCCTCTGTAACTGCAAGTATATCTATATCGCTAGCCGCGGTAAACTTTCCCTTGACCACTGAGCCGAAAACGTAAACTTTAACCTGCGGGTCTATCGCCTTCAGTATCCCTTTAACCTCTCGGGCAACCTCCATATAATTTTTTAAGTAGTTGAGGAGCTCTCTCTCATATTCCCTCGACAAGAGGCTTAAACACCTCCAAGACAAATCTATATAGATCCTTAACCTCTCTTTCTTCGAATACATATGGCAGGTATCTGGCAACGATATAGGCTTCTTCAAGCCTGGCTACATAATGGAGCTTATCGATATCCTCAATAAGGCTTACCAATTCAGGCTTATCTTGGCTTAAGATGCGTATGAGCGTTCTAAGCGAATGCGACCTAGGATAACTTCCTCTATTAACTAGAAGCTTATACTTAAGTATTAACTGGCAATATTGCTCAAGATTGAAAACCGCTAAATCCCACTCGCCCTCACCTATAAGTCTCTCAGCATTACGTAGGAAACCTTCAGCCCTTCTTCTGATAATATCAGCTTCTTCAAGCGACAAAAATTAAACCCCCAAATTAAGTCGATATTTAGCAAATATTTGCTTTGTGGCTTAATTAATTTCTCTGTTTAACTCTCTTTCTTTTATGGATTGGGGGCTTGTTGATGAGAAGCTTATTAGGCATGGTGAGCCCCTGCTTAGCTTAGATTTTCTTGAGGGTTATGATTTTGAGCCTAGCCTCTTGAATGATGGTAGGGAGGCGCGTTTCAGTCATAACGTTCAAAGCGCTTGGGGAGAAGAAGTGGGGTAGAGTGATGGGTTACGGTAGAAGGTGGGCTACTGAAACAGCATTCTCAACGTTAAGCGCCTATACAGGGAATACCACATGGCTAAAA
>CAYPJR010000117.1:0-3645 GCA_964411115.1 uncultured Candidatus Bathyarchaeia archaeon | reverse complement strand
CAAACCAAAAGAATTAAACCACAAAGCTAAATTTTTAACATTTAAATAGGAGAACAGTTTCAATCAATCAGTTGCTTCCGATCTTTTCTCATGCTGAAAAACGCGTGCAATTATTTAATGATGAAGCAGGTCAAATGGATATTTAAGCATTAAAGATATAAGTATCCAAGAATTAAAAATTAAGAAGAAATATGGTTGAGAAGTGAGATGGCTTATGGAGAAGACGGTTCCAGCAGTTAAGGTTGTTGATGTTCATAAGGACTATTACCTCAGAGGCGAGGTTGTTCATGCCCTACGTGGGATAAATCTTGAGGTGCCGCGTGGGGAATACCTATCTGTTATGGGTCCTTCGGGTTCGGGTAAGACAACCCTATTCAACATGGTCGGCGGCATAGACCGCCCAACGAAGGGCGACATATTTATCGATGGGATAGATTTATCAAAGATACCGTCAAAATCTATGGCTTGGCTTAGATGTAGGAAGATAGGGTATATTTTTCAAACATTCAACCTTATACCCGTCCTAACAGCTAAAGAGAATGTTGCCCTACCAATGGTTTTCCTCGGCGTGCCTAAGGAGGAGCGGGAGAAGAAAGCCGCTGAGCTCCTGAACACCGTTGGTTTGGGAGATAGGCTTAACCATCGACCAACCGAGCTCAGCGGGGGTCAGCAGCAGCGTGTAGCCATAGCCAGAGCCCTAGCGAATGATCCGGCCATTATACTTGCAGATGAGCCAACTGGAAACCTAGACCTTAACACCGGCTTCGCAATAGTTCAGCTGCTTTACCGCTTAAAGGCTGAGCGTGGCACAACAATCATATGCGCCACCCACGACCTAAAAATGATTGATATAAGCGACAGAGTTGTCTTTCTAAGAGACGGCGCCATAGAGAATATTGAGGAGAGAAGAGGTCTCATCCTGACAGCCGAGGAATTCTTTGCGGAGGAATAAGCGGGGAGGTGTAAATTTTGAGTAAAGAGATTGAGAAAATTCAATGTCCCTGCGGGAGAATAATAGACAGCCCTGAAGAATATAAGGTGCTCTACTTGAAACATGAGTTAAGAGAGATAGATATTCTCTGCCCAAACGACTCATGCTACCTTAGAGAGCTCGGATATATAAAATTTGAAATTAAAGATGGAAAAGCCGTATTTAAGGAGGCATCTTTCTATCCGCCCTTTGTAACGTGGAACGCTGGACGCCTCGGCTTTGAAAATGCTGAGAAAATTCTTAAGTCTCATCTGAAAGAGATTGCTAAGAGAGTTGATTGGGTTAGATTGGGCAGATAAAAAGATGCGAAGGATATTAAAGTGTTAATTTACTGCTGAAACATATTAGAAATATACTCATAGGTCCAACCTATGCCTAACTCTTCTAGCTTAGCCCTTGTGGGGATGCCCCTGCTATCCCAGCCCATCATTCCATAATATAATTCAATCGCTTTTCTTAGGTTTTCAGCATCCAGCGAAGTCTTCGAGAGAGCTCCGTCCCGTTTTGGGCTAAAGAATCTTTCAGGAAGCCAATCATCGACCTTTGTGAATCTCTCCCTTAAATTGAATATCCTAGCCATCGTTGTTATTCTTTCACCAGCCTTCATTAGATCCCACATTGAAGTGTTCCAACCCGTTACAGCCGTAA
Organism: uncultured Candidatus Bathyarchaeia archaeon; assembly: GCA_964411115.1. Lineage (GTDB taxonomy): Archaea > Thermoproteota > Bathyarchaeia > Bathyarchaeales > DTEX01 > DTEX01. Next base: position 2,006 of record CAYPJR010000117.1, on the reverse strand, counting down.
CAATCTCGGTTTTCTGATTGAAATCCCAAGGTAGGAAGCTGCATATAAGTAGGCTATTATCTAAAACTCGCCAATTGACATAATATATAAAAGCTCTAATCTTGCTTGGTCCAAGATCCTCCAGCGGCATGGGCTCCAGAATACCTAAACTTGAAAGGTGGTTAAGCATCGGTCCGGCGCTTACCAATCCAGTATCATGCATATTATGCATATGGTCTGCGCCAGTTGGGGAAACCGCGTAGCCTAAGCCGAGGGCTCTTTTAAGCCTAGGCTCATGCATCGGTATCTCTAAACCCTTCACATGCATCGCGAATTTTTCAGATCCCCTGCCTATAATTTCAGAGGCCCTCTTAACGCCCTCAGCCAAAATTTTTCCCATACCTTCGCGGTGGGCTATTTTTTCAACCATTTTAACCATGGCTTCAGCGTTGCCAAATCGGAGATCTAATCCTTCAGTTTCCTTCATATTTAATATGTTATTTTCGTAGCATTCCATTGCAAACGCTATTACTACACCGGTTGATATAGCATCTAAGGAGTACCTATTGCATAGCTCGTTTGCCTTTGTAACCGCATGGAGATCATCTATTCCGCAGTTTGAACCGAGTGCTGCTAAAGCCTCATACTCCGGCCCACCGTATGAGGGGTCAACATTCCATGGCTCGCCGATCTTAACGATTTTCTTACATCTAATTGAGCAAGCGTAACAGCCTTCCATGCCTATGCTTATTGTTATTTTTATTGTCCTAGCATCCAAATTCTCATAACCTGCGAACAATCCATCCCTAAAGTTTCTAATAGGTAGATTTCCAGAGGCAACCCCCGCATCCATACCCGCCCCTGTACCGTAATTGTGGAAATTGTATACGAGCTTATCCATGTTTTGATTAAGCCATCTAGTCAGATCTACCAGTTTCTCAGGATTATAAACCTTAACTTTCTCTCTTCCCCTAACGGCTACAGCCTTAAGTTTCTTTGAGCCCATAACTGCGCCCATGCCAGTTCTTCCCGCTGCGTCGCGGAGATCAACTATGACGCATGCAAATCGAACAAGATTTTCTCCTCCAGGCCCTATTGAAGCAACACGAACAAGTTTATCGCCTAATTCTTCACGTATTATACTCTGGGTCTCACCGGTCTCTTTACCCCATAAATGTTTAGCATCCCTAATTTCAGCTTCACCATCATGAACCCATAGATACGCTGGCTCATTGGCTTTTCCCTCAATTATTATAGCGTCGAATCCAGCCCGCTTAAGCTCAGCTCCCCATGATCCGCCAACCTCAGACTCGCCGAAGCCGCCTGTTAATGGAGACTTCGCGCCTACGCTGTTTCTTCCACATCCGGGTATCGGCGCGCCGGTTAATGGACCAGCTGCAAATATCAGCTTGTTTTCAGGCCCAAGGGGATCTATGCCGGGTTTAACTTCCCTCAGCAGATAGTAGGCGACAAAACCTTCCCCGCCTAAATACATACGATAGAATTTTTCATCAGGCTTCTCAACTGTTACATGTTCATTGGAAAGATTAACCCTTAGCACTTTGCCATTATAGCCGAAGGGCATTCTTCATGCCTCAGCCTAATCGCTTCTCTACTATTATTTCTCGCACCCTACATAAACTAATTAATTAATGAATGCGCCGCTGGCTTTCAGTTTGTCTTAACTTATGTTAACGTTTACTCCGATACTCTCACATACACTTCTGCTCTAGTCTCGTATCGGTCTACGCGTCCATCACGTAAGTAAATTATTCTGTCACTGACATCGATCATTTTTAGGTCGTGGGTGGCTGAAATGACCGTTACGCCTCTTTCTTTGTTCATTTCCCTCAAGAGGGTTATTATTTCGAGCCCAGTATGCAAGTCTAGGTTTCCAGTGGGCTCATCTGCAAGTATGATTACGGGATTGTTCGCTAGGGCTCTGGCTATGGCTACACGCTGCTGCTGACCCCCGCTGAGCTCGGTTGGTTTATGGTTAAGCCTATCTCCCAAACCGACCATTTCGA
>CAYPJR010000116.1:0-3653 GCA_964411115.1 uncultured Candidatus Bathyarchaeia archaeon | reverse complement strand
CCCCCAATTATTCTGCGTAATGCTTCAGAGAAAACCTGAGGCTTCTCAGATACTTCATCAATTTTTAATGAATATTTCTCCCTCATGATCCTAAGGATACGTTCAAGAGTTCTTTTCCCAAAAATATTTAACATTACCTCCTCCACAGTTCTATTAATTAATTCAGTTGCTTTTTCTTTATCCAAACTCATCATTCCCGTTTTTTAACGTCAATTTGCACCGTATTTCGGTGCACACATTTTATTGCCGCAGCGAAGGGAGGAACGATTTTCCATTCATTTTCTTTTAAAAGACAAGTTATAAGTATATTGCGAAACAAAGATACTTTCAACACAGCGTATCAAATAATATTATCTAACATGACGCGGAACATCACCAGCGGAAAGCATGGATAGAAAGATATTGCGTAGCGTGCCTATCAGTGCGCGCGAAATCCTTAAGCATTTAAAGTTTATTACCAACTATTTTATTTTAAACCTTTTCCATAATATATTAAAGGAAAGGATGATCTCGTTGGATCAATTAGATAAAAGCAAGAAAATAATTGGTCATGGAACATGGTACGATAAGGTAGCGTTAAGAATAATAGAGCGGGAGCGTAAGCTGGGCAGAAGCCTAAATGTTATTAGGGTTGAGAGTGGGGTTGCAGCCTCCGGTTTCCCGCATATAGGCAGCATATCTGAAGTTGCAAGGAACTATGCAGTTTCACTTGCAATCAGAGAGCAGGGGTATAAATCTGAGTTCATAGTTTTCTCCGATAATAAAGACGGGTTAAGGAGCGTTCCAGCTGGGCTCTCAAGGTCCCTTGAGGAGCATCTGGGCAAACCGGTAACTGATGTTCCTGATCCGTTCAGCTGCCACAGCAGCTACGGTGACCACATGGTCCATCTGCTGCTTGATGCTCTAGATCAACTTGGCATAGAATACAAGTTTATGTCAGCCGTAGAAACATATGGGAAGGGACTGCTTAACAGTGAGATACGGGATATCCTCGAGAACGCTAAACTCGTAGGCGAAATTATACGTGAAGAGACTGGTCAAGAGAAGTATCTGGAGACTCTCCCATACTTCCCCATATGCGCATCATGCGGAAGAATATATACAACTAAAGCCTACAGGTTTCTGCCGGACGAGAATAAGGTGCTGTATGTCTGTGAGGGGATGGAGGTTAAAGGGAGATGGCTTGAGGGATGCGGATACAGAGGCGAAGCGGATTACACAAAGGGCGAGGGCAAGTTAGGGTGGAAAGCCGGAGAATTTGCGGCTAGATGGCGCGCTTTAAAGGTGGGATTTGAGGCTTACGGGAAAGATATAGCCGACTCGGTCAGGGTGAATGATAGAATATCACGTGAAGTGCTAAAGTATGAGCCGCCTCTACATGCGCAATACGAGATGTTTCTAGATAAGAGCGGAAGAAAAATCTCTAAGTCCGCTGGAAATGTTTTTACACCTCAAGTTTGGCTCCGATACGGCTCCCCACAGTCAATGCTCCTGCTAACGTTGAAGCGATTCGTTGGAACGAGAAATATCTCCGTGTCAGATATACCGCGCTACATGAACGAGTTTGACGAGCTGGAGGACATATATTTTGGCAAAGTTAATATCGGCGATAAAATGGAGGAGGCGAAGCTTAAAGGCTTATATAAGTACTGCTGGTTCATGAAGACCCCAAAGGAGCCAAGCATACATGTACCGTACAACATGCTCACCTATCTGGCTAAGGTTGCACCTAAAGGTTCAGAAGTCGAATTCATAATTGGGAAGCTGCAGGATTACGGATACATCAAGGATAGAAGCAGCATAACAGAGGACTTAAAGAGGCGCATCCAGTACGCCCTAAACTGGGTTAGCGACTTTGAGGAGATAACTGAGAAGCCGATTAGACTAAATCAGGATGAGATGAACGCGATAAAGCAGCTAATCCAGCGGATTCAAACCGAGGAGGACGCTGAAAAAATCCAGAGTGCAATCTTTGAGATATCTAGAGAGAATAATTTGAAGCCGAAAGATTTCTTTAGGACGCTATACATGATACTTTTAGGCGCACCATCAGGCCCGAGGCTTGGACCATACATAGCTGCCATGGGGAGAGAAAATGTTATAAGGGCTTTGCAAAGGAGCCTAGAAGCGCATTTAGACTCTAACTTTACCAGGTAAATCCTCTATTCTAACCTCTTCCTGCGTTTTGCTTCGCATGTCCCTCAGGATCACCTTTCCCTCGCCGATCTCTTTCGGGCCAACAATAACTGTATGCGTTATCTCCCTTCTGCTAGCGTCTGATAGAGCCCTTGATAGTCCACGTCTCATAACCTCAACTTCAGCCGATATATTAAATTTCCTAAGCATAACTGATATCCTAAAAGCGTCGGCTAAATTTTTCTCGTTGAGGGATACGACGAGAACCCTGGCCCTCTTAGGCTTCAGTGGTTTAACTTCCTGCTTCTCCATAGCCAGCATGATTCTATCTATGCCGAATGCAACGCCAACAGCCGGCACTTCTCCGCCGCCAAAAATCTCTATGAGCCTATCGTATCTTCCGCCTCCGCCCACAGCGACGCTTAGCTCCGGCACGAAAACCTCAAAAATCACCCCGGTGTAATATTCTAGACCCCTAGCGAAGCCCGCCTCAAAATGAAACTTAATATCCACGCCGCCTTCTTCAACTAAATCAACTACTTCGCTGAAATTGCTTAGAGCGCTTAGGGCACTGGGATACTCCTCGGCAACCTCAGAGATCCTTTTGAAAACAACATTTTTATCTTCTCCCCTAACATTAAAAAGAGTTTTAAGCGCTTCTAAGCATTTTTTTGATGCACCGTATTCCTCGGCAAGTTTTAGGGCGCCTTCCCAATCTTTTTTATCCAGCAGCTGCATGATCGCGTTCTGTTTATCCTCAAGAATGCCTTCATATCCGAGTATACCCCGCAAAACTCCGATATGATTAATTTTTACCACATAGTTTTTCAGCCCAACCGCCCTTAAAAGATCGCTTGTTAAACTGATGACTTCAGCGTCGGCTTCAGGCTTATCTGAGCCTATAAGCTCATAGTTCGCCTGCCAGAACTCACGGTGCCTCCCAAGCTGCGGCTCATCATAGCGATATAGGCTCCCAACGGAAAACAGCCTTATCGGCTTCGGCGAACTAACCATCTTCGTAGCCACAAGTCTAGCTATTGAGGCGGTAAACTCGGGTCTTAAAGCAACCTTTCTACCGCCTAGATCCTCAAAAACATACATGCGCCTTCTATTCTCTTCACCAATCTTAGCCGCTAAGAGATCATAATGCTCTATGATTGGAGTTATAACCTCATCATAACCATATAAACCAGCTAATCGCCTAGCGCAATCCTCAATAAACCTAAGTCTCCAGGCTTCGTCAGGCAGTAAATCCCTCATGCCCCGCACGGTCTGACGGAAATCCGAGCCCAAATAAGCCTTTCCTCCGGGAGACAATAAGCAGCAACAGTATTATTTAAGAAACATAAAAAGTTTTAGTACTTTACGATTTAATTTAAGTCTTCCATCTTTTCCCTACGCTTGAAATTTATTGCTAAAATTCATCTTGATTTTTCAGGTTCAATGACCTTTCTCCTTTAATAAAGATTGGGAATAGATGGAGAAAGATCCTTAGCGCAGAAGGTGCGGAAAGATTT
>CAYPJR010000115.1:0-3726 GCA_964411115.1 uncultured Candidatus Bathyarchaeia archaeon | reverse complement strand
TTTAAGTTTTCTGGGAGAATTGATGATAATGAGTGGCGGATGCCATGCTTGTTGTGACTGAGAAGCCCTCGGTTGCCAGAGCCATTGAAAGAGCTATAAAACCTGAAGCCAAGATCGTTTCCTTAAGCGGGCATATGCTTAACCTTGACTTTCCCGAGAAGTACTCTAATTGGTGGAGCACAGATCCAAAAGATCTTTTCCATGCTGAAACTAAATGGATCATTGCTGACAGAAGGGCTTACGAGGCCCTCACTGGGGCTCTTAAGAGTGCTGGCGATCCGATAGTTTTGGCGACTGACAATGACCATGAGGGTGAACTCATAGCATATGAGGCTCTCTTAACTGCGCAGGACGTTCTGGGTAAGCCGCGTTACATGCGCATGCGTTTTAATACCGTCTCCGAAAGTGAACTTAAGGATGCTTGGAGCAGATTTGAGCCTGATCTAAATTGGGGGTGGGTTAGGAAGGCTCTTTTCCGCCAAAAATTCGATTTGATTGTGGGCGCAGCGTACACTAGGCTGTTGACGATCTCCGCTAGGAGGGCTGGACAGAACGTTAAGCTAATTTCCTATGGAAGCTGCCAGACCCCAACATTGTGGTTTGTTTATGAGAGGGATACCGCCATAAGAAACTTTAAGCCTGAAACCTACTATGTTGTTTGGGCTCTCCTCGACGATAAGGGCGTTAAAGTTAAAGTTTCAACTGAAACTATAAAGGATAAGGCTAAGGCTAAAGTTATTTATGAAACCATTAGAGGAAGCAAAGATGCCATTGTAAGGGAATATGCCCTAAAGGTTGAGGAGGAGCAAAAGCCTCTGCCAACCGACACCGACACCATGCTGCAGGAGTTAACGAGGATTTTGGGGCTTAGCAGCAGCAAAATTATGAGCGCCGCTGAGGATCTTTACGCTAATGGTTACATAAGCTATCCTAGAACTGAAACCAACGTATGGGTTAGGGTTAACCATAAAGAGATTCTGAATATGCTTTCCAGAACCCCATTTTCGCGGTTTATACATTATGAAGATTTCAGCCCTATAGATGGTAAGAAGAATGACGGCGCTCATCCGCCCATACATCCAGTTAAGCCCTATCTTGGAAAAGATTCTTCTGGAAGAATCTGGGAGTATATTGCACGCAGATATTTAGCTAACACTGTTGGCAGAAACGCCGTCTTTGAACGCTGGAAGCTGAGCGTCGACGTAAACGGTGTCAAAATGGATGCTGCGGGCAAATATATTATCGAGGAGGGATTTTACGATGTTTTCCCATACTTTAAGCCTAAGGATCTACAGTGGATACCTGAGCTTAGAAATGGTCAAATCCTCCCCATTCTTGAGGTTGGCTTAAGCGAACGAAAAACTAAGCCGCCGCCGCATTTGACGGAATCTGAGCTTCTTAGGCTCATGGAGAGGCATGGGATAGGAACCGATGCGACTAGGCATACTTTCCCAACGCTCATAGTTAATAGGGGTTACGCTGTTAAGAAGCGTAGAAGCTTCCTTCTAACAAGTCAGGGGGAGGCTTTGATAAAAATGTTGAAGGGTGTCGATGAAAGGCTTGTCACACCTGAGACAAGACGATATGTTGAGCAGATGATGGTTGAGGTTGAATCTGGACGCCTAAGCCTTGAGGAAGCGCTTAACCAGTCCGTGAAAATATATGAGCAGCTCTATGATGAACTGAGCAAGCGGCTTAGCATACGCTGAAAACATGCGGTGAACCGCCGCTTAACAAATCTTCTTGAAAAACACTGCAGCGCATGGGCTGCATCACCCTTCCATTCTACCAGTAATTTTTCAGAGACGGGTAGAGGTTGCGATAAACCTCATTATAGATCCTTTCATAAATTTCAGCCCTCTCCCAATCGGGTTCATTAATGCCTATGGTTTCAATAGCCTCCCCGCATGCCTTTTCCAAGCTGGAGTATACTCCGACGCCTACGCCGGCTAAGAGGGCTGCGCCGAAGGCTGAATCCTCCTCAACCTTTGTCTTAATAATTGGGGATCTAAAAATATCCGCCTGTATTTGTCTCCAGAGGTTGCTTCTTGATCCGCCGCCTCGGGCGATTATCTTCTCAATTTTTACGCCTAGTTCCCTAAAGATTTCCAGGCAGTCCCTTAATGCATAGACTACGCCCTCCATAATCGCCCTAATAAAATGTTGCCTACTATGTTGAAGCGTTAAGCCGAAGAATCCTCCTCTGGCTCTAGGGTCCATATGCGGGGAACGCTCGCCTAGAAGGTAAGGGAGAAATATAAGCCCGCCGCATCCCGGTTCAACCGCTTCAGCTTCCTTGGAGAGCAAATCGTAGGGGTTTATATGGCTGAATGCGCCGACGATCTTCTCCATTTGGGCAAAGTTATCTCTGAACCATCTCAGCGACAGCCCGGCGGAGAGTATGGCTCCCTGGAGGCACCATCTGTTTGGAGCAGCGTGACAGAATGTGTGAACTCTATTCTTAGCATCCACTGTTAATTCATCTAAAGTTGTGAAGATCTGCCCGCCTGTTCCTATATTTGAGGATGCAACGCCTGCTTTAATTGCCCCGCAGCCAACCGCTCCAGCTTGAGAATCCCCTGCGCCTGCAACAACCGGTGTCCCAGCATGTAAACCAGTCTCCTCCGATGCCTCTTTCGATATGCTTCCAACAATGCTTGTTGATTCAAAGATTTCTGGAAAGGCTTCTCTTGGAAGATTGAGGGCGGAGATTATCTCATCTGACCAATTTCGGTTCCTCACATCGAATAAAAGCGTTGCGGATGCATCGGAGAAATCCGTTGCAATGATCCCTGTCAGTTTAAGCCTAATATAGTCTTTTGGGAGCAAAACCTTAAATATGCCATTAAATGTTTTGCTTTCGTTCTCTTTAATCCAGAGTAGAGTTGGGCCCATAAATCCCGGCATAATCGGGTTACAAACTATCTTCAGAGCTTTTTCCCTACCAACTGTTTTATAAAACTCATAGCATTGAGATATGCTCCTCTTATCCGACCATATTATCGCTGGCCTAAGAGGTTTCATGTTTCTCCCTATGAGAACCGTCCCATGCATCTGCCCAGAAAGTCCTAACGCTGAGATCTCGGAAGAGTTCAGTTTGGAACTTTTTAACGCCGCTTTTATTGAGTTTTTAGTTGCCTCCCACCATAAATCTGGATCCTGCTCAGCATAACCGGGTATAGGCGAATAGATAGGATATTCCTCAGCGGATTCTGCAATAACATTCCCTCTTTCATCTGTAATGAGAACTTTAACGTTGGATGTGCCGATATCTAAACCCATTAGGTACATTTGAACCACGTTACTAAATAATAATGCCACAATATTAATGCTGCATTTTCTCCATGGTTTAATTTTTAAGATAAACGTGCATGTATAAGTTTAAGCATTCAATAACTGGATTTGTAAAAATTAAACTATTACTTCCAAAGTGTCAGTAATTTATGGGAAAACGTAGGGAAGTTATAGCGGAGAGATCCCTTTGAACTCTAGGGAGAGAGTTATTCGCGCGGTTGCTTTTAAATATCCGGATAGGGTGCCAATTTTACATGAGGGAATGCAGGCGGCCCCTCTACTTGAGCATGGGGAAAAATTAGTGGATTTATGGCGTAGATATCCTGGAGATTCAGGCGACCCAATTTTTTAGATTGGTGGAGAAATGAAACGAGCGTTAACAAATTGATAAAGCAAGAGAACGAATTCTGGAACAAAGTCATTCATGTGGAA
>CAYPJR010000114.1:0-3758 GCA_964411115.1 uncultured Candidatus Bathyarchaeia archaeon | reverse complement strand
GCATTTTTATCCCTTTTTAGTTGCTTTTTACATAACCTTCTTTTTTTAGGGCGTTTTTCAGGGCTTCTAATGCGAGCACTATATTTTTCCTATTCGAGTTTATTCCCATAAGCCCTATGCGCCATATTTTTCCCTTTAATGCCCCCAATCCGCCGCTTATTGTTATATTGTATTCCTCGCGCAGTATCCTTCTCACCTCTTCGTCTCTCACGCTTTCCGGCACTTTAACCGCAACTATGGATGGGCATATGTGGGCTTTATCACTGTAAATCTCCAGCCCGATGTCTTCAAGTCCCTCTACTAGCATTTGGATATTTTCTCTATGTCTAGCCCATCTTTTTTCAAGCCCCTCTTCATATAGAATTCTTAATCCCTCCCTTAGAGCGTAGATTAGCAGTATGGGCGCAGTGTGATGGTACACCCTATTATTCTCCGACCAGTAGGTTTGGATTGTTGATAAATCAAGATACCAGCTTTGAACCTTACTCTTTCTGTTATTAATGGCGTTCATGGCTTTTTCATTTGCGGTTATAGGTGCTAAACCAGGCGGGCAGCTGAGACACTTTTGTGATGCGCTGAAGCATACGTCTATTCCCCAATCATCAACGTTAAGTTCGCATCCGCCTAGGGAGGTGACGGCGTCAACAATTAACAGCGCATCATACTCATGTGTGATCTTTGATATTTCTTTCAGGGGTTGAAGTATGCCAGTTGATGTTTCGGCGTGAACTATAAATACAGCCTTAGCGTTAGAGTCCGCTAAAGCTTTTTCCACAAGATCCTTCTCTACTATTTTGCCCCATTCCGCCCTAACCTCTATGCTTTTCCCACCGCACCGCTGAACCATCTCGCTTATTCTCTCTCCGAAGAAGCCGTTTATGCAGACAACAGCCTCATCGCCCTTCTCGATGATGCTGCATACAGCGCTCTCCATGCCCGCTGAGCCTGATCCAGATATTGGTAACGTTAGCCTATTGGCTGTCTTAAAGGCGTATCTGAGCAGATCAACAGTTTCATTCATAACCTCCATGAAGTATGGATCTAGATGCTCAACGATGGGCAGAGTTAAAGCCTTTACAACTCTAGGATCAATGTTGCTTGGACCAGCGCCTAGAAGCAGCCTTTCAGGAGGCTTCAAGTCGCCATAAGTCTTCCTAAACATCTTTATCGGGGCTCCCGGGATTTTAGCGAAGCCTAAACTTAAAGGATATCGTCATTTAATATATAAATCTTAAGAGAAGAATTTGTGAGGATATAATCCTTAGCACGTGGGAACTATGTGGGCGGGAAAACCCCCGCAAGCTTCAGCCGTGGACAGATCAAGATATCCTGAATTCTATAAGCATTAAATTATATGTTAAAGTGTTCGGGATAAGAACTTCCAGAAAGGCGTAAATGAATGTTGTTTCCGAATTTTTCGCTGAAATTTTCATGGCTAAATATATCGAGCCTGAACCTTCGAGGTTAATCCAGTCTCCATGATTTTGGCTATATGCCCCATTCAAAATTTGAATTTGATTAGATATTCCCGCTTCATTTCGAAAGTAAATTGTGCAGTTAACTAAGCGTTCAATGTTTGATTGAGCATAGGCTCTAAGCCTAACCTTCCAGTTTTCTGAAGCTTTATTGACGATTTTGAGGACAAAATCGTATTTTGCCCTTCCCAACTCTATAACTTGCCAATTGTGATCTGAGGTTTGCCCAGTGTACCATCTTTGTAAGCGTAGGTTCGTTGCGTTTGTGATGCTTTCAACCCAGAATGGTCTGGGAAAAGCCGTTCCAGTGCCTGTGGAGTCGCATGTGGTGAATGAGAATGCGGTTTCTAGGTCTACTAGCGCAATTTTAATGTTTTTAACATATTCATTGTTAGTTGTGGAGTCGTGAAATCCCCTCTGAACATTCACCTTAATAGGCGTTTCAGGCATTTCTATAACAAACCATCTAACGTAACATGTCCCAATGGTTGTTCTTCTGAAGAATCGAATTTCCCCAGCGTTTTCTAACCATCCTCTGACTGAAACTTGAGCTAAACCGTTCGCTGTGGCTCTCCATGTGAAATATAGCCATGCCCTTGACGTATTTACGGGATTTATACTTTGTATTGTGGGGTTTGATGTGCTGACGATGGTTTCGCCTGTTTGTATCGTAGTACTATCGTTGAATTTAACTACGAACCATTCGACAACCACGGTTGTTCCTGTCCCCTCCCGCCTCAATCTTAAATTAGTGGTGCTGGTTAATTCCCCAGTAACAAAAGCTTTGTTATACTGGGTTCTGTCGGTTCCCGTTGATCTTCTGGATAAAACCACAATGCATTTTCCGGCATCTCCAACATCTTCTATGGGCACATCTTTTTGAGTTTCTGTTTGAGCGAACTGCGTTGTTCCAGATTGAACGCTTATTTGGTTTCCTAAGGCTTCAATCACATACCAACCGAAGTTCGCTGGGTTATTAGTTCCCATCCTCTCGAAGCGTAATTGTGAGGCGGATGCAAACCTTCCGCTGACGATCACATCTTGCTCCGGCTGATTCCCTGAGATTCCGCCCCCAAAACTAATGAGAAGGAATGATCTGGATAAGTTGACAGGCTCAATGTTGACAACGGTGTATGTTTCCCCATTTGGGATATAGCTGATTCCCGACTGCACCCTCCAGCATGTAGCCTCCACATTAACTGTGGCGCTGGTGTTGTTTGTGTAAATTATGCTTGTTCCAGCTATTCCAGGCTGCAGAATCACCTTAGGGCTCTCAGCTGTCACTGGCGATGCGTTGACACGCAGCGTATTCCAGACTGCTGCATGAGATGCGGTTAATAGGCTGCATAATAAAATGACGCTTAAGATCATTGTCCGAGAGATTTTTAATAGCATGGGCTGTCTCGCCTCAAAAAAAGAAATTGAGGGATTGAATAAGGAAGGTTATCCGCATTTATCTTATTCTCCCTGAATGATCAGCTGCAGCGTGAATGAGACCTGATCCGTCGATAATGCATCGGCTTTCCATTTAACCTCTAACTGAACCCGCCATTCCGCATTAGCCGGGATCTCTATTTCGCCGGTAGATGAGCCACTTGTGCCCACTACCACAGTACTTCCTTTTTGAGTGCTTTCGTCAAAAACTTTGATATGTATGTATTCTATATTCTCGGTATTGCCGCTCCAGCTCTCAAACTTTAACAGTATTGTTCTTGCTGCAGTATCAAAATTCTTGATTCCTACGATGTCTTCATATATTCTTGTTGCGTTCGGCCAGCCTGATACGCTGCTGAAAATTACGGATGTGCCGTTTGTCCCTATTGTTGCACCAGCTTCATCGCCGTCACTTCCTGTAACAAATTGAACCTTCGCTGCTTCAACGCTTACCGGTGAAAAACGCATATAGAAGATGTTGTATACTGCTGCGCTGACGCCCACAATTGTTAAAGCCACTAGGAGTAGGGCGAGCGTTTCCAGCGAGGTTTGCCCAAACTTCTTCTTCCTTTTGGTTCCGAACATGTGCATTTCTGCTCCATCATGGATTTTAATGCATTTTTCCATACGTTTGGGAGCAAAATATGCGAAAACTCTATATTATGATTTATGAAGATTGAATATGCATTTGAAAACCATCCATAGACATTTATAAAAGATTGGTGGGACGAAAATAAGATTTATTTATCTTTGAGAAATATTCTGCATTCATGAAGGTCTATATTTTAACAGATTTAGAGGGAGCCAGCTGCGTTGTCCGTGAAGAGCAGACAGGCCCGGGCAGCGAAG
>CAYPJR010000113.1:0-3759 GCA_964411115.1 uncultured Candidatus Bathyarchaeia archaeon | reverse complement strand
GAATCCCAAGAGCTATGTAAGTCTATTTAAGACCACATAACTCAGAACCCTAACCCTACTTTTTTCCATAAAAGATTGAAGCCATAGCCCCATAAAGCACGGCGTCTTCTCCCAAAGGCGTTAGGGCTATTTTCGGCACGCGGTTTCTAGCATGCTCACCAATGTAACGCTTAATTGGATTTATGACTAAATCCGGGTTGTTAAGCGTTATTGATCCGCCAACCGTTATTAGCTCCGGATCATAAGCGTCTACAACACATGCGAAGCCTATTGCATTTAAAAGGCCTATCCTATCAACTATCCTTTCAGCAACAACATCGCCTGCTTTAGCATTATCATAAATTGTTTTAGCCGTTATTCCGGCGAAACCGTCTCTCCTAATCTCATCTATAAGCCGGCTTCCCTCAACTTTGCCTAAACCTTCCTCTATTAGGAGTTTCGCATAGTTTGGGATGCCGCTGCCTGAGCAGTAGGCTTCCCAATGGCCCCTTTTACCGCAGCCGCAGATTAAACGTCCCTCAAAATCTATTGTGAAATGTCCAATCTCATGGGCATTTCCATCCTTACCTATCAGTAAATGCCCATCAACGTAGGCTCCTCCGCCTATACCTGTGCTGATAGTCACGTAGACGATGTTTTCGCATTCTTTGCCCAAGCCGAAATATTTCTCGCCCATTACCGCTGCAACGCAATCGTTAAGCAGATGCGTGGGTAATCCGAACTCCTCCTCTAATGGAGGAACAAGGGGAACAAATTCAAAGGGCAGATTTGTCGGCTTCATCAAACCGCCCCTTTTAATGTCTAATGGTCCAGCTGAACCTATCCCTATGCCGCAGACCTCCTTTAAATCAATTTTTTCAGCGATGATTGAGTTAATCATTCTCTTTATCTGTTCACTTATACCCTCCGGACCCCTACTTTTCTCGGTTCTCTCAGCGCTTCTATCTAAAATATGGCCCTCGCTGTCTCCTAAGGCAACCCTAACGTTTGTTCCACCCAAATCCACACCTATAGCTAACCTTTTAGCCATATTACCCCCTTCATGATTGAGCTGTTCTAAAGCATAGTAATATATTTCAGCGCATTATTATTTATTTTCCGAGGGAATAATGATTAGAAAAATCATCATGTATTCGCTTGCCGGAATATCTTTGGGAGTTATATTGATGCTGCTTCCAATAGCATTCTTTTTCTACAGCGCAGAGACAAGCATAACTTCATCGGAAAACCTTGCCGAGAAGAATGCAACGGAAAGCAATCTCGCCGCAGGCGAAACGCTCTATAAGTCGCGTGCTTCATCCCTAAGCGAGGCAGCGCAAATTTATGGGAGAAGCGAGGCTTTCCAGGAGAAGTCTCCCTCAACCATATTAGTCCCATTAACGCTGGCAGCGGCTTCAGGACTTCTCGCAGGCATAACAGTAATAATTATTATTAAGAAAACATCATGGCTTAAGTGATAAGTTAGGGCTCTTCATTCTTCCAGAAGCCCTTTATTGGGCGGAAAATCTAGGAATGCATTAACCCCATCCCGGAGGATTCTGAAAAACTTTTAAATTAATTTTTCAAGCCTTTTCTTTGGAATCGATAAAGCCCTTTCATACTCATATATTACGCGTGAGACAACGGTCCATGCTTCCAGAGTCTCCGGATCTATGCATACAATCTCATTTGCCAAGTTCAGCGTTGCTTCGCTGAAATCGCCATGCGGGAAGCCTCCGATGATCGTTAAGGGTCTTTCCTGCTCCGCAAGGCTTAACGCTGTCTCCTCGAGTGTTTTCGCCTTGCCGGTTCTATCAAACAGGACGATGTATGTTGGCTTCAAATCGCTTATAAGATCCGGCAATGTTTTTTTCTCAAGCGTTAATAGCGGTTTACCCTTAGATGGAACCTTCCCATGCTCAAAGAGATCCTCCATTAACCCTACGAAACGGTTAAAGTTTTTGGGCAGCCTTATTTCCGGCGAGACGGAGATAACATAGTCATTGAGAGAATGTATGTAAACCCTTAAAAGATCCTCCTTATTTAGTGGTGAGCCTAAAGCCGCCAGTAGGCTGAAATGCACTATATCCGGTCTCCCACGCTTCATGCTGTTCTCCAAATTCTTCATGGCATAATGATGATAGGATCTGTCAAGAATCATCAGTTTTGGATGTTTACCTTTACGCTTAGAGAAACGCTTAATCACCGGATGATTCCATATCTCCCGCGGTATAGTTTCAAGCGCAGACTCAGCCAACACTAAGATTAACAATCAGATCAGCCCGCCAACATTGAAAAGGATTATTATTATTTTTTAATATTTTTTCAGCTAAATAAATGAGAGCCCAGAGCGATAAGGCGCTGCGAGGGAAGAATATGGATTTAAAAGCCGTCCTCTTCGATTTAGGCGGAACATTAGTTAAGACAGCCTCCCCATCGGAGATTATAAGGAGAATACTTGAGGCGCATGGGATTAAGAGGCCAATCGACATGATATCCGTCGCCCATGATAAGGCGGAAAAAAATTTAACGCTTGAAGACTATAAGCTCCCCTATTATGATTTTTGGATCAAATGGAACAAAATAATCCTGGAGGATCTGGGGATCCTGGAAAGAACTGATTTTTTAGCGAGGGCTCTAGCTGAAGAATGGTGGGATAACGCCGAAGTTGAGCTCTATCCCGATGTTGGAGAGACATTAATTAGGCTGAAAGAAATCGGCTTAAAAGTTGGCATTATAACGAATGGCTTTAAAAAGGACATAGAGGAGATCCTGGCAAGATTAAACTTGACGGACTTCTTTGATGTTGCGGTGGGCATAGATGCCGTTAAGAAGCCAAAACCATATAAAGAAATATTTTTGTACGCCTTAGGAAAAATTAAGGTTCAACCCCATGAGGCTCTACATGTCGGCGACAGCCTAGAGAAAGATTATTTCGGCGCTTTAAACGCTGGCTTAAACGCAATCCTGCTGGATAGGGAAGATATAGTTAAGGAAAACGTAGTAAAGATAAAGAATATGGGCGAAATATTGGATTTAATCGGTTGGAAGGAACCTAGCCTTAAGATGAAGCCTTAATGAAGATTTCCCTCTTCTCCTTCTCGGTTAGCTCCATGTAACCTTTTTCCCTAGTTATAACTGCCAGGTCGAAATCGTCCCCGGTGAAAACGTTCCTCTTAATCGCTGCATTAATAGCCTTAACTGCCAATATAAGTCCCTGATCTAGGTTTATTCCATCATGGTATCCGCTTTCTAACACTCCATACGCGACCGGTGAACCTGAGCCTGTAGCAATCATATTATCCTCTATTGCGCTTCCAAATGGATCAAGCGAGTATAGATGGTAACCCTCATCATCATATCCGCCTATAATCACCTGAACCTCATAGGGGAAGTATCTCTGCTGAAAAAGCATCACTGAGGCTAAGCTTGCCACAACCTTAACGGGAATTATTCTTTTACGCTGAATCTGATAAAGCATGGCATTAGCCCTTAAAACATCAAGTAAATTTATGGCTTCCGCCGGGATCCCAGCAATCGTCATGCCAACATTACGTGTTATTCCATAGACCTTTTTAACCTTCTTATGGGCTACGAAGCCCGGTAAAACGGTTGCCCTAGTATCAGTAGCCATAACCACCCCGTCAAGGCACTTGAAAGCCACCGTGGTTGTGCCCTTAAGCTTCCAGTTATCTAAGCCGCTACCATACATTGTTTTAAACCCCACTTGGAAGAAACAAAAAGAAAAACCCCATAATAAACTTTTACGTAGTATTTTAG
>CAYPJR010000112.1:0-3763 GCA_964411115.1 uncultured Candidatus Bathyarchaeia archaeon | reverse complement strand
AGTAGGCTTATTCCAAGGCTTCCACCAATAGACTACTCATGGGTTAGGAGGCGTACGCTCAGGCTTGATTTAAGCCCATATGAATCTTTAAATGGGTATGATGCGTGCGGCGGATGGGTTGAGAGAGTATATGGAAGGAGGAAGAAGCGTTACGTTAAGATACACTTCGCAGTGGACGTTAAAACAAAGGAGGTTGTAGCGATGGAGGTGACTACGGATGACACACATGACTCTGAGGTTCTGCCAAACCTAATAATGAATGCCTCAAGGCATAGGCTGATCTCTGAGGCATATATGGATGGAGCATACGACAAAGCTTATAAAAAGAAAAAGCATTTTTTACTTCTATGGCCAATAAAACTGTAACCTTGACAGGAACCGCTATACTCGCAGCGTTAGTTGTTATTTTTGATTACTCAATGAAGTATTCTGGATTAAAAATAATTTTTCCTTGGCTTCCATTCCTTAAGTTTGACTTTACAGGTGTGCCTATCTTATTGTCCTTCTACATTTTAGGCTTTTACTCAAGCATTTTCACTTCAGCAGTCGCCCTTTTCGCAATTCTCGCTAGAAGCGGTGACCTTGTGGGGGCTTCCATGAAAGCCTTAGCTGAATTTTCCACGGTTGTGGGGGTTGCGTTTGCCATAAAATCTATTCCCAAATTTAAGCGGGGCGTTCCCATCATTTTCGGGGTTTTATTTAGATGCGCAGTTATGTTTTTTGCAAACCTACTTATCCTTCCACTTTTCACTTCAACATTATTTGTGGCTGTTCTGCTACAGAGCCCCCTTATAGCGGTATTTAATATAATCCAGGGTTTCATAAGCGTTTTAGGCGGCATAATCCTTAAGGAAGCGGTTATAAAGAAAATTCCAGCATTTAGGAAATAATGGAGCATCTTGAATGGCGCGCAAGTTTCAGGGATGAATATTAATTCTTTATCTTCTTCTTTAGTCTCAGAATGTTCTTTTCATCCCGGATTCTGATTAAAATTGCATCCTTTAATTCTATGATAACTATTTCTGCCAAATATAATGTTCTGCAGCCTTCTTCCAAGTGTCCTGCATATGCGTATTCTTGATCCGACACCACTCCGTGAAGGTGCGGTTTGCCATCGGCTATTATGCCCATTATGGAGGCCAATTCTAAGGGTTTGTCCTCCCAACGCTTGAAGAATTCCTTTGGAGGATAACCGGTTGTTGTAACCATATGCAGAACGCATCGATCAAGCGTTCCAATGGCTGAAATAATTACAGCGTCTTTTATTTTTTCTTTGCTCACCAGCTCATTTATGCTCTCCAAGACATAATCGCCAGGGTCAAGCCGAAGTAGAAATATTCTGCCCACATCTGTCGAAAAGTATTCCATAACGACCACTCAAAGCCCGTTTACTTTTCATAATAAAGAAGTTCTACTATGGCCCCTAAGCTTTTTCGGGAATCTAAGTATATGTAGCCGCCGCCCTTAAAATGTCCCTTCTGCTCTTCCGATGCGCCGGTTTCTAAAAGTTTTCGTGCAGATTCATCAACATTTTCCGTTATAAATGCTATGTGATGAATCCCGTTGCCATGCGTTTCGAGGAAATCCTGCCATGTGCTCGGTCCATCTATGGGTTGGATTATCTCTAGGACTATGTTCTCTAGCTTAAAGAATGTTAATTTAGCCCTTCCCTTCGATGCTTCGCCCCTAAACATCATATGGGTGGACTCCCAATCTTCAGTTTCAATTATCGGCGGTTCATCTACCCCCAATAGTTTAGCCCATGCCGCCCTTACTTTTTCTATATCGCTCACAACTATGCCAACCTGAACAATATTTTTGAATCCCATAAACCCACCTTACTTCTTCGTTATTGCCTTATAGGAGACTTATACCCAGTTTTTCCAGATAAGGCTTTTGAGAATTTCTATCCAGCATTAACTGTTTATTAGCCCTTTCCAGCACTTGATGAGAGATCTTTCTTGGGACTACTACAACGCCGTCATCGTCGCCAACTATCACATCGCTGGGGTTGACGGTTACACCCCCTATTAAAATTGGAATATTCACATTTTCGGGGGGAACCTCCAGCCTGCCTACAACTTCGGTGCGACCCCTACTTCTACAGAAGACTGGAAATCTTATGCGCTGAATTTCCCATGTGTCTCTGCAGCCTCCATCTAGGACTACACCTTCAACACCCTTGGACTTAGCAACTAAAGCTATCATTGAACCCCAGAAGCCTACGTTTGTACATCCCGCTGAGTTTATTGCTATAACCGTTCCTGGACCGGCAAGCCTCATGAAATTGTCGTAGTTGGCTCTAGTTCTATACCATTCTTCAGCATACCTGTCATATTCCTCTGGGCTAATGAGGGGCATTTCCTCCTGGACTTTTCTGGCTTGAACTGTTATTGCGAAACCCGCCATCTTTATCCCTGAATATAGTGGCGCTATTTCATGTGACACTAAAGTTTTTTCATGTATGCCAAAGCGATCCAGAGCATCTACAACATCAGCAACCCTGACAAGTTTATATTTCTCCACCAAATTTAGGTCGAACATTATTTTCACCTCCAATTCAGAATAATTTAAGTATTGAATGCATGCTTGAAAATATATTTAAGGATTCAGATCTGCCTCCCACACATATGCTGCATTAAGAGGTTCAATATGATTAGGGTGGCCCACTCTGAGGGCGTAAACATATATTGCCCCGAAAATGGCAGATTTTCATTCTTCAACAGCCCATATTTTGCGCATCAAAGCTGCACTGGCGTAGATATATATCCCGACGCATGGTTTAACAATGCCGCTCCCTCACCAGTCAGCGGGGAAATTATAGGGATAAGGGAGGTTAACCGATTCCAGCATAGGGATTTCGAATGCTCAGATAAAGATTATGTTATTCTCATAAGAAGCCTGGAAAACAGAGATAAAACGGTGAAGATTCTCCATGTAAAGCCTACTGTTAAGGTTGGCGACAAAATAAATGTTGGTGAGAAAATAGGGATCCTTATAAGATCCGGTTTCTTCGATTTTTGGACCGACCCGCATATTCATGTTGAGGTTAGAAATCCTGAAGATCCCATACGTGCAAGAGGGGGATGCCGGATAAAAGGAACAATAGAGATTGACAGCGACTTAGACCTGGTTGATCTAACGAGCATAAAGGGAACAGTGGTGGATTCTAAGCGCGAGTATTCTTTAATCGCTCCAGAAATGGAGTTTAAGCATGGTGTGCCAGTCATTTTAGATGGAAAAATCGGCTTTTTAGATGGCGGCATACCGCATTACGGATTTTTTGGGGTTCATGCAAATTTCACACCAAAAATTGATGGGCAAGTGAAATTTTTAAATAGGAGGATAGGGCTGATAACTTCAGTTTTCGGAAATACTTGTCTCGCCAAATTCCAAAACACGATATTTAAGTTAAATGGTAAAAACGTTAGGCTTTCGCTTTACCTATTCCCATCAAAGCCTCTGCTAAAAATTGTCCCTCCCAAAATAGGGGAGCTAAACCCGAAAAAGTTTGATTCTGTTGAGTTAACAGCTTCAATTTAATAATTTCTTTTTAATAATGCGCATTAATTCCAGTTTACTAAAGAAAGACTCTATTTTATGTTGCCGGAATGGCATTGTTCACTCTTCCCCTCTTCCGTCGAGCCTTTTCTCCTCCGCTTCTCGATCTCCTAGATGAGCCAGCTGTGCTGCTGATTTTCGCTTAGATTATTGGCGTGATTTTCGGCATAATATATCCTTCCGATGTATCCATTTCTAGGAC
>CAYPJR010000111.1:0-3865 GCA_964411115.1 uncultured Candidatus Bathyarchaeia archaeon | reverse complement strand
TACACGTAAATGAATAATCATTTATTACCAATAAATGGTGCGGGGGGTGGGATTTGAACCCACGAACCCCTGTGGGACAGCCGCTCCGAGAGGTTTTTCTCCTCAGGGCTGCGCCTTTGGCCTGGCTTGGCAACCCCCGCCTCTAAGATTTTATAAAGTTTATTTTCCAGTTAAATCTTTATCGGTTTGATTTTTAAGATTTTAAGCGGTAATTCCGCTTCACATTATGCTTATATTTTTAACTTGGGAATTAGAAAATTCATATAAGAAGTTTAGGGCGATATTCATGTCTAGGGCTTTATTTCTAAGGGAGAAAGACCTGGAGTCCTTTGAGGATCGTGAGAAATACACTATTACCGTTGTTGGATGTGGAAGAATGGGGCTTCCAACAGCATGCTTATTTGCAGATGCAGGCTTCAAAGTCATATGCATGGATCTTAATCCCCAAATTGTGGATCAAATCAATAGGGGGGTCAGCCCCTTCCTTGAGCCTAATTTAGAGAGGCTCATAAAGAAGAATCTAAGGGAGGGACGTTTAACAGCCACAAGCGATCCGAAATTATCGATTCCAAAAAGCGATATAATAATAATCGTGGTTAATACGCCTATTAATGATAAAAAAAGACCGGACTACTCCAACCTTGAGAATGCGTGCAGGGATATAGGATTAAATCTTAAGCCGGGATCGCTAATAATTCTTCAGAGTACTGTCGGTCCCGGAATAACGGAGACTCTTATCAAAGAAACTTTGGAAGCATCTTCAGGCTTAAAGGCTGGGAAAGATTTCGGCCTAGCGTTTAGTCCAATACGAGCCACAGCCGGAAGGGTTATCCACGATATCATAAATTACCCCAGGATTTTAGCGGCTATAGATAAGCAGAGTTTAGCCGCCGCAAGAGCCGTACTGAAAACAATCATTAAGGGCGAAATAGTTGAGGTCAGCAACATTAAAACTGCTGAAGCAGTTAAACTCTTCGAGAACATTTATCGCGATGTAAATTTAGCTTTAGCCAACGAGTTCGCAGAGTTCTGCGAGAAGTCCGGCATAGACTATATTGAGGCTCAGAAAGCCGCTAACACCCAACCATACTGCCATCTTCTAAGCCCAGGCATCATCAGCGGACATATACCTAAAGATCCTTATCTCCTGATTGAGGAGGCGGAGAACCTAGGTGTTAAGATGCGTCTTCCAATCGTAGCTAGAAAAGTGAATGATGATTCCGTTAAAAGAGCGCTTGAGCTTATCAGGGATGCCTTCAGAGCTATGGAGAAAACCCTTAAGAGATCGAAGATTGTAGTTATGGGCATCTCCTATAAGCCTAATGTTAAAGAGGTTAAGGGTTCACTAGTAATAAACCTAGTGAAGACGCTGAAGGATAAAGGCGTAAGGGTCAGCGTCTTCGACCCATTCTACTCATTTGAGGAGATAAGGGATCTAGGCTTACCCGCTGAGGAGAACTTCACTAAAACCTTAGAGAGTTCAGATTGCATCGTAATAGCAGTTGGACATGATAAGATTAAGCGCCTAAATCTTGGAAAAATAAGCGTCTTAATGAGGAAGCCGGCTGCATTAGTTGACTTGGCCCACATAATTGATCCAGCTAGGGCTGAAAAGGAAGGCTTCATCTATAGAGGCTTAGGAAGAGGGGTCTGGTCAAAATGAGAAAAATAAGGATGGCTGTTGTCGGAGCAGGCTTCTGGGGTAGAAACCACATTAGAGTTTTAAGTGAGCTTCCCGATGTGGAACTCATCGCAGTCTGCGATGTAGATAAGCAGAGGGCAGATGCAATCTCAGAGAAATACGGTTTAAAATCCTATAGTGAAAGCCTAAAAATGTATAGACGGGAAAATCTAGATGCTGTGACGATTTGCGTCTGGTCTTCTAAACTCGCTGAGGAGTCCCTGAAAGCCTTAAAAGCCGGGAAGCATGTGCTGGTTGAGAAGCCGATGGCAAGCTCCATAAGGGAGGCGCAAAGGGTTTTAAGGCTGGCGGAGGTAAAGAAGCGTAAATTAGCAGTTGGATTCATAGAGAGATTTAATCCCGGGGTTAGAAGAGTTAAAGAAACCATAGAGAAAGGACTTATCGGATCGCCGGTTTCAGCAACAGCTAGACGGGTTTCTAAATGGCCTCAGAGAATAGGCGACGTTGGGGTTGTTAAGGATACGGCGATACACGATATAGATATTATACGCTTCATATTTAATGAAGACCCAATAGCGGTTTACGCTAGAACTGGATGCCTCCAGCATGAGAAATTTGAAGATTACGCCCAAATAGTGCTGGCATTACCAAATAACAAATCAGCATTCATAGAAGCAAATTGGTTAACGCCCTACAAAATTAGAAAGTTAACGGTTACTGGAAGCGAAGCCATAATTAACCTAGACTACATCACGCAGGAAATGACCATTGAGACTTCCGGGCAAACATTAACCCCCCGATACGAATGGGAGGAACCTTTAAAACTGGAATTACAGCATTTCGCAGATTGCATATTGAACGATAAGGAGCCTGCGGCTTCGGGAGTAGATGGCATAAAAGCCTTAGAAATAGCGGAGGCAGCGCTTAAATCCGCAGTTAAAGGATGCGCTGTAAAAATTTAACCCCCAACCCGGTACCGCGCTCACTACAATTTTTTCATCCTGTAGACCAGTTAGAATGGGATTTTCTAAATGTACCATCGGAGCTTTCTGTGCGAACGACATATCCCTGCTGCCATGAGCCAGCTCTAATGAGTAGTTTGGCTTGGGGTGCCGGGTTTGGCGAAACGCTCACTCCCAAACTCAAACTCGCTGCATATGGATAGCCTACAGAGAAGCTTACGCTAACTGACCAAATATAATTGACGCCCCCACTTACAGCTATCTCTCTCGTATAGCCCTGAGGAGTGATGTAATAGTATGGGTAGCCCGGTAGATTTCCACTCCAAGATTCAGAGATCCGATTAAGACTTCTAGGATCCCCGGAGGTATCAGCAGCATAAACTATTTCGTATGCTAACGGCGGGGCTGTTATCACCCACTCCGTCTTATAGATGTATTTAAATTCAAAATAGAGTATGTGCTTCTGACCTGCGTGTTCATCACTAATAATACCACTATCCATAGTGACTTCTGTGCATCCCTCCGAGAACCAGGGGCTTATTATCTCACCTGTTGCAGCATTATAATATCTCTTTTTACATTCAACCCTCACTTTGGAGCCAATAGGATGCTGGGTTTTCGCATATATGCTTGTCCAGATAGAATATTCTAGAACTGGTGTATATGAGTAGTTTGTTGTCATGTAGCCGGGAGGCGGCGGAGAACCCTGTTGCTCAATTTGGCTTTGAGCGGCATTATAACTACTAGATAAATTAATTTTGGCAAGCCTTATCTGGACTGATTCTACATCTACGGGCCATTTAAGATTTGCCGGGTCAATTATAAGTACACGACCTCCCACCTGATGATCCTCAGTGCACGCATCTATAAGTAGGTTAACTGATGCATAAACATCCCTTCCATCATATGTTGCCACGCATCTTCTTGGGATTATTACTCGCAGAAGATCACCCCTATGTATGAAGTTTCCAGATAGTCTTATAGGTCCATCATCCGACAGATGATAGATGGCTACGAAGCATTTGTCTAGGGGTTTACCATCGGCATCAATAACATCCACGTGGAAGTCTACAACTTGCTTTTTCTCCGAAAGATATACATAGTCTAATGTGCTAGAGCATTCGTAGCACCATAAGAAAATTAAGAGTAAAAGAGTAAATACGCCGAGAAAAATACGTTTCTTCATTCCATCCTTGCCTCTCTTCCCCCAAATTTAATGTATTTTACTCCACCCCATATATAGCTTTCTCTAGAAAAAGAG
>CAYPJR010000110.1:0-3901 GCA_964411115.1 uncultured Candidatus Bathyarchaeia archaeon | reverse complement strand
ACCCCGTTTAATGCTCGAATAAAATTCTTTTTACGGGTGAAAATCTCCCTTAATCCGCCGACCTGCCAAGCCATCCATGGATGTCTGCCTTTAACATCCCTTAAAACGGCTGGATACTGCTTTACGAGGTCAACGGTTTCTATGGCTACTTTAGACATTTCGATCATACTATAAGCATAATTCCGATATAAGTTTTATCGAATTTGATATTAAATTTGATAAGGCTGCTCGCTTAAGCCTGAAAGCCGACTTAATGCGATCAATTTAAATCGTTGAATGGCAATCAATAGATACTGTTTGCTGAGGTTGGCGCATAAGAATACCCGCAGGAATGGTTGATTGAGCATGGCTGTCGTAATGAAGCCAGATGCAACAGAGGAGGAGATTAAACGAGTCATTAAATTTATTGAGGAAACCTACGGACTGAGGGTCGATGTGTCTAGAGGAGAATATCAAACGCTGCTAGGGCTGATTGGAGACGAGGATAAAGTCGACTTCGATAGGCTGGCGCTACTACCTGGGGTTGATAAGGCTTACAGAATCACATCGCCATACAGGCTTGTTGCACGTTCCTTCTTTCCAGAAGATAGAATCATAGAGGTTAAGGGGGTTAAGATAGGCGGCAATAATAAGCCGGTCTTCATAGCTGGACCATGCGCTGTTGAGAGCAAAGAGCAGATCTTCAGAATCGCTAAGGAGGTTAAGGAAGCCGGAGCTGACATACTGCGCGGGGGAGCATTTAAGCCTAGAACCTCCATCCACACGTTTCAGGGACTAGGTGAGAAAGGCCTAGAATATCTGGCTCAGGCAGGTGAAGAATTTGGAATGCCAACCGTATCGGAAGTTAGAAGCGAGAGACATGTTGATGTAGTTGCGAAATACGCGGATATACTCCAGATAGGCGCCAGAAACATGTATAATCAGGATCTAATCGAGGCCGCTGCCAAACAGGGAAAGCCGGTCTTAATAAAGAGGAATTTCGGCGCAAGCATCGAGGAGTACCTTTCATTCAGCGAGAGAGCCGTAGCGCAGGGAAATAAGGATGTTATCCTATGCGAGAGGGGAATCGTGCCTATTGGCAGAGGGCGGCAGTTCACACGCTACAGCCTAGACCTAAGCGCTGTGCCAGCGATAAAGAAGGAGACATACCTGCCGATAATTGTTGATCCAAGCCATGGAACAGGGCGAAGAGATCTGATCTACCCGATGAGTAAGGCCGCGATAGCTGCTGGCGCGCATGGATTAATGATAGAGGTTCACTACAACCCGAATGAAGCGCTCTCAGACGGCCCCCAGATGATAGTTCCCTCTGAGCTGAAGAAAATAATTAGCGTATGCATGAAAATTTATGAGCTGAACATGGTGGAATCTTAATAAAGCCATAATGCGCTTATATTTTTGCAGCAGTGAACCCGGAATGGTTGAGCGTCTACATCTTGATTTAAGAAGAACAGTTGATGAATCATACGATATTCTCATAGGCTGCGGGCTTCTGGAGCATATACCCGCCGATCTTAGGAGGAACCCCGTAGGGAACAAGTACGCCATAATAACTGACTCGGAAATTAGGGATCTCTACGGCAGGAAGCTTCTTGAGAATCTGGAGGGGGAGGGCATTAAAGCCTGCCTAATAGATTTCCCAGCCGGTGAGGGATCAAAAAATCTGGATATGGTAGGCTGCCTAGTCAGGCGCCTAATTGAGAACAGAATTGACAGGAAATCAGCCATAATCGCTTTAGGCGGCGGGGTTGTTGGGGACATAAGCGGCTTCACAGCTTCAATATTCATGAGGGGAATATCATACATTCAAGTGCCAACAACATTAATGGCTCAGGTTGACAGCAGCATAGGCGGAAAGACAGCTGTTGACACAAGCGAGGGAAAAAACATTATTGGAGCATTCCATCAGCCGAGAAGAGTATATGTGGATCCATCGCTGCTTAAGACCCTACCTGAAAGGGAGTTCATCAGCGGACTTGCTGAAGTAGTTAAATACGGCGTAATATATGATCGAAGCCTATTCGAATATTTAGAAGAAAACCGTGATAGAATAAAGAGCCGAGATAAAGATGCTCTGCTCCGCATCGTGAAGGTTTCCTGCGGAATAAAAAAAGAGATAGTTGAAGAGGATCCTAGGGAGGAGAATAAGAGGGCTATTTTAAATTATGGGCATACGCCAGCCCACGCCCTTGAGAAAATCAGCGGCTACAAATGCCTACACGGTGAAGCCGTGTCAGTAGGCATGAAGATATCCGGCTGGATATCTGTTAAGAAGGGCTTCTGGAATGAGGATGAATGGAGAAGGCAGAATAGGCTTCTTGAATCTCTAGGTTTACCGCTTAAAATGGATTTCGAAATCAGCGTTGAAGACCTTATAGAAGCCTTCTATTACGATAAGAAAGCCGAGGGCGGGGTTATAATGTTCGTTTTACCTAGGCGGATAGGCGAGATGGCGTTAGTTAACGGCGGATATAAGATACCTATCTCTGAGGGTGAGCTCCGCGAATTCCTAAAAAACATTTTATGGTGAGGGTGGAACCGTAAGGATTTATCCGCGTCAACGTTCGCCTCCGATTTGGCTTATAAGCACGATTGAAGCCGCCATTTCAAGCGTTCCCATCAGCAGGAAGACCGGCTTGAATGATGAGAAGGAATCTAATAAGTAACCAATAATTCCAGTCCATAAAGAGTTAAAAATGAAGCCGGCGGTGAAGAATGCACCGACAGCCAGATCCCTATTGTAGCCTTGAGTTGCCCTAACCAGCTGCGATTGTAAAAGAGTTGTCAGGGAGAAACCGGTGAACATTAAAATGAACAGGTGGAAAGCCAATAGATAACTGTTCACTTCAGCCCCGTAGGAGGCTAAAAGATAGGCCAATATTGACGCTGAGAACGCTGAGAAAACCGATGTTCTAACATATCCGGCTTTACCAGCGTAGCTTCCCAACAAGATTGGGCCCACAACCCCTCCGAGAAGCCCAATTGTATAGAGAACCCCTCTGGCATATATGTCCATTCCAAGCGAGTCCGCTAGGAAAAGCGGTATGTAAGTGGTTAATATCCCTATATCTGTTCCTCCGGACATCAGCGATTGAACCGCTAAGATAACCGCTATGCTTCTATTTTTAATGAGGGCAACCGCATCTGATTTCAGGCTGGCTGCATCCCCACCTGACGCTTTTAAATCGGCTTTACATTGGCTAAAACCGCCGAGATACCATATTACGATTAAACCCGCAGCTAGAGCTGGAACCGAGAATATGAAGAGCGTAGGCCTCCAACCTAATGTAGCCGCCAGCAAAGTCATTATTGCCGGCCCAGCTATGTTGCCTATGTACGCCAGCCCATAATGGAAGCCAACAGCCTTACCTATGGATTCATCATCAAATTTCTCGCTGAGTATCGCTGTTCCCATCGGATGCTGCGGCGCAACACCTATGTTTGAAATGAGCCTAGCGCTTAGGAAATGTATAAGCTTCTGGGATAAACCCGTCAGGAATGTTCCTAGGGATAGCAGAATGTTCCCTAAGCCGAGCAGTATATGCCTCGCAATTTTCCGGCTGGCCACGCTGAAGAAAATCTGGGATAAGCCCCCAATAAGGGATGAAACCGCCATTGCTAAGCCGAACTCAGTATAATTCAATTTTAAATCAGCAACAATTAGCGGTAGAAGAACAGATGAGCCGACGTAAATGTGCTGCATAACATGCGATATGGTTGTCACTAACAGCACTTTAATGGGCGATTTATCCGCTCTTAAATTCCGACCTTCCAAGATTGAGACTACCGCTGAAGTAGACTTAATGCGCAATTATCTTTAAAATTACTAATAAGAGTTTTGCGGTTCCTCTCTTCTTTTATAGCGATGCTGCAGATGCTCAGTACCATGCTAGCCTCCGCA
>CAYPJR010000109.1:0-3951 GCA_964411115.1 uncultured Candidatus Bathyarchaeia archaeon | reverse complement strand
TCACCCAAAGAAAAATATAACATGCTTATAGTAATTAACTTTTCTATCCTAAAACTAAAGCGGAGCATTTTAAGCGTGAAAACCATTTTTAGACCCTCTAGCTGGGGATGCATGTAGCTGCGGCTACAACTATTAAGCCGTCGCTGTTAACGTCAGCAACCAGGCGGATGAATCCGCCCATACTACAGTGTGAGCATCGATAGATGAATGTTAAAATTTAAGCCTCTTATCGCTGCAGTTAAGCGCTATTAGCCCATCTCTTGCTTCTTAATATCCTAATAAGTTTAATGCTGCTAAAACTCTATAGGCTAATCCTCCCACGCTGATCGCGAGCGTTATCTCAAGTAGAGATATTGCTGCGGCTTTTTTCCATCCAAACTCTCTTATGCATGCTGCTATGGTTGCGATGCATGGCACATAAAGCATCACTACTAAAGTGAAGATGAACATTTGTAGCGGTGTTAAAGCCTCTTGAAAATTTGTTGTTCCAAGCAATGTTGCCAGGATCACCAGCGTGAGTTCTTTTCTTAATATTCCAAATATCAATGTTACACCTGTAATCTCCGGCAGCCCAAGCCAATTTACTGTTATAGGGCTTAAGAAATTTGAAATCGGCTCTAAAAGATTAGAAATCTCAGCGAGCTTAATTATCAGTCCGCTTATGATTATCAGTGGGAAGGATATTTTAAGAAATTCCTCAAGCCTAAACCATGTTTGCTTAATTATGGTTTTTAAATGTGGAAGTCTGTAATCCGGCATCTCCATTATTAGGGCAGTTGGCTCACCGGGAAGAACTTTGAACGCTAACCTCCCTAGCAGGAAAACTATTATAAGGTTGATTGCATAGAGAGCCAACGCCCAATGTAACCCAAGAAAGCTTCCAACAAGTCCAAGTATTACAACCGCTCTTGCAGCGCATGGTATCAGCGTAACGATGAAGCCTGCGATGAACCTTTCTCTCTCCGTCTCCATTATTCTACATCCCAAACATGCGGGAACATTGCATCCGTAACCGAGCATTAGGGGGATAAAGGCTTTACCGTGTAAACCCATTTTATGCATTAATGTATCCGTTAAAAAGGCAGCTCGAGCGAGATAACCGGAATCTTCGAGGATATATAGAATTAGGTAGAATGGGATTATGTATGGCAGAGCTATGGTAATGTTGGCTATTATGCCCTCCATAATCCCGCCCCAGATTATCTCCTTAAGCGGGTTTGATCCAAAAAAATATTCGAAGATCTTTTCATACCCATAGAGTAGATTGCTAAGGGTCTCAGACATGTATCCTCCAAACATAAAAATTACATTAAAAATTCCAAGAACAATCAAAATCATTATTGGATAACCTAAAATTCTATGGGTTGTCACCTCATGCAGTCTCTCGCTCAGCGAGGGCTTTATTCTTGGTAGAATCCGCTGGGTTTCCCTCGCAATTTTGCCAGCTGCCTCATAGCGTTCAGATACAATAACCGTTGGGCAAGGGTGACCGTGAATCTCCTCAATCTCCTTAGCGAGGTTTTCAGCCAGCTGTAGAATCTCAGGATTTAAATCATATATTTCTCTCCTAACTTGCTCATCGCCCTCTAGAAGCTTTATCGCCGTCCATCTGGCTGGATATTTGAGCCTTATCTTCTCCAGCGTCTCCGTTAGCCGGCGAATTCTCTCCTCGATTTCTTCACCATACCTTACTATCGCAGGCTTCGCTGAACCCTTCTCAGCAGCTTCAACCGCTCTTTCAAGCAACTCGTATATTCCTTTCCCTTTTATGGCGATCGTTGGAACAACCTTTACTCCAAGTTTCTCCTCCAGCCCTTTAAGGTCTATTTTTATCCCCTTCTTTTCAGCCATATCGATTTGATTTAGGGCTATAATTAATGGAACTTCAAGCTCCATTAGTTGTAGGGTGAAGAAGAGGTTTCTCTCAAGGGCAGATGCGTCTACAACGTTTATGACCAGATCCGGTTTCTCATTAACTATGTACTCTCTAGAAATGATTTCTTCTAGGGAGAAGGTTGACAGCGAGTAAATGCCCGGTAAATCAATAACATCTATGGTATAGCCCTTAAAGTGAAGAGTGCCCTCAGCCCTTTCAACCGTCTTACCGGGCCAGTTTCCAATGTGCTGATGTAAACCAGTAAGCTGATTAAATATAACGGACTTACCGACATTCGCGTTTCCAGCTAATGCAAACTTCAGTTTCCTCATTGTCACTTTTGAACCTCTACGAAAATCTTTTCAGCCATTCCCCTGCCGATTGCCAATCGGTAGCCCCTTACATTAATTTCGACCGGCCCATGAAAGGGCGCTGACTTAACAACTGTTATTTTCGTGCCGGGCGTTAAGCCCATGTCCATAAGTCTCTTTTGAAGCCCATAACCTCCGCCTTTCCCCCAGCCAAAACCAGCTCTTATTGACGTGATTACCCCGCTTTCACCTTCCCTTAAAGCTGTCAGCGGCAGCTCCATTTTAATCACCTCTAATGTTACATTAAAGCTTGCTGACTCTCACAAGTGAGGCTATATCGCGGCTTAAGGCGTGGCTTCTCCCATCTACTTTAACAGTTATTGGTCCATTGAAGGGTGCCTTATCAATAACATCGATGCGTTTTTTCGGTTTTATGCCAAGGCTGCTGAGGTATTTCAGAAGGGATCTTCCCTCATCGGTTATCTTTGTAATGATGCCTCCATCCCCAATATTCAGTTCGATGAGAGATTGCGTCTCCTCCTCAAATATTTCACCATGCTCTGTTGGAATTGGATTTCCATGCGGGCAGGTTTTCGGATAGCCAAGAGCCCCCTCAATCTTTTTTGCAATCTCCTCTGATATCCAATGCTCAAGCTGGCAAGCAGCATCATGAGCCTCATACCATTCTATTCCCAAGAAATCGGCGAGGAGACGCTCGAGTAATCTATGCTTCCTGATGACGTTCATAGCTATTTTAAATCCTTTATCTGTCAATTGAACCCCTTTATAGGGCGCATGAACCACTAGAAGGTTCTTCTCAAGCCTCTCAATAGTGTTAGTTACGGTTCCAGGCGCAACGTTTAAAATTCTAACCAGATCGCTTGTTTTAGCGACACCTCTCTGCTCCTGAAGCCTATAAATGACCTCAAGATACTCCTCAACCACATCGGAGATTTTTGACGGCAAAGTTGCGCCTCCTTTTTACGATTCTTCTCAAATAGAATTACGAATAGTCGTATTTAAGCGTTCCACATTCAAATCGGAAAAGATGCGGGAATATCCTGTTAAGGTGCAACTACAGAAATTTTAACCTGCTTAACGCCCTTCCTAGCCATTAACTCCTGCGCTAGATTTCTTATTTCGCCAGCCTCACCGTTGACTGCGATTATTTCTAGGCACTTATCCTCCTCTAGATGTATATGCGTCGTTGAGGATATTATATCCCTAAATTTATGCTGGATTTCCATGATCCTTTTTAGGAGATTAGGCTTATCTAAATAATATAAGAGGAGTATCGCTCCGGCCACATGCTCCTTTTCGCCATGTGTCCATTTAAATTCGCTTATAAATGTTCGCATGGCATCATGAACGGCTTTAGAGCGGTTCTCATAATTCATGCTTTTCCAGGCGCTGTCAAATTCATCAACGAGCGATGGTGGAAGTGAAACGCTAAAACGAACAACGCCCAATTTATCTTGCATTTGGACACCAAAAATTAATTTAAGGCTTCAAGTTATAGTTAAATTTTTCATCTAAACCGGAAAGAAAAATTTTCATTAAAAATTTAAACGTGTTTTGGCAAGAAATCCATTTAAGAGCGGAAAAATGTTTGATCCTTAAGCTATCCTGAGGAGTAGCATATCAAATTTTTAAGAAGAGCTTCAGAAAACCTATTAGCATGAGAAGAAAGGCTTAAAAAGTTTTCCGTAGAATCCTAAATGTTAGGAGGAAAGAGAGGTTGAAGGTTTTCAAACGTTCAGACGT
>CAYPJR010000108.1:0-4070 GCA_964411115.1 uncultured Candidatus Bathyarchaeia archaeon | reverse complement strand
AAAATTTTAAATATTGTTTATGTTTGATTAGTTTTTCTGTTTAAGGATTTATGATGGGTGTTCGGGGTTTGTTAGGTCATGCTCGAGTCTATGAGGTTTTACGTTTTCTCCATGCCTTCTACTGGATTATAGTTGAGGTGTCAGATGCTCTTGAGAAGGCTGAGGGACAAGTGGCTTCCGGTTTAAACCTTCATTTGGCACTCGCAAGCCAACGGGTCAAAATCATAAAGGATCATCTCAGACTTGCTCTCATTGAAGCCGGCTTAAACCCGGATGAAAAGATGGATAGAGAAGAACTCCGGAAAATAGCTGGCGCAATATCCCTTGAAACTCTGGAGAAGATTAGGGAGACCCTTAAGGGACTCACAGAAGAATACAGGTCTAAAGGAAGCCCCAACATATCCCGGCTGACATCCAGGCTTCTAGAACTCGCCGATGTTGTAAATATTGCAGCAAGCATCCTAAAGACTTGCGGTGACACCCTAGAGAAAACCACGGGTAAGCATGCCTGGAGAATACGCCTCATCCTCCAAGCAATAGTTAAAGACCTAGAGTTCATCGCCCAGATGCATCAGCAGCTCGCCTCAAACCCCCAAATGCTGGAAAGTCCAGAAGCCCCTTTCTAACTCATCCATTTACAAAATTTTAAGAACGATTTTCGGCTCTAATTGGATATTTTCCATATTTTTCCGCTGTTAAATACATGGCTAGGGCATTTTCCGGAGGGACATATCTGGTTAACACGTTTGTCGTGCTAAGTATGAAGCCGCCTCCGGGAGCAACCTCACTTATGAGCCTCTTAACTTCCGCCTCAACCTCTCTTGGGTTTCCAAGAGTTAATAAATAATCTAAGTCTAGATTTCCCATCAGGCATATTCTGTCTCCCCAAATCTTCTTAATGGCTACTATGTCAACGCCTGCATTGGGTTGAAGGCTTTGCAATCCGTCGAAGCCCATTTTAACGATATCCTCCATAAGCATGGTTACATTTCCATCTGAATGGAGAACGGCCGGTAAACCTAATTTATGGATTAGAGAAACCTCGCCTGCCAAGTATGGGAATACAAATTCCCTCATGAATCTCGGAGGTATGAATGGACCTTTATCATATGCTAGGTCATCGCCTATAAGTATTACGTGAGCACCGTTTTCAGCGAACAATTTTATAACTTCAAGCTCAAACCTGTACACTTCCTCCACCACTTTCTTTAACAGATTTGGATACTGATATAGCGCCCTAAAATAGCCAGTTAAACCCATTAGGGGATAAACCGAATCGAAGGCTCCGCCAACCTGCGCAAAGACGCAGAAATCCGTCCTACTTGACCATAACCTGACATTTTCAGCATTATATAATGACGCTTCAGGCATTTTGAAATCCCTAAAATCCTCCGGACATGATAAACAATGCCTTATGTAGGTTCTTGTTTTGCCGCTGTCAACCCACTCATTGCCAAAGCAGTCTCTGTATATTGGGTATCCATCTTTCGTCCTCCCAACAATTTCGGTTTTAGGTCCTCCCTCAAGCCCAAGGTTCACCAGATCCATCTTTAGCATTTTCCTCACTTTAACATGGGCCTTAAACCAGTCTTTTACCGGCTCACCGATTATTGCGCTTACGAGTTCATCATGTATCTGCAGTTCCCCCTTAGGCACTTTATCCGGCTCCTCTAAACCTAAAGCCCTATAAACCCTTTCAACCTTTTCCATCTAAACAGCCTCAAAGCGATTTCCGCATAGATTCCCATAATCTAAGAGGACGGACATATTAAAAGTTGATTGCAAACCGTTACCTTATTGCTGAACGGAAACCGGAAAATAAATATTCTTATTTAGGGAAAAATGTATTCATGCTGGAAGCCGGCGCCTCAAAAATTAAGATTACTCCGCCTATAGGCGTGCCGATGGATGGTTATCTTTCTAGGACGGAGCCTTCTAAAGGGGTTCATGATCATATATATGCTAGATGCTTAGTTTTAGGTGATGGAGAAAACTACGCGTCGCTTGTTTCATTGGATCTTCTCTATGCAACTAGAGATTTAACGAATAATGTTAGAAGAACCGTTTCAAAGGCTCTGGGGCTCAAAGAGGATTCCATAGCGGTTATAGCCGTCCATAATCATTCCGGCCCATCGGTTGTGGGCGTACATTCAACGCAGCAATACCGCTTCTTAGATGAATACCTGGAGATTCTACCAAACCTTATCTCTTCAGGCTTAATTGAAGCCTTTAACGCTAAACGTAAAGTTAGGGTTGGTTTCGGTCGCGGTGCGGTAAGGGGATGGACCATCAATAGGAGAAAGCCGGTTAATGGATCCGTAGATGAAGAGGTTATAGCCGTTAGGTTCGAGGACTTAAATGGACGGTTGGTTTCAGCATTAGTTAATTTTACATGCCATGCGGTTGTTTTAGGCGCTAATAACTTATTTATCTCCAGCGATTATCCAGGTTATGTTTCAAGAACTGTTGAGAAAATTGAGGGCGGCACATGCCTATTTCTGAATGGAGCGTTTGGAGATATAAACCCTTTAACCCCGAATACTGATCTCAATAGGGTTTACGACAGAAATATTGGACGTTTCGAGGATGCGATCAGAATGGGCAGGGTTATAGGCGGCGAAGCCTTAAAGATATTAAATTCTGCGCCCTGCTCCGAAAACATAGATATGTCCTTAGCCATCGGAAAAGCCGCGCTTAAACTTAAGCTCGCACCGGCTTTTACTAAGGATTACATGGAAAATCTTGAGGCGAATCTTAAAGCTGCCAGCGGAAAGGAAGCCGATGAAATAAGGTTTAAGATTCTAACCGCAAGATTCATGAACGTTATTCGCAATCTTTTCCCATCCGGCGTAGCAGAGGTTGATGTTCAAGGATTTAGAATTGGCGACCTGATAATAGTGGCGCTCCCAGGGGA
This sequence comes from uncultured Candidatus Bathyarchaeia archaeon, assembly GCA_964411115.1. Lineage (GTDB taxonomy): Archaea > Thermoproteota > Bathyarchaeia > Bathyarchaeales > DTEX01 > DTEX01. The sequence goes on along the minus strand of CAYPJR010000108.1, from coordinate 1,156 downwards.
ACTTTTCGTTGATCTGGGCTTAAGGATAAAAACCCACTATAAATATGGACCCACAATGGTTGTTGGATGCGCCAATGAAGTTTTAGGTTATATACCGACTGAGGAGGCTATAGACGAAGGAGGATATGAGGTGCTTCCCCCAGTATGCTTTGTTGAGAGGGGATGCGGGAAAAACCTTGTTGAAACTGCTTGCGCTGTCATAGATGATCTTTTAAAAAAATAATGAGATGGGCGTGTGCCATGCTATAGATCCTCAGCGTATAAGCAGCAATGCAGATGTCTCATAGGGGATAAAACCTTAAACGCTTCAGCATACTGCACGCCTATCTTCTTACCCATGAGTAAAGAGTAAGTTTTAAGAAGATTTTCTATTTCCCCAAATCCTCCGGGGGGATATTGACTTTTATGAGATGACACAGCCCTTAATTTAGTATCCATGTAATCCGTTATATCCACATAAACATTGGGTTTTCTGGTCCAATAGAAAGCTATAAAGGCTACGGGATGAGGCTTAAGGCCTCCCCTAATATCGCCTGGATTAGCGTGAGGGAATAATGCGAAAAATGCAGCTTCAACCGCGAGAATGCCCGTTGCAACATGATCTGGGTGAGCCTCATATGTTAACCATGGATCAACCGTCAATATAAGGTCTGGTTGAAACTCCCTTATCAAGGTTATAAGCTTATTCCTAGCCTCAACGGTGACTTTGAGTTCAGAGTCCCTATAATTCAACCATATAAGTTTCTTCACGCCTAAAATCTCAGCGGCCTCCCTCTGCTCCTCAAACCTCACCAATGCCAATTTTTCCGGATATATGCTTGGATCTAAAGTGCCGATTCTACCATCAGTCATAGTGACGTATGCTACTTCGCATCCGCGTTTAGTAAGCTTGGCTATTAACCCACCGGCGGCGAAATCCGTATCATCCGGATGGGGCTGAACGCATAAAACCTTCTTTGCAAATTCAAACACCCTGCTTAAATTAGCTGACTCAACGCTGAGAATCGCATTATACGCCTCATCATAACCTAATGAAGATATTTCTTCCCCTTTAAACCACATTTTATTTAGCCTCCACTAATAAATATGGGTAAAGTAATAAAAATTATTAATTGGTAAAATAATCTAGAGGGAGATAAATGAGTTCTAGCCTTGC
>CAYPJR010000107.1:0-4151 GCA_964411115.1 uncultured Candidatus Bathyarchaeia archaeon | reverse complement strand
ATGACTTTGCAGACGGATAATTTTTCCGTCTTTTTCATGAGATAGAGATGCCTATAAAGATGAAGAGGCTTAATTTTTGGGCATATTTTTTGCCCTTTCCCATCTAAGGGTTTAAGCGATAGGAAGAAGAGACCTCCTTTTTCCGCAGAAATTTCTAGGAGACCTCATGAATTATGCTATGTCCAAGTTTTGGACTAAGAGTATACCCATCAATTTCAGCGCCTTCATTTTATAGCGTCAAGCCTTATGTTGCTTTTTTCATCCTTATGTATTGAGTAGTCATCGATTCTATCTACCTGTTTGAAGACCCACCTGTAGGGGAATTTCGCGCATATCACAGCTATCTTTGTTGTATAAACTTCAAACATGTTTAGAAAGTCGAACAATTTTTTTATTTGATCCCTTGGGAAGTAGGCTCTTTCAGCGCTGGGGGATTTCACCTCGAAGGCTACTATACATTTACCCTTTGTGGCAAACACATCCGGCAGGGGCTCACCGCTCGGCGCTGAAACAGGAATCCTAGCAGATTTGAAACCTGCCTCTCGAAGCTTTTTCACTAAATCCCTCTCAGCTTGATAACCACGCTTCTTTATGCGCTTAATTTCCTTAATTGTTAGGAGTCTGCCACGTCTGCCCTTTTGTTTACTTTTCGCCGCAATTTCTCTTAGCGACAATAGTAAAACGCTCCAATGAATCTTGAATCGTCATATCATTTCCTTTCTTCAAGGGGTCTTATGGCTAGTTTTATAAGATCCATCAGCCAATCTGAAAAATTTTTCGCATTTGCATATTTCTGATATTTCTTCTTATATGGAACTTTAGATATCATGCGCATTTCAAGCATTTTACGCACATAGAATTTGGCGGTTGACCTTGGAATATTAGCCTCTTTCGCCAGTTCACCGCTCGTAAAGACCATGCCTAAGCGAGAGTAAGCCGATATTACCTCTGCTGGAAATGGCATGGACACATTTACTATCTTAATTAATTCCTCGTTTAATTGGGACATTTTTCAAACCTCTTTTTGGATAAAAAATATACCTCAACAAAATAATAAATCTTTTTCAGAAAATCTTCAAAGTTCAAAGATGCATTCTCCTATTATAATGCATTGTTGCGTAGCAAATTTTTCCCAAACAAATATTTAGTTGAAAGATTCTTGCTTTAATGGCTCATAAAATTAACCATTTATATTTTGGAATCATCAAAATTTTCTACCGCTAATTTTGGTCCTAATTATTGTCTCTTGAGCAGCGCATCTGTTTCAGCGTCAAAGCGAGCATAAATTCGGCAAAATGCGAATTTTTAGAGATAAGATTTATTGGGCTAAAACGGATTATATCTGGCTAGGCGGAGTTGAAATAATGCTCGTATGGAAAAGAGCACTTACATTTTATATTTTGATCTTGGTCTTTCCTCAATTAACTATGCGAGCGGAGCGGGGCGATTATCAAGCACGCCCATTTTGTAACGTTCAGATTAATGGAGGTGATTTAGAGGTGAAAATGCGTAGGGGAGTAAATATTGGAAATGCCTTAGAGGCGCCTAATGAAGGAGACTGGGGAGTCGTCATTAAAGATGAGTATTTTGAAATAATAAGGAATGCCGGTTTCGACACTGTGAGGATACCGATAAGATGGTCAAGCCATGCGGATAACTCTCCGCCCTTTAAAATTGATGAAAACTTCCTTAAAAGGGTAGACTGGGTTATAAATAAATCGCTAGAGCAGAACCTAATTACGATTATAAATATTCACCATTACGAGGAGATTATGGAAAAACCAGAAGAGCATAGGGACAGATTTATAGCGCTATGGAGGCAAATATCTGAACACTATAAAGATTATCCTGGTCTGTTATATTTTGAGCTGCTTAATGAGCCTCATGGAAACTTAACAAGCAATTTATGGAACAAACTAATTCAAGACTCAATCAAAGTCATAAGAGAGACAAACCCAGATAGAAAAATAATAATTGGTCCGGTTGACTGGAACAGCGTCTATAGACTTGAGGATCTCATGATCCCAGTCAATGATAAAAACATAATAGTTACATTCCATTTTTACACGCCCTTTGAATTCACCCATCAAGGAGCGGAGTGGGTTTCACCTTCACCGCCCGTAGGGAGAAGATGGACGGGAACCGAAGCAGAAAGGAGGCAGATTACAAATGAACTTGATATTGCCGCTCAATGGGCTGCTAAAAATAATATTTCTCTTTTCCTCGGAGAATTTGGCGCTTATAGCAAAGCCGACATGGCATCTAGGGTGAGATGGACTTATTTTGTTGCTAGAGAGGTGGAGAAAAGGAATATCGCCTGGTGTTACTGGGAGTTCTGCTCTGGATTCGGCGCCTATGATCCAGTTAAGAACGAATGGAGAAGAGATCTCTTAAAGGCATTGATCCCGGTTTCTGGAACGCATTATATTTCCGCATATACAGAGCATGGTGAAGTTTTCGGCTCTGGCTGGCATAATGAAGGCTCATACGCCACTATAAGGCTAAGTGAAACGAGAATAGGCGTTATTATCCAAGATGTTTTTGATCATTTTGAGGGGCTTGGATCTAAAGACAGAGTTATAGATGAGGGAACGGTTGAGATCTATGTTGACGGTTCGAGAGAGATAAGGGCGGTATGGAGAAAGGATTACACCAGACTTTTACTTACATTTATTATTGCAGGAATCTGTCTCATTGTAAGCCTTATGCTTATAAGGCGGGGATTGGGAAGAAACATGCTTTCTTTACTTTGGAAGCTTAAGAATTAATTTTCACCCGCATAGTAATTGGCAACTTAACAGAGACCCTTAAATAAAACAAAGAACCTCCTTATTTCATCTAAATAAACCATTACGTTCTGTAAGAAATCTCTGAGCTGCAGAATGGGAACTATTGGGGTTCCCTCATAAAATTTATGCTGAGATGGAGCCAGAGATAGAATTACCGGGACGAAATATGCATGCTCCCATTTCTCTATGCCGATTTTGCTCCGTATATTTCCAGAAGCGGATGCTTCCGCCAGGGCCTTTGTTCTCTCAATCTGTTTCTTTGCAGATTTTACGCTTGCGGCTCCGCTCCAACCTTTATGCCAATGTTTGCAGTCGGCTGAGATGATTACTGGTTTCTTCAATCCAAGTATATCTATTTCCCATCGTTTTTTCATCCATGTGAAGCGGAAGTTCTTTTTAACCTGAAACTCGTTCGCCTCAAAAGACAATGTTGAGAACCTCTCAAATTCCTCCCAGTTTAAAACTCTTGAAACCCTTTCAATATCAGCGCCTAGCTCAACCGCTCTAGCGGCCATTTTTAAGCGTTGCTCACCATTAACGCTTACTATGCCGCCGCTAAGCGTTAAGAAACCTTCCCCATGAAGTTTCCTTAGGATTTCATTAGCTAGATCCTTCGGTATTCTTGATTCTCTATAGACATCATTTATTTTAACGCTGCTGTTCTCCCCGGTTGCCCGCAGAATCTGAATCAGCATCTCTCTTTCGCTGATCATTTCATGAAGCAACTTCTGATAATCTTAATGGGGCGTTAAGTTTTTGTGTTGATGCTTTTGTATCCACTAGGTGAAGCCTTTATTCCCTCACATGCCCGCGTCCGAGAACAAAGTATTTTATGCTTGTTAAGTGCTGCACGCTCATTGGTCCGCGGGCATGCAGTTTTTGCGTGCTTATGCCTATCTCGGCTCCAAGCCCATATTGGTTTCCATCGGTGAATCTCGTTGATGCATTCCAATATACGGCTGCGGAGTCAACATCCCTGATGAAGTGTAAAGCCTTATTGAAGTCTGACGTTAATATAGCATCTGAATGTTTTGTTCCATACTTATTTATGTGCGCTATAGCCTCATCTAGGCCGCTTACGACCTTAACGCCTATTATCAAATCTAAATATTCAGTGTACCAGTCTTCCTCGGTTGCAGGCTTAACATCGGGCACAATTTTACGTGTTTCCTCGCAGCCCCTAACCTCAACGCCATGATTGCGTAGGGCGCTAATAACCTTTGGAAGAAATGTTTGGGCTATATCTTTATGGACGAGAAGTTTCTCAGCCGCATTGCATGTTCCCGGCCTCTGGCACTTAGCGTTTATCACGATATCTATCGCCCTCTCAAGATCAGCATCGCTTTCAACATATATGTGGCA
>CAYPJR010000106.1:0-4185 GCA_964411115.1 uncultured Candidatus Bathyarchaeia archaeon | reverse complement strand
CCTCCAGGGCATGTTAATGCTTTTAAACAGGTTTAACTTTTTATTTTATCGGAGTGTTTGCGATGTCCATTAATGTTCCTCCAGAAGTTGCTTGGATTGTTCCAGTAGCCGTTCCGTTTGTTATTGGGCTGCTTGTAGGCTTGATAGTGAAACGCACCGTGAAATTGGCCTTCGCCATAATAGCTTTAATCATAATTCTGGCCGTAACAGGATTCGTGAGCTTTACCTTTCAAGACATCTTTGATAGCGCAATGAAGTTCCTGCCTAAAATAATAGATTTAGGCGGCGGACTCCAAAATGTGCTTCCATACTCCTCCATAACATTCATCATAGGATTAGCGCTGGGACTTTGGAAGGGATGATGATTCCATTATAAACATGATCCTTAATTTAACGTTACTTTTCCCTTAATACCTCAGCATTTTTGCATGATTGTGTAGAAAAATGTGGGGAGGTTGGAAACGTAACGGTGAATGGTTTTACTTTAACATTTTCTTAGCGATGGCATATGCAATTGGTATCAGAGTTATCCCAAGAGCTATTGCGAAGGCCCATGATACGTTTGCTACGATATTAGCTACCCCGGCGTATGTGGCAAATATTGCGCCTGCACCTATCGTCAGGAAGATGCTGTAAAGCACAAACTTTGCGTATCCCGCAACTTCCCTGAATTCCGGATGGTCATCGGTGATCGATTTTATTAGGCCGTCAGTTAAGGATATGCCCGCGCCTATTACTATGAAGCCCAGTATCAGCGGGTAAATGGTGTTCCCTGAGAGGAGCATGGTGTCAAGCGCCAGCATAAGTATGAAGGCGATTAATCCTATGAATAGCAAGTTCTTCAGCATGTCCGCTATTTCGCTTTTTGCTTCTGGAAACATGGGTCTTATTATTTTACCAATTAACGTTGTTAGAAAATCAACGAACACCATGCCAAATATTAATATTATAATGCCGCCTAGAAGCCGCGGCAGATAATTTGCTATTCCAGTCAAATATAGCCCGAAGGCTCCTGGAATGTTTAATATTTGTATCGCTAAGACTATTGAAAGCACAATAATGAAGGCTTTAACTAGTCCGCCGATCAGATCTGAAAGATCCAGCCCGGAGGATTTAAATGCTTTGCCAGCTATGCTTTGATCAAATGTTTTTTCAATGCCAATTTTCTCCACGATTTTGTTCACTGCCTTACCAAGTACTGTGCCGACAACGTAGCCTATTACTATCACAATTATTGCGGCGATTATGGCGGGAAGCATGTTGATTATGTTTACAAGTATATTCTCCAATGCGTTAATTATGTCGACCATTTTTGATCGTTTAAAAAATCAGCATATGTCATATATAAATTTGAAACCATGCTAAATATTATTGGAGATTCTAAGAAAATTTAAGGAGAGTGCTCTTTAATCATTTCGCTTATCATTCTTACTTTTTCAATATCCCCATCCGGGGGCAGCATATCTGAGATCCCAACTATTATGTTAGGGCTAAAAATGCGGAGAAGTTTGTTTACAAAGGTTTTCAGCTCGTCCTTTTTAACAAATGGTAGAAAATTTATGGCGGGAATGCCGTCTACAAGAATCTTATCTTCTAATGCTTCCTTAAGCTCTTCTAGCGTTACATTTCCTTGGGGAAGCGGGGGGACGCATTCAAGTCCATCTAGGCCGGTTTCTCGGATATAGGGTAAAAGCCTTTTCACCTTTCCATCCCAATGTGAAGTGCAGTATTTTCCGGCTTGATGGAGATCCCTAGTTCTTTTCTTGTAGTAGGGGATCATGTATCTTCTGAATAAAGTGGGAGAACATAAGCCCTCATCGATGTTATCGCCGAAGTTGATCAGTTTAAAAGGTGTCCTTCTGATCAGGGCGAATCTTTCATCATCATTTTCATCGAAGACTCTGAGAAGATTTTCAACATTCTCTTTATGTTTCCAAAGTGCGATGATCCCTCTTTGAAATCCCATATAGAGTATGAAGAATCTTTGAATTGACCCCCATGGAACCGTAATTGAGGGTTCGGAGCGATCCCCCAGGAGCGCTTTCCTCTCCTCATATAGATCTTTATCGAAAATGAATCTCTGGCTTCTTAATATGTATTCAAGCACATCAAAGTCCTCGATGCTCTTCAGTAAATATTCAATCTTCATGCTGGCAGCTCCGAATTCCGTTATTTTCGCAACCTCCACGAGGTTACCCTTAGGCGTTTCATACTTCGTATAAATATAATTTCCATCGCTCTTTTCAACCCTTTTAACCCTGTCGCCCTCAACAACCTTTATTGTATCATTAAAGTAGTGATAGGCGCGTGGTGAAGCATCTAAATCATCGTATATTGCTAGGAGATCCCATCCTTCATATTTTTCCGGAAGGGTTCCTCTCGCCTTGTTCACCGAATACCAGTAATGCAGCCTCGGCTGCCATATCAAACGATCCGGTTTTCTATGCTCAAAAACCGCAATTGTTCGCTCCCGATTATTCACTTTTCAATTCACACCCTCAAGTAATGAAAACTTAAGCGGCATCATTCAATCTGAAAGGCTTCAGCAGGATTCTCCACCAGAATCTTGCCGATTAAATCTTGGTCAAACCCATTCTTTCTCATTAAAGGAACAAACTCTTCAATCAGGTATTCATAACCTCTAATGTTGCCGCCGCGAGGTTGACCCACATTATACCATCCCGCATCCTGGGACAGAAGAATCCGCTCCTCAAAACCGTGATCCACCATAAATCTAAGCAGCTTTAATATTTTCTCAGATGTATTCTGGCTTAAACCATCATACTCAACCCATGCGCCTTGCCTAGCAATCTCCAAATGATACTCAATGTTTTCTTCAGCATCAGCGTGAACAACTATTAACCTATCATTTTCTAAGCCTTCCTCATCTAAAATTTTGAGCAGATGCATTGCCGCCGCACCATTGGCTGTATGACAGGCGATAACAGCTCCTGTTGCAAGACTGCAACGGGCAGCAGCCCTTACAATTTTTTGTTGTATAGGCGCTATTGTGCCGGGATTTACTGCGATTTTTATGAACCCTGCTTTAATAGGGGTATCTTCAACCCCTTCCAGAATCTCTTTGATCCATAAATCTGCAAGTTGATTAGCTGAGTATTCAAAAGCAAATTTTGGTAGATGAGGTTCCTTGTATAGACCCGTGTTAGTTAGAATATGAATGCCTAAAGCCCTGGAAAACTTCGCTAGGAGCTCAGCGTCTCTACCCATATATGCGGGGGTGCACTCAACGAAGCCCTTCACACCCAAATTTTTTATTCTAGCCAGATAGGGGAACATAACTTCAAAGACTTCTTCCCGGTCATACCTGCCTCTGCTAAACTTTTCAGCTTCAATGAAATCTACAAGTATATGCTCATGAACTAAGGCTGGACCGAATTCATCCGGGGAGATATCGCCTAGGACTGTTCTAATTTTAGCCATGAAGTAACACCTGATCCCGCAATATTTAGATCTTGGAGCAAGCCGGCATGTAAATTTTTTGTCGCTGAATCTGATGGAATAGTAAACACGATAGGTTTCGGCGATCTACTTTCCAAATTCTTCAAAGCTTACAATTTCCTCAACCTTCTTTCTTCTACGGATTAAATGGAGAGCCTTTTCTGTAAGATCAAACTTTTCACGTGGATAGCCGACGGCCAATAGGGCTACGACTCTATATTTATCTGGGATTTTAAGCATTTTCCTAACTTCATCTTCATTGAAGCTTCCCACCCAGCATGTTCCTAAACCCTCGCTTACAGCGGCTAAAACCATGTTTTGCATGGCAATCGCCACATCAATCATAAACCATTTAGGGGAAGCCTTCTGATCCCCACAGCCAACAATTACTACGGGTGACTCGGCAAGAAATTTAGCCCATCTTGCTTCCGCAAGCCTTTTCCGTTTTTCAAAATCTCTTACAACAATAAAATGCCAAGGTTGAATGTTGCCTGCGGAGGGCGCCAACCTTCCAGCCTCAAGAATCCTCATAAGTTTTTCCTCAGGTATCGGTGTTGACTCATAGGCTCGGATGGAACGTCTCGTCCGTATAGCTTCAAACACTTCCACGCAGATCCCTCCTCATGAAGCGCCATTTCCCCATTTGTAAAATTTTCATCTTTCCATTCTTTAATAAATTAAAAGATTAAAGTTTTATTTCTAAATTGAATATTTAGGAAAAATACT
>CAYPJR010000105.1:0-4186 GCA_964411115.1 uncultured Candidatus Bathyarchaeia archaeon | reverse complement strand
CGGCCCGGCCCACCATTCTCTTTGAAGATCTCTCTTTCTGGAGGTAAAGTGAAGGATGAAATCTATGGCTTCAAGCCGGTCGTTAAGCGATATAGGAGCCATCAGCGGGCTGAAATTTGAGATTGCTACTGGATACATCATATCTTCATAAGCCACATAACCCTATTTGAACTTGCAGCAAAGGGTGCCAAATACACTTTTTCAGGAGCAATCCCGCTTGAAAGAGTATCCAGAGGGATCCGCGCCTTAGCATATGATGAAACAATAAAGACCATCGAAATATATGAAGGCGCCATTCTACATACAACCCTTAAACTCGGAAGGGTCCTTAACGACTTCATAGACTGTCTAGTCCTCTCATCTGCCATAAACCAATGCGATGCCATGATAACGGAAGATATGACATACATAATATTAAGGAGGATAAAATCTACCAGGAGATTGCCGTAGCGAGAAAACCGGGGTTTAAGATACAGAGACTGATAGATGTTCTTTAACGCTTTGAAAGTTTCACCCCGCTTCCCCAGCAAATCCCTTTCTAAGGTTTCAGCAGAGGCCTTGTTTTAATCTTGAGAATTAATAAATAAGCATAAACCTAACATATGCTTATAAAGCATAAAAGGGGTTCATAATTGGGTGGAATCGAGTTAAGGTTTCGCCAAGTCCATCTTGATTTTCACACAAGCGAACATATTGCTAATGTAGGGGCGGAATTTGATCCAGAAGAATTTGCCTCCACGCTTGAAAAAGCACATGTCAACTCAGTAACCTGCTTCGCTCGATGTCATCATGGTTGGATATATTTTGACACGAAGCTTTTCCCTGAAAGACGCCATCCAAACCTCGCTAGGAACCTTCTGAAAGAACAGATTGAGGCTTGCCACAGGAGGGATATTAGAGTGCCCATATACACTACGGTGCAATGGGATCATTACACCGCTAATGAGCATCCAGAATGGCTAGTGTTAGATGAGCGGGGATGCCCAACTGGTACAAAACTGTATGAACCGGGCTTTTATCGAGATTTATGTGTAAATTCACCGTATAGAGATTTTCTTAAAGCGCATGTTAAGGAAATATTGCAGACATTACCTACAGACGGATTATTCTTCGATATTGTTCGACCAGTAGACTGCTCATGTAAATACTGCAGGGCTGGAATGGAGGCGGAGGGTCTAGAGCCCTCAGACCCGCAGGCAAGATGGAAATACGCCGTGAAAACCATAAATAACTTTAAGATTGAAATGACCAACTTCGTCCGTCAATTTAACAAGGATTGCACCATCTTCTATAATTCCGGACATATCGGTCCAATGCAAAGAAGCACTGTGAACGCCTACACCCACTTTGAAATCGAATCGCTTCCCAGCGGAGGATGGGGATACATGCATTTCCCAATTTCTGTACGATACGCACGTAATTTAGGCGTTGACTGCTTAGGGATGACAGGTAAGTTTCATACTTCATGGGGAGACTTTCACTCATTCAAGAATAAGCGGGCTTTAGAGTTCGAGTGCTTCAGGATGCTAGCTTTAGCCGCAAAATGCTCCATAGGAGATCAGCTGCATCCATCCGGGAGGATTTGCCCAGTCACTTACAAACTCATTGGGGAAGTCTACTCTCAAGTTAAAGAGAAAGAACCCTGGTGTAAAAACGCGAGGTCTGTGAGCGAGATAGGCGTCTTGACGCCTGAAGAATTCATGGAGGGAGCCGGCCATATTCAATTGCCCCCAGCCATAATAGGCGTCACACGCATGCTGCAAGAAGGCTTTCATCAATTTGAAGTGATTGATTCTGTTTCCGATTTCTCAAGATTTAAGGTCCTAATATTGCCGGATAATATTCCTGTTTCGGAAGGTCTCGCTCATAAGATAGAGAGATTCATAGCCAGCGGCGGCTCAATCATAGCCTCCTACGAGTCAGGCTTAAATAATGCTAAAACCGACTTCGCTTTAAAAGAATTAGGAGTTAAATTAAAGGGTTATGCTCCATACAGCCCAGACTTCATAGTTCCCAGGGGCGAGGTCGGGAGGGGTCTTCCAGAAACTGAGCATGTAATGTATATGAGAGGATTGGAGGTGGAGCCTGAGCCGGGCAGCCAAGTCTTAGCTGACGTCGCTGTGCCATACTTTAATAGGACATATAAGCATTTTTGTTCGCATCGGCATACTCCATCATCAGGAAAAATAGGTTATCCGGGAATCATTCGGAATGAACGATCAATCTACTTTATTCACCCCATCTTCTCCCAATACCACAAAAACGCGCCATTATGGTGTAAAAAGCTATTTTTAAATGCCTTAGACATGCTGCTTCCGGAACCTTTAGTGCGCCTTGAAGCTCCATCAACAACTTTGGTAACTTTAAATGAGCAGCCCGCTGAGGACCGCTGGGTTATGCATCTACTACATTACATACCTGAACGGAGGGGTCAAGATTTCGATGTGATTGAGGATGCAATTCCCCTCTTCAATCTTAGGGTCTCAGTGAAAGTGCCTAGAAAGGTTGAAGAAGTGACCTGCGTCCCAGAGAAGACCCCATTAAATTTCGAGATAAAAGATGACCGCGTTGAATTCACATTACCAAAGCTGGAGGGGCACCAAATGGTAGCCTTAAGCTTTACATAAAAACGGCGGTTGATACTTTAAGAATAAATGCTGAAATGGCTTATCTCTCCATTTAAGGCTTAATTTGAAGAAGTAATTCGAAAACTGAGAGAAAAGCCTCCTATCACCGTAAGCGGGGTTCTCGCAGATTTCAGCGACGAGATGAGCGCGAACATTTTTATTTTCCTTTTTCCAAATAATTCCACTCGTATAGGACCCGAATTTACATTCGCATAGGCTCCTGTAATCTAGTAAGAAAACATTAAGTATGTGGTCATGTATCGCTGGGAGGTTATCATTTTGGGAAAATTTAAAGTTGTGATAACTGATTCAGATTACGGTTCTCATGAGATTGAGGAGGAGGTTTTGTCTAGCATAGGCGCTGATCTTGTTAAATTTCAATGTAAAACTGAGGATGACATTATTCGATGCTGCAGTGACGCTGATGGATTACTGAATCAATACGCTCCGATAACTAGAAGGGTTATTGAGAACCTTCAGAGAGCGAGGATAATTGTTCGATATGGGGTTGGAGTTGATAATATTGATATTAAAGCAGCCACGGAGAGGGGAATATTTGTCGCGAATGTCATATATGACATTACTGATGTTGCGGATCACACCCTTAGCCTGATTTTATCATTATCTAGGAAGATCATTTGGGCTGATCGAAATGTGAAGGAGAACGGATGGGATTGGAAATCTGTTCAGCCAATATCTAGGCTTAAAGATAAAACCGTTGGCATAATAGGCTTCGGCAGGATTGGAAGGAAGGTTGCGCAGAGGCTTAAAGGTTTTGAAGTTAAAATACTGTCCTACGACCCATATGTTCCGGAAGAGATATTTAAAGAATACGGTGTCGAGAAAGTTGACTTTGAAACCCTAATTAAGGAATCAGACATAATTACGGTTCACACGCCGCTCACCGATGAGACGAGACACATGATAGGTGAGAAGGAGCTTAGAAGCATGAAACATGATGCCATTCTAATTAATGTTTCTAGAGGCGGCATAATCGATGAGAAAGCGCTATATAAAGCCCTTAAGGAAAGGTGGATATCTGGAGCCGGCCTAGATGTTTTAGAGGTGGAGCCGCCGAGCAAAGATAATCCGCTGCTGAGGTTAGATAACGTGATAATCACGCCCCACATGGCTTGGTACTCAAACAAATCGCTGGATGAAATACGTAGAAAAGCCGCTGAAGAAGTTGCCAGAGCCTTAAGCGGTCAGATCCCAATGAACCTAGTCAATAGGGACGTGCTTAAGAAACTAAATCTTTAACAGGAAATCTCCTATGAACAAGACGGCATAAAAAGCATGAAAGGTTCCCTTTAAAAGAAAAATAAATCACGTAGCCTAGAATTGATGCGAAAAATACATGTAAATATCTGCGCAGCGGATAATTAAGCCCGGACAAGAATCATGGAAGGCTAAATGCTCCACAATGATATTAGCCGGAAAATGAGGATATACGCATGTTTTTCGAAGCGGAATTTTCTTCATGCAATATCTAAACAGATTACCTAAAGCAAACTAGAGTTAGCAGGCGGGTCTCATTTAAATTTAGCGCTTTTTTCTCT
>CAYPJR010000104.1:0-4238 GCA_964411115.1 uncultured Candidatus Bathyarchaeia archaeon | reverse complement strand
ATTAAAATAGCAGATAAGTTTAAATTTAATCTCTGTATTGTTTCTTTGAAAATTAAAGACGACATTAAATTCAAGGTCTACTAGGTGAACACGTTTGAGCGAAAGGTCAAGTAGCTCTGAGGAATGGGTTCCCCGTACAAAGCTAGGCAGAATGGTGCTGGAAGGTAAGATTTCATCTCTAGAGGAGATATTTGTCAACGGGTTTAAGATAAGCGAGCCTCAGATAGTGGATGTTCTCATTCCAAACCTTGAGGAGGAGGTTATAAATATAAGCCTGGTGCAGAAGCAAACCGATGCTGGTGAGAAATCTAGGTTTAAGGCGATAGTGGCTGTCGGAAATAGGAATGGCTGTATAGGTATAGGCTCCGGGAAAGATGTGCAGGTGCGTAATGCAATAGAGAAAGCGGCGAAAAATGCGCGTCTTAACATATCCCTTATTCAAAGGGGCTGCGGAAGCTGGGAATGCGGATGCGGGCAACCCCACTCATTGCCCTTTGAAGTTACCGGTAAATGCGGCGCTGTGAAGATTAAAATTATACCTGGCCCTAGAGGTTTAGGCTTGGTTGCTGGCGAGGTTGCTAAGGTCATCCTTAGGCTTGCGGGCATTAAAGACTGCTGGACGAGGAGCTACGGTCCAACAAGGACTGTTCCGTCGTTTACATACGCGTTGTTTGACGCCCTTAAGAAGACCTATGAAGTTGTCACCCCATCAGATTGGGCGAGGTAGGAGCATTGGAGAAAGGCAATAAATGTCTAGCTGTCGTTCGGGTTCGTGGAACAATTAATGTTAGAAAAGACATAGAGGATACGTTAAAGATGCTTAATTTAACGGGCAACTGCTATGCAACACTGATTGATGATCGCCCCTCATATCTCGGTATGCTGCAAAAAGTGCAAAATCAGGTGACTTGGGGTGAGGCTTCAAAGGAGACCATTGCGCTTCTCCTGAGGAAACGGGGCAAACTTATTGGGGATAAAGAGATCACGGATGAATATGTCAAAAAGATCGGTTTCGAATCCATAGATAAACTGGCTGAAGCCATATATAATCTGCAGGTTGAGTTTAATAAGATCCCAGGCGTTAAGCCTGTTTTCAGGCTTCATCCGCCGAGCAAAGGTTATAAAAATAGCGTGAAGAAAAGCTATAAGAGCGGTGGAGTAACCGGATATAGGGGTGAAGCGATAAACGATCTGCTGAGGAGGATGGTTTAAGTCTCTAGGAGGCTTTTAAAATATGCCACATAGTCTCAGAAAAACTCGAAAGAAAAGAGGCTCTAGAACATGCGGTTATGGTAGGGTTGGGCAGCATAGAAAGAGCGGTTCAAAAGGTGAGAGAAAGGCTGGCAGACATAAACATGGATGGTCCTGGGTTTTAAGGTATGAACCGGACTACTTCGGTAAAACAGGGTTTGTTTCCCCTAAAAGCCTTAAAAGAGATGTTAGATGTATAAATCTGAAGGATCTTGAGGAAATAGCCTTAAGCATGATGTCGAAAAGTAGGAAGGGTGAAAAAATATTCATAGATTTAGAGAAGATCGGGTATACGAAGCTGCTCGGCGAGGGAAGAATAACCGTTCCAGTAAGGGTTAAAGTTTCATCATACAGCGAAGCGGCTTTGAGAAAGATTCAAGAGGCAGGTGGAGAAATATTATCTGCTGAGGAAGAAACTGAGGTTGCAAGCTAGAAAGATGCTCCTAAATACTTGAGGGGGGAGCTTTGACCAGTAGATTCCTGAAAGCCTTTCAACCGGTCATCCAGTTTATTCCGGAAATTAAAGCTCCGGAGCGTAGAGTAAGCTTCAATGAGAAGCTCCTTTGGACAGCTGTTGCCTTAATCATTTATTTAATCATGTCTGAAATACCGCTTTATGGCTTAGGGAGAGGTGAGGATATACTTTTTTACAGGGTGATTTTCGCCTCGAGCAAGGGAACATTGATGGAGCTGGGAATAGGACCAATAGTTACAGCCGGCTTGATACTTCAGCTTCTCGCCGCATCAGGCTTTATAAGCGTTGACTTCTCCGATCCTGAGGATAGATCATTATTCTCCGGTGTAAGTAAAGTTTTCTCAGTGATCATGACGGTTGTTCAAGCATCCGCTTACCTTATAGGCGGCTTCTTCGGTACTTTAAGCGCTAGTCAAGCGGTTATAATCTTCATCCAGCTCATCATTGCTGGCTTAATCGTTATGCTCCTAGATGAGATGATTCAGAAGGGTTGGGGTATTGGAAGCGGCATAAGCCTCTTCATTTTGGCCGGCGTGGCTCAACGCATAATGCTTGACTGCTTCTCAACAATGCCCTCCTTAAGTGAGCCCGCTAAGTATAGGGGGGTAATCTCAGCTATGATTCAATCTATAATTGCCGGCGGCTCCATAAGCAGTCTCTTTATGCGTCCGGGGGATGATCCAAGCATACTTGGTTTATTATTGACTATAGGTATTTTCTTATTTTGCATCTACGCTCAAGGAGTCAGAGTTGAGATCCCCATAGCTCACTCACGTTTCAGGGGATTTAGGGGCAGATATCCGATAAGTCTACTATATGTTTCAAACCTGCCAGTTATATTCGCATCGGCGCTCTTTGGAAATATATACGTGATATCTCAAATCTTATGGAATAACTATCATAATAATGTGAGCTTAAGTCCATGGATCAGTCTTTTCGGAGATTTCGAATACACTCAGAGCGGCGGGCTCCAGCCGAGGGGTGGGATAGCATATTATGTTGTGGCGCCAAGGGGCTTCATGGACGTCCTTGAGAACCCACTTAGATACGCTGTTTACGCCGTTCTGCTGATCCTATTCTGCGTTATCTTTTCATGGGTTTGGCTTGAGGTTGGGGGATTAGATCCTAAGACCGTTGCAAAGCAGCTTGTTGATTCAGGCATGCAGGTTCCAGGTTTCAGGAGGTCTGAGAAGCCGATTGAATCCATCTTGAAACGGTATATTCCAATAGTTACGCTGCTGGGCGGCTTCATAGTTGGCTTACTGGCGGCTGTAGCCGACTTTTTCGGGGCTTTCGGGACGGGGACAGGTATACTGCTTTCCGTGGGAATAATATATCAATACTATCAGCAGATAATGAGTGAACGTATAGAGGAGATATATCCTGGAATAAGAAGGTTCCTTGGAGGTTAAGAATCTGCTGCCCGAATTTCTCAGGGTAATTCCATATTCAACGATCTTCATAATGCTTTTGGCTTTCGCAATTTCCCTAGTAACCATGCTGCTGAATCGTAAATTTGTTGATAGACGTTTAATTTCAGAATGGCAGAGGGAGATTGAAAAATGGAATGCTGAGAAAGAGCTCGCTAAGAGGACGGGTGACAAGAAGCTTATGGCGAGAGTTAAAAAGCGTGAGGTTCAAATAATGCAGATGAGGGCGAAGATCTCTGGGCAGCAAATGAAGACCACTCTTGTTACATTCGTCCCTTTACTCATAATATGGTGGGTTCTAACTTACTTTTATGGTTTAGAACCCGTTGCTTTCATACCCCTCTTTTGGCAGAAAACCCCGCTGTCCTTCTTCTATTGGTACCTTATATGCTCATTCTTCTTTAACTTCGTTCTTTCAAGGGTCTTCAATGTTGAGATGGGATTGGGAGCAAGAATGTAGGGGACTCGCATAGTCTAGGTGGATGGGAAATGGGATCGTTTGCTGAAAAAAATTCTGAGAAGAAGATTGTTATATGCATTTCTGGCTTAGCGGGTTCGGGAAAAAGCACGGCTGCTAGAAGAATTGCTGAGCATTATGGGCTCAGATACTGCTCCGGCGGAGAAGCTCTTAAAGAGGTTGCGGCGGAGATGGGCTACAAAACATCCGAGAGGGGCTGGTGGGAAACAGATGGAGGCATGAATTTCCTGGAAAGACGTTTAGAAAATCTTGAGCTTGATAGGCGTGTCGATGAAAAAATGCTTGAATGGGCTAGTGAAGGTAACATTGTATTAGATAGCTGGACAATGCCTTGGCTTTTAAGGAACGGATTTAAAATTTGGCTTGAAGCTTCCGAGGATGTCAGAGCCCAAAGAATTGCTAGAAGAGATGGAATAAGCGTTGAGGAAGCGTTAAGGCTGATGAGGGAAAGGGAAGGTAAAACCAAGGAAATCTACAGGCGGCTATATGGATTCAGTTTGGGGGAAGACTTTAAACCATTCCATGTAATACTTGATGTCAACAATCTTGATCAGGAAGAAGTTTTTAAGGCATTATGCATGATAATTGACAACATGGTTCTTAA
>CAYPJR010000103.1:0-4247 GCA_964411115.1 uncultured Candidatus Bathyarchaeia archaeon | reverse complement strand
CTATACATACTTTGTTAAAGGAATATGGCAACTTGAAAGTTGATTAAATAATGGATTATCTTTAGGATAGAATATGCTTAATATAAATGACATGCTGCTTTACGGGTGGCACTTATGTTCTTTAAGATTGGTTCTTCCTTACTACATAAGTCAAATGCGAATGGGCATCTGTCGGATAATGAGCATCCAGGCGGCTTACTTATCGGGGAGGGAGGCGGGGCTTCTTTAAGGAGAATGCCTCGATCGCTCCGATACTTAGGATCTGCCACTGGCATGGCATGTATTAATGCCTTAGTGTAAGGATGTAGTGGCTCGTTCAATAGGTCTTTGAGCGTTCCCTGCTCCATTATTCTTCCTAAATACATTACTGCAACAGTGAAGCTAGGACCGAAAAACTGCATTAAGCTCATCTCATGCGTGATGAATGCTAGGGATATATTAGTCTTGGTGACGAGATCCCTTAGCGTGGTCATAATCCCGCTTTTTAATGATGCATCAAGCATCGTTGTGGGTTCATCTGCGACGATATATGTTGGTTTAATTATTAGCGCTCTAGCTATGTTGATTCTTTGTCTTTCACCGCCACTTAATTGCGGCGAATAAAGATTCATATATCTTTCAGGTGGCGTTAAACCAACATTAATCATAAGTTCACGAACTATTTCCATGGCTTCACGCTTATCATTAGCCAGTTTATGGTATAACAATGGTTCCATTAAGAGTTGTTTAACCGTCTTGAAGGGGTTTAAGCTGGCATAAGGGTCTTGTGGGATATATTGAAGTAGGCGTCTATACTCTTTTTTCTTCGTTAACTTAAAGATGTCTTTGCCCTCATATAATACTTCTCCATTAGTTGGCTTTAGTAAAGCCAGGGTTATTTTACCCAAAGTTGTTTTTCCCGAACCGCTCTCGCCAACTAATCCTATAATTGACGCTCTCGGTATTTCGAGATCAACATTTTTTAATGCATAAAATTCCACCGCTCTAAGTCCCTTTCTGAAGCTAAATTTTCTGGACACATTTTTAACCGTGATTAGAGGTTCTGTCATACAGAATCACTCCTTCCAAAAACTTGTATATATGTGGCAGGCTACACGTCTATTTTTCTCAATATTTATAAGAGGGGGCTCTCTTACCAAGCATATATCGCTTGCATATGGGCATCTGGGATGGAAAGAGCACCCGCTTGGTAAATTCTTGTAGTCAATAGATACGCCCGGTATTGGTTTGGGCAATTTATCAAATTCCCCAAGCTTTGGCACGGCTTCCAGTAAGAGCTTAACGTATGGATGCAATGGATTATAGAAGATATCTTCCACATTTCCCTCCTCAACAATCTTGCCGGCATAAATAACTGCAACCCTATCTGCAAGATCAGCGATTAATGCTATATCATGGGTTATGAGAACATATGTTAGCTTAAAGGCTTCACGTAATTTTTTGAGTAGGTCAAGTATTGTTCTCTGCGTTAAAACATCTAGAGCCGTCGTGGGTTCATCAAGGATAACTATTTTCGGATTTAATAACAGAGATAAAGCTATCACGATGCGCTGCTTCATTCCCCCGCTCAATTCCACCGTAAACATTCTTAATACTCTGTCTGGGTCTAGTTTAACAGCCTCCAGTAACTCCCATGTCCTCTCCATTATTTTGGAGGAACTTGAGAGTCCATGGGCTTTAGCGGTTTCAACAAAGTGATCCTTAACTTTAAGGGTTGGGTTTAGAGAGTTTAATGCGCTTTGAAAAACCATTGATATTTCTTTCCACCGTATTAGCTTAGAGTATTCGGCTAAAGGGAGCTTGAACATATTTACCTCTTTATCCCCTAGCCCATAGTAGATGGCTGAGCTATCCGGAGATATTGTTCCATCTTCAGACAGGATCCTCATAATTGCTCTGGCTATTGTTGTTTTTCCCGAACCGCTCTCGCCTATAATGCCCAATGTTTCTTTTTTATACACTTTGAGGTCGATGCCGCGAACAGTTGGCACTCCAAGGAAATCAACCTGGAGTTTCTTAATATCTAAAAGAGCATCATCCATCATGATCCCACTTTTTCTTTCTTAATCTCTCCTAGAAGCCTCACCCTAAGTACTGGATTAAACAATTCCTCAACAATCTCCGAAATATTCACTAAGGCTACTTGTATTAGTATCATCATTATCGTTGGCAGCCAGAATCCTAATTGAGCCTTGCCGCCTCTGATCAATCCTAATGCGCCAAGATATGACATGGCTTGATTCAACTGTATACTCCAGTTTGTAACATCTACGGGGAAAAGCCCTAGAAAGGCTATGCCGAAATACCCTGCTATCGCCGAGACGGTGGACATTATCAGGCTCATGAAAATAAATGGCATAAGATACCTCATTATGTCGTCGAATATTATCTTCCATGTTCTGAAACCCATTGCTTTAGCGATTAAGATCACATCTTTTTTCTTGAGGGAAAAAACTTGAGCTCTCACCGAGCGAGCTAGCCAAGCCCATGCTGTTATACTGAGTATTGCTGCTATTATGAATGGGTTTTTCTTAAGATCCGTAGGTAATATCGCGGCGAATATTAATGCAAGAAAAATTGATGGAATGCATAGGGCTACGTCCATTATGATGCCTGCTATGGAGTCCCATAAGCCGCCTATGTATCCTGCTGAAAGCCCTATAATTAACCCTATACCTATGGTGAACAATCCAGCGAGGAAAGCGATTGCAAGCGCTGATGGTATGCCCCAGATCAAACACAGTAAGAGCGGTCTTCCAGTGAACTCCGTGCCGAAAATATACCATGGAAAATCGTTGAATGATGGAGGTGCATACATGTTTTCCCATCCAGCTTTAGCAGGAGGCAGTTTAGGTATTAACCCGGTTACAGCAAGTATTGCCGGTATAACGTATACTATCAACAAAATCATGAATCCCGTGAAGGCTTTTTTCCTTCTCCAAAGGATTTTAAAGAAAAATAGGAACGATCTCCGTACTGCATCATACATGGATGACATGCGTGGAGAGATCATTACTGTTACACCTCTTCACTTATTCTTGCACGTGGATCTATGAATCCATACGTTAGGTCTGTTAATAAATTACCGAATACTATAGCGGTGATAACTATGGTGTAGCAACCTATCATTAACGAGTAGTCTCTCACACCTATCGCTGTGGCCAGTAAGGAGCCGATGCCTGGAAGTACAAAACGACTTTCAATCCACACGGTGCCTACAAGCAGCGTTGCAAGTGTTGGGGCTATCTGGGTGTATATTGGAAGTATAGAGTTCTTAGCTACATATGAGGTTAAGATTCTTTTGCTCGATATGCCCCTCGCTTTAGCGTAAACCACATAGTCCTCGTGTAATACTGAGACAGCCATAGCCATCATGCCCAGAGTCCACCCAGGAAAGGCTGTAAGAACTAGCACTATAACTGGTAATGTATAATGCCACAGCACAGCACCAATAAAAGACAAAGATAAGCCCGGTTGTATACCAGCCGGGTATGCGCCCGAAGGAGGAAATACTCTGTAGCCAATAGCTAAATATATGTGCAGTATTACGGCTAACAGCCATGCTGGAATGGACCTTAGGACAGAAAAAACCACGCGTAATGTGGTGTTCAATATTGCAATGTGCCTATAGTATGCCATCAGGAGCCCGAGAATTACACCTATAATAATGGACCATGCAAGCGACCATGCAGCATAGAATATGGACCATGGAAGCATCATACCAATCAGCTTAGTAACCGGAATCCTCCAGTTTATCGATATCCCTAGGTCGCCTCTAAACATGTTGGCGAAGAGTTTTGGGATAGACTGCCAAATAGGTTCCTCGGGTAAGACACCTATGTACATTTGCACCATTCTTTTAGCATCCTCAATGGAATAACCTTGCGCCCTAAAGGAACTGAAAAGTATCGTCGCTGGGTCTCCCGGTGACAGCCTTATTAATGCAAATGTGAAAGATATAGCGAAAAACCATGCAATCACAGAGTAAATGGTTCTCCTAATGTACCATTTCAATAATCTTCACCTACAGATTCTGCTTAACAAATAATATTTCTGCAGTCTTAAAAATTTTAACCTTATGAAAGATGAAGTGAGGGGTGCGAAGCGATTGAACGTACCTGACAAAAAATGCCACTAAAAATAATAAGCGTCATTAATATTTTTTAATTGCTTCATTATTTAAATTACCTTTGAAAATATTTGCAAGAACTATATATTAGAACAGCCCTTCTTCAATGGCGCCAAGC
>CAYPJR010000102.1:0-4266 GCA_964411115.1 uncultured Candidatus Bathyarchaeia archaeon | reverse complement strand
GACTGCATGGAAAATTATCTTTAAATTTAAGTGTACTATGCAATTCTTTAGTGCTGGAGGAATCGATTTGCCCGCGGCTTATGTGGAAATAATTTGCGTTGGAAATGAACTCCTCATAGGCAAAACGCTGAATACTAATGCTCATTGGCTTGCAAGAAAGATAACGAGTTTAGGCTTATCCGTTAAAAGAATAACCGTAGTTGGAGATGACTTAGATGAAATATCCTCAGCCATTAAAGAGTCTATTCAGCGTAAACCAGCCTTCATCATAACAACCGGCGGTTTAGGACCAACATTCGATGATAAAACCCTTGAAGGTGTCGCTAAAGCCCTTAATAGAGATCTTGAGGAGAACGCTGAGGCTCTGGAAATGATTAGGAAAAAATATGAGAGATATGTTGCTGAGGGGCGGATGGAAAGGTTCGAGATGACGCCTTATAGGCTTAAGATGGCTAGATTACCTAGGGGAGCTAAGCCCCTGCCGAATCCTGTTGGAACCGCGCCTGGGGTCCTCATCGAATATGAGGGCGTAAGCCTAGTTATGCTTCCAGGGGTCCCTCAGGAGATGATGGCCATATTTGAGGAGCAGCTCGAGCCTCTCCTACGTAAAATATCTGGAAACCTAACGTTCTATGAAGCCAGCCTAGAGGTTAGGGGTGTACCTGAATCCGAACTTGCTCCGGTGATTGAGGAGATTATGCGGGATAACCCCTACGTGTACATAAAATCCCATCCGAAGATATCGGAGAAAACTCATTATATTGAATTGCATTTCTCAACAACCTCTGATGATCAAAGCGTTGCTAAGCAGAGAATTGAGAGGGCAATATTGCAGATTTCAGAGATCATACGCGATAAGGGTGGAAGAATACGGGCGATACAGATATAAGCGTCGGTAACGTTTCCTTCTCCCTAGGGATCTAAGCGAATGCTTAAGAATAATCTTTTAGGCTTCATTAGGGTATAGGGGGTTTTAATTAAGCATGGTTTTTATCGCCTTTATAATTGGAACAGCCGGTTCAGGCAAATCGCTCTTAACAGCATCCTTTAGCGAATGGCTTAAGATCAATGAGCAGGATGTTGCGACTTTAAATCTTGATCCAGGCGCAATTAAGCTGCCCTACACACCGGATATTGATGTCCGCGACTACATAACTATTGATGAGATAATGGATGAATATGAGCTTGGACCGAACGGTGCACTTATTATGGCTGCGGATCTGATCGCTGGCGAAATCGAGAATATAAGCAGGGAAATAGAGGAGCTCAACCCGGATATTCTGCTTGTTGATACGCCGGGGCAGATGGAGCTCTTCGCCTTCAGGGCAAGCGGACAATACATAGCCAGGGAGATAAGCAGGGATCCGAAAGCCATAATATATCTTTTCGACGCTGTCTTTTCATTAAACCCGCTTAATTACGTCTCAAACATGTTTCTTTCAGCAGCGGTTTATATGCGCTTCCTTCTGCCGCAGCTGCATGTTCTGTCTAAATGCGATCTGCTTTTTCAGGGTGATGTTGATACCATTATAGAATGGTCTGAAGATAGGGCTGCTCTTGAAGCCGCCATAAATAAGAAGCTTGAGGGGGAGGGACGCCTATTAAGCCATAGGCTTAGTAGGGCAATTTATCAGCTTGGCTTGAACTTCCCATTGATATCGGTGTCGGCTAAGACCAATGAGGGCTTTTTGGATTTGAATGCAGCCCTAGAACGCATATTTGCTGGCGGGGAGAAAATAACATATTAACGCGCTGAGCGGTTACCCGCTTATTATCGACCAGGCGGCTGCAAGGGCGCCGTACTCGGCATCTTTAGGCGTGTTTGCGCTGCTAATTATTATAACATCGCCCTCCTTAGGCTTCATGAGACGCATAATCTCTCTGGAAGCAGCCGGATAATCTCTTTCTGAATTCATGCTTACGCTTGGAATAATCAGCCTATTATTTTTGAACACCATCGTCACTGCGCCCTTTGCACCAGCCCTTACAGCTGCATCGCGCTGCTCCAGCCCGCTTTCTACTTTCCCAACGTATCCTCTAACTAGAACAGCAACATTAAATGGTGCCTGAGTTAACTCGTTCTCCCCGATTTCAACAATTCTCGGAATGACGCTTTGAATGTTATCCCATAATCTTTTACCCTTAGGTGTTAGCGAGCATCCGTTTCTTGATTTAGCAACGAGGTTCGCATCTACCAGACGTTTCAGCATTGTCCTAGTTGATCCTTCACCCATACCTAGATTCTTGGACATTTTTCCACGTCCAATTTTTCCTGATACGGCTAGAATCTTAAGAAGCCTTATTATGTCTAGAACCGTGAATGATGGACGTGGACCTGGAGCCCTTTCTGAAGCCAAATCGATTAGAAAATCCTTGATCAGCATGCTCTATCATTAAATAATTTTGCTTAGTTAAAATAAATTTTTAGCTGGACAACAGCATGTGAGCCTCTTTAAGCATCTCCGGAATGTTTAATCCATAGGGGCATTTCTCAACGCATTGCCCGCATTGAACGCATGAGTCAGCCTTAACCTCAACCATCTTGTATCGCCATTTAGCCCACTCAGTTAAGCCGTAATTCTTGTAGTAAGCCAGCTGACGCAGGATCACTGGTATGCGCACTCCCTGAGGGCAAGGCTGGCAGTAGCCGCATCCGCGGCAGAAGCCTCCGCTTATAGATTCAGCGGCTTCCCTAATCTTTTTTAAATCTTCGCTGCTCATATATGTGAAGTTCACGCCGACCCGGGTGTTTTCCTCAACCTCCTCCATCCTCATCATTCCTGGGATGGCTGTGGCGACCGCATCATTAGATAGGATGAATTTAAGCGCTGTCTCAGCATTTATTGGGATGCCAATACGTTTGGTAAGTTCTTGAGGTGGAGAAGCTAGGAATCCCCCAGCGAGGGGTTTCATGGCTATAACCCCCACATCCATCTTCTTGGCTAATGGCAGTATTCTATCCCCAACGGATTCATCATCCAGCATGTTGTAGGAAACCATTATCGCCTCAAACTCGCCTGATTTTATGCCTCTTTCCATCGTTTCATGGAACCTGTGGCAGCTAAAGCCTATATGCCCTATAACGCCTTCCTTCTTCGTCTCTTTAAGGGCATCCATAGCCCCGCCGGGACCCATAACCCTATCGTAATCGTTCGGATATCGAAGGTTATGGCATAAATATAAATCTATATAGTCAGTTCTGAGATTTTTAAGGCTTATCTCTATGTCCCTCTTCATATCCTCATATGTGAGGGCTCCGCTTTTTGTCGATATGTAAAATTCATCCCTCCTGCTGCTTATGGCTGAACCTATTTTTTCTTCACTATCTCCGTATGCTCTCGCCGTATCGATGAAATTTACGCCGAGATCAAGAGCCCTATTAAGTATCTTGCTGGATGTCTCCCGATCTATAAGCGGCAGCTTTATTGCGCCGAAACCTATTATTGAAACCATAAGGTTTGTTTTGCCAAGTCTCCTCCTTAGCATGCTGCTCATCCCCTTGAACTTCAGATGTAGAGGTTAAGGTCAGCCTCTAGGTTTAGTTATTATCTCTTTAATCACCATGTCGAATATTCTTGAGGAGTTTGCGGGTTTAATTACTATAGCCGTATCAGCGCCCCTTCCAGTTCCAGCTATGCTTATCACCTCCCTATCTACAGGTATCAGCCCAGCATCAGCCGCCATAGCCGCTATCTCAACCGCAACCTTCATTCCCTCGCAGAATAACCTTAATGTTTGAGCCATTATCTCGGCTGGATAGGCTGTGTCAAACTTGCTTCTTATAGCCCTCTCAACATTCATGAAAACATGTGTTCCAGTGAAGATTTTTCCACCGTTCCTCTCTATTATTTGACGGTTCTCCTCAGTTAACTCTTGATGCCCCGGCTCCCTGAAGCCTGTGTGATGCGTAACCACAATAAGATTGAAGCCCTTAAAGATCTCAGAAGCCTTAACGCCCGTTACACCCCTAGTGGAGGCAACGACAACATCTCTGATACCAAGATCCTCAGCTCTTTTTCTCGCTAAGGCTAAAACAATATCGGTATTTTCCTCACCTGCGCTACTGAAGTAAGCAATAGATTTCTCAAACATAACCATAAAGACACCAGATAAATTAAAATATTTTCAGAGTATATATTGCTTTATCCAAAAACATTTCACCCAAATCTATATTAACATCTCTTAAATCCATAATAAATCCGATAAGAAGTAAACAAAAAAGAGGGGCCCGTAGCTCAGCAAGGATAGAGCACCGGGCTTTTAACC
>CAYPJR010000101.1:2260-4350 GCA_964411115.1 uncultured Candidatus Bathyarchaeia archaeon | reverse complement strand
CACCGTTTAGGCGTGTAAAATATATGTAAGATGAGTGACCCGCAATAAATGGATGTATTAGGACGCGTTTCTCATAGGGGTTAAGAACGTACTCTCTCCCCATGCATTGAATATTGAACACTAATGGTATGGATATCTCGCCAATCTCAACGGGTGAAGAACCATGATTAAGAAGGGATATTTCCCATACGAAGCAATTTTCATTTTTTTCGAGACGATAAGTCTTTCTTAACTCGTATGCTTTGAACCCCCCGTAATCAGCTGTTTCATCATAGTAAGAGAAGGTTATAGATTCATCATTACATTCAAACATATTCACGCCGCCTAGGCTTGCATAATGATGTAATGTGTCTGCGCTGATCCAGGATTCGGATTCAACGCGGTATTTCGTGAATATATCGCCAAGCCTAAGTCTTCGAGGCGGCGTCGTAGTAAAGTCGTATTCTTCACCGCGAGCAAAATTCGTTTTATAGACATCCTTTTGATTATAAATTTCTCTTATAATGCCGAGCTTTTTATCAACGGTCACTATGAAGTCTCCACCAACTAATTTATGCAAGTCCATAATGCTCGCTCCCATATGATTCGTTTCATCTTTTCGGATTACTTGCTGCAGCATCGCAACATATGCGATGGTAATTATTGAAATAACCGTAATCGAAACTATAAAAAACCTCACATTTTTTCTTTTCAAAGACTCTTTAATTTCCCCAGTCCCTTTTGAGGGTTCCCCTCGCATAACAGAGCCCTCTCCCATTAAATAAAGAAAAGACTTTGATCATTTAATGTTTATTCTAAAGGGTTTCAACGCAGTTAAGGTTGCATACATAATCATTTAAAGAAGAGATTCCGCCAACCAAAATATGGGCGCGCTTACCAGGAACATTAAACTTTATTTAAGCCACCTTCAACGCTAACGTCGGGGCTTCGGGAATCATAAGCCCCGCGTAATCCATCCATGTCGTGAAAAACAGTTAAGAATTTAAACATGGACAGCCTCTATATGAGAGGTTGGATTTTTAAGTGCGGATTGGTTTAGAGGATGCGTTAATGATGGAGCTGAAGGGAATAAATGAATCTGCTAAGAAGGATCGCCGTTTAAAGATAGAGGGCAGCCTGGATTTTAAAGAGAAGGTGCGCCTGGCCCTTAAACTTGTTAGGGCTGCTGGCTATTATGATTTTTTTAGAAACTATATTCGCTGTATAAAAGAGATTGATGGCTTAACGCAGCTTAGAGTTTCTGAAGCAACCATCTGGGCGAATAAATATGCTGTTGAAAATCCAGTTGACGCCGCGGGCAGATTCGTCCAGGAAGCATGTCGCATGCAAATACATCTCGAAGGTAAGTATCCGCATGAAGGTATAATAGAACTTAAATCCTTTGAGAAACGCATAGAGTTCCTGAAAAAATTAATGGAGAAAAGTCGAAAGCAAGAGGTTAAAAGCGACTGTGAGAGACTGATAAAAATGTGGAATGAAAGTCTCCTAATCTATTAAGCGGCTTCGGTGCGTTTCATTAAAGTCTCTTAAACATGAGGCTTTCTAATTGTTCTTAGTTCAAGCGCATATTCTGGATATAAAAAAAGATTATTTAGTAAAATATTAATTCTTGAAATAGTATTTAAACATCTCTACCCTATTTATTATACTTCAAGTCTTAACTATTTTAATTCCTAATGAACTTAAAAGTTCAGCTATTTTTTCTATGTACTCTTTTGATGGTGTGAAAATATGCTTAAACTTTTTATAAAGTGGGTACTCCATACCAAGCGCCTCATATTTATGCTTGCCAAGCTCATGGTAAGGTAACAATTCAACAGCAACTTCACTATCAAGCGATTTAACAAAATTAGCGATCCCAATAAGATTTTCATGATCATCATTGACGTTAGGTATTAATGGTAATCTTACTACAATATTATTGGCATTAACTAATGATTCTTTAACTATAAGCCTAATGTTTTTCAATACTAATTCATTTGAAACCCCTGTGAATTCTTTGTGCTTTACCGGATCTATATGTTTTATGTCGGCAAGCAAATAATCTGTAAACCTCATGACATCTTTAATAATAGTTGGAGATGCATAGA
>CAYPJR010000101.1:0-2160 GCA_964411115.1 uncultured Candidatus Bathyarchaeia archaeon | reverse complement strand
GCTTCCCTTAGCAATTTTCTAGTGAATTGGGGTTGTGAAAATGGTTCACCGCCTCCTATAGTTAATCCTCCGCCACTTCTAGAATAAAATTTCATATCTTTAAGGACCTCATTTAAAACTTCATCAACCGTTACATAGAAACCTATCAATCTCCTCGCGTTATTAGGGCAAACATTAACGCAAGCTCCACATGTGATGCATAGATCCCTCATCAGGATTACATTGCCATTCTTAATTCTAGAAGCTCCTGTAGGACATGCATCAACGCACTTACCACATCCAGTACATAGGTTCTTATAGTACATGATCTCAGGCTGGCTTTTCTGAGATTCTGGGTTACAACACCATAAACATCTTAATGGACAACCCTTTATAAAAACTAAAGTTCTTATGCCCGGTCCGTCATGAATCGAATACCTTTGAATATTAAATATTAACCCCCTATCCATAGAATCACTCTAAATCCTATGCGCTTTAAAATACATGCTCGGTTCTGCTGATAATTTGACCTTGTAACTTTTTATCTAATGTTACGAAGTACGCACTATAGCCAGCAACCTTTACAATTAAGTTGGCATACTTAGCAGGATCTTTCTGAGCTTCCCGAAGAACGTCTGCAGATATTATGTTGAATTGCACTTGAAAGCCCTTTAAATCAATTAAGAACGTCTTCAATAGATTAATAAACCGGGATATTTTCTTCTCATCAATATTGCCGAAACTATCAGTTAATGTGCTCGGATGTAACTTAACGTTCAGTATATTTCCATTAATAAACAATGAATGATCTATTTTAGCAACGCTCTTTAAAGTTGCTGTAATGCCATTTCTATCAGTTCCTGGATGAGGCGATGCGTTATCAGCCAATGGTTCCCCAGATAGTCTTCCATCAGGTGTTGCGCCGGTAACCTCGCCTTCAGGCACATTAGCGGTTAATCCCTGAAGCGATAAACCGAAAATGTTGCCGCGAAAAGGCTTATAATTCATTATCTCATCGTAAAAGATCTTTGAAATTATTGTCGCATACCTATCCACCTCATCGATGTCATTCCCATATTTTGGAAGATGCAGCACCAGCCTTCTTAATTTCTCGCCTTGCTGCCCCTCCCAATTATTTAACAGAACAGTCCTCAAATCCTTTAAAGTGATTAATCTCCTTCTGAAGACCAGCTCATCAATAGCGTATAGAGCATTTGCAACATTTGCTATGCCATGCCCCTGTATTATTGTGTTAGAGTATTTAGAATTTGGGCCTCCGCCCTCGCTAATGTCGGCGCCAATATTTATTCTATAATCTATTAAAGATGAAGCAAATGGCGTTGGATTCAATTCAGCATCTACGGCTGATGTTATGGACGTCAGTGGAACAATGAACTTAGCGTAATAAGATAACTGCTTCCTAAATTCTTCAATAAACTCTTCAATAGACCTCAACTCATCTAGATCTTTAGTGGCTTTGCATAAGCAAACGCCATTCCTCGGGTTACATCCATTGTTTAATGTTATTTCAAGAATTTTTAGAAGGTTAAAGTAGCAGTCTCCGCCAGTGAAGGATAAGCTTTTACCGGGTATTACGGCCTCAGAGCAGCCTGCTATTGCATAATCTCTCGCCTCATTTAACGGTATACCAATATTCATTAAAGCGGGAATCACAGCTTCATCAGAGAAGAATGCTGGTAAACCGCCGCCATGCCTAATCAAAACTCTAGCTGCGTAGATCAGCAGCTCATCCGGAGTCTTAGAGTGGACCCTTAATATAACAGTTGGCTGCGGCAACTTAACTTCAGCTAATGCTTCTAGGATGAGGTAAGTCAGCTCGTTTGTTGAGTCTTCTCCATCTGAGGTTTGACCGCCTAATGTTATAGTTGTAAATAAAGGATACCCGCTCTTATATTTGGTCTCGCTCCATGGTCTTACCTTATTTAGAGTGTTCATTTTAATCAGAAAGCACTTTATAAGTTCTAAGGCTTCTTCATAAGCCATCTTGCCCTCTTCTAAATCCTTCTTAAAATATGGATATAGGTACTGATCCATTCTGCCAAGTGAAACTGAATGGCCGTTGGACTCTACGTGTAGTATTAGATGCGTAAACCATACTAGCTGTAATGCTTCGCGAAAAGTTTGAGGGGGTCTTTTACTTAAGTTTTCGCATATTTCAGC
>CAYPJR010000100.1:0-4380 GCA_964411115.1 uncultured Candidatus Bathyarchaeia archaeon | reverse complement strand
TTGCTTTTCCGGTAAAAGATAAATTCTTCTTTCCACTTCTTTCTTTAGAAGGAGAAAGATTTGGATTTGGCGGTTAAAGATAGTTTTGGAAGACCTGTTGAAAACTTACGGGTGTCGGTTACCCAAAGATGCAATTTCAACTGCATATATTGCCACAGTGAGGGTCAAGAGCCGAATTATAAGGTTGAGATGTCGGCTGAAGAGATTGAGCGGATAGTTAGGTTAGCTGCCTCTCTAGGCGTTTACAGCGTTAAGTTGACTGGCGGTGAGCCCCTGCTGCGCAGCGACATAATCGATATAACGCGGAGGATAAGCAACGTACCCGGCATAAAGGATGTTTCCATGACGACGAACGGTTTCCTCTTGGTTCAATATGCTGATCAACTGAAGGAAGCCGGTCTCTCAAGGGTTAACGTCAGCCTAGACACTTTGAAGCCTGAAAGGTTCAGGTTTATTACTGGCATAAATGCCCATGAAAATGTTATTAATGGCATAATCAGAGCGGTTGAGGTGGGCTTAAACCCTGTTAAAGTGAACGTGGTTCTGCTCAGAAATGTAAATGATGATGAAGTGGGCGAACTGATAGATTTTGCTGGGAAACATAAAGTAGTGCTTCAAATAATTGAGCTCGAGAAGTTTGGTAACGAAATCTTTTACGAGCAGTATCATGTGGATTTAAGCAGTCTTGAAAAGGATCTTGAAGAAAAAGCCTCAAAAATAATTGTTAGGCGGATGCATCATAGGAAAAAATATATTTTAGATAATGGTGCTGAGGTTGAAATCGTCAAGCCTATGCATAACACTGAATTCTGCCTTCACTGCAATAGAATCCGCCTCACATCCGATGGGCGGCTTAAACCATGCCTATTCAGAAACGACAACCTGGTGGACATTCTGGAGCCTATGAGGCGGGGCGAAGACGATGAATATTTAAAGAATCTTTTTATCGAGGCCGTAATGAGGAGGAAACCATTTTTTATATAAATGTAGCTTCTTCTTAATATTAAATATCCGGGCGGGTGCAGCCATAATGGCTGGAAAAGTTAGGTTCGGAATTATTGGAACCGGCGTTGGAGCCAACTTTTGCGCAAATGGAATAGCGTTAATAGCTAACAGCGGCATAGCCGAGCTAACGGCTGTTACAAGCCGAAGGGAAGAGAGAGCGAAGGAATTCGCGTCAAAATGGGGTGTAAAAAAATGGTATACTGATTACAGGAGAATGCTTATGGAGGCGCCGATAGATGCTGTTATAATAAGCACGCCGCATTATCAGCATTACCCTATGGCTTTAGATGCCATAGAAGCCGGCAAACATGTTTTGATCGATAAACCTATGGCGATTAACCTTAAAGAGGCGGATGAAATCATTAGGGAAGCCGAGAGGAAAGGGGTGAAGCTCGGAGTAAACTTTCAGTCACGTTTCGACTCAACCTTTAGAAAGGTTAAGGAGGCCGCTGAGGAAGGAGTGTTTGGGCGTCTAATCCTAGGTGAGGCTGTGGTTGAATGGTTCAGAACCCAAGAGTACTATGACGGCAGCCCTTGGAGGGGACGCTGGTCTACTGAAGGCGGGGGTGCATTGATAAATCAAGCCATACATACGATAGATCTCCTATTATGGATAATGGGTCCTCCAAAATATCTCTGGGCTCAGATGGGAACATTCGCTCACAGGATAGAAGTTGAGGATCTTGCCGCTGCAGCAATAAGGTTTGAGAACGGTGCCATAGGAATAATACAGGGGAGCACAGCGATCTATCCTGGATTGCCAACTAGGCTTGAGATACATGGAACAAGGGGAACAGCCATAATTGAGGGTGAAAACCTGAAGAGATGGTCCGTAATTGGTGGGGAAGACATAGTTTCAGAAGCCGTTAAGGAGGGGTTAAAATCCTGGGCTAAGCCGGAGCTTGTTCCAGCAACCAACCATGCAGCTTTAATAAAAGATTTCGCTGAGGCAATCTTAGAGGATAGGAAGCCGTTTGTTGATGGAGTTGAGGGTCGAAAATCCCTTGAGGTCATAATGGCTATATATAAATCCAGCAGAACAAATAATATTGTGAGTTTTCCGCTAAGCAATTGATCTCGAGGAGATTTTGGAATGAAGAGTAAAGTTGTGATTTTAATGGGTTCAAAAGCGGATTTAGATTTCTCTAGGGAGATAGCTAAATACCTGAATGCTTTAGGTGTTGAATATGAATTTCGTATAGCATCAGCCCACAAAACCCCTGAGAAAGTCCTAGAAATAATAAAGGAATATGAAGATGGAAAAGTGGTTTTCATAACAGTCGCTGGAAGATCAAATGCGCTAAGCGCCTTTGTGGATGCAAACACGCAAAAACCAGTTATAGCTTGCCCACCTTACTCCGAGAAATTCGGCGGTGCAGACATATATTCATCATTAAGAGTTCCAAGCGGCGTAGGCTCGGTTGTAACTATTGAGCCTGAGGGCGCTGCAATAGCTGCGGCGAAGATCCTAGCGTTGGATGACCGTCAATTATCCCAGAATATCCTTAAGTATCAGTATTCAAAAAAGTTGGAGATTGAAGAGGCTGATAAAGCAGTTAAGCATCTTAAAAGGGGAGGTTAAGATTGGGAAGCGTGAAGGATCTGGAGATCGTTAAGTCGCCGACTAAGGAAAAAATGGGGATAGGTAGATTCCGCTTTTCAAACCGCTACTCAGTTTTCGACTGGGGCGAGATGCCGGATCACATACCCTTTAAAGGCGAAGCCCTATGCCTCATGGGAGCATTCTTCTTTGAGAATCTCGAAGAAAGAGGAATAAAAACCCACTATAGAGGTCTGGTGGATAGAAATGGAAGACTTATACGGTTCGATGAGCTGGATCAACCGACAGATGTTATGGAATTCAATTTGGTCAATGTTTATAGGCCCGGAGTTTACAGGGATGAAGCCGGATTAAAGTATGACTACAGCGTCTTCACACCGAACCTTAAGAACTACCTAATACCGCTCGAAATTATATATCGAAACGGCCTGCCTGAGGGTTCATCAATATTTAAAAGGCTCGAGCAGGGCTTAATTACTATTGAAGATCTGGGGCTGGATCATTATCCCATGCCCGGTGAGAAACTTTCTAAGCCAATCTTCGATGTCAGTACAAAGCTGGAGGAGAAGGATCGATATATCACCTGGAGCGAAGCGAAGAAGATAGCCGGCCTAACGGATCCTGAGGTGGATGAGATAAAAGATGTTCTTCTTAAAACCGACAATATAATAACTGAAATAGTTTCAGAAGCTGGCTTAGTAAATGAGGATGGAAAAATCGAGCTGGCGTTTGATCATGAGAGGAAACTTATGATTGCGGATGTGGTTGGCACACTAGATGAGTGCCGCTTCACATATAATGGGATACATGTCAGCAAGGAGGTTGCAAGGCAATTTTATAGAAAAACCGAATGGTATAAGGATGTTGAGGAAGCAAAAAGAAGATCTGAAGCGGAGGGTCTGAAAGATTGGAGAAGAATCTGCAGGTCGTCTCCGACAAGCCTAGATCCGCAGCTCAAGATAATTATAAGTGAAATGTATATGGCGGCCGCGAATGATATAACTAAAAAAAGATTTTTTGAAGCGCCTAAACTCCACGAGGTTGTAAGAAAGTATCAGGAATATGAAAAGACAAAACTTGAAACGGTAAAATACTGAAAAAGAAATGAGGTTCTAGGTTTTTATTTAAATCTCCCCTTTCTAAAATATCCCAGATGTCTCCTCCGCAGTTTTTTCTTCAACTGGATTTTCAACAGTTGTCTCAGTCAGCGTCTCAGATGTCTCCTCTCCATGTTCGCATTCAACGGCCTCAGCAGGTTTAGGGCCCTCTAAGATGCTTTTTATTTCATTTAGCTCCCGTCTTGCTGCTTCTAAACCAACATTTATCGCATTCATCTGTTTCTCATATGTTTCATCATCAATTTCACCTGTGACATGGAGCATTTCAGTATTGGCGAGGAATACCTCTAAGGTTCCTATCTGCTTCTCTAGATCCTGGGCCCTAGCTTCCATTTTGCAGATTGTGGTTTCAAGATATTTTTCCACGCTGGTTAGGGCTTCTTTTATTTCAGCGTTCAGATGCTCATATGTTGTTTGCGATATTCTTCCAGAGGAGAGCAAATCGTCCAGCGCTTGCTTCTTTCTTTTTACTAGATCTAATTCCTTACTCGCCAACTCATGAATGTGCTTCCATAAGCTCAAGATTAACACCTGAAGAACCTTAAGGAAATCTACAAATAATCTTTATCATCATTCGTGCATACATCCACATATTATATGAAATATTGCCGAAAAACGGTGTTTTTAGAAAAATAACAAAAATTTTTGCTTTGTGGCTTAATTAATTTTTCTGTTCGGTTCTTTTTTCTTTATGGA
>CAYPJR010000099.1:0-4431 GCA_964411115.1 uncultured Candidatus Bathyarchaeia archaeon | reverse complement strand
CTTGGCCCGATCTGCCAGCATTCATGAGGGAATTCTTAAGGCTTCTGCTGAAAGGTAAAAATTAACCGTGCGCCTTTAAACTTTCATTTTCCCTTATTTTTCTATTTTCCTCCTCAGCTAACTCTATAATGATTTTTTCACTCTCAGCCTCCTGATGTTCATTGTCACCGTCGAATTTTACGTATGCCCTAACGATGTTGCTATCAGGGTTTATTTTGCTCGCGGTCCATGTTGCCTTGAAGCTGCCGTCATTTCCCGTAGTATCGGAGGATAAAATTCGTCCATGTTCATCAATAACTTTTACTGCTGCTCCAAAAACTGGTTTCCCATCGTCTTTCCCAATCAGTCTTCCGGTAAAGGTTATTTTTGAACCCGGATTTACCCTTCCAGGTACGCTATCCATTGAGATTTCTATTTTAACCGGCTTTGGTGCGATAATGATTTTCTTTTTCAAAATTACTTGGCTGAAGACTGTTCCATTCGGTATAAGTATCTCGGTTGTTCCATCCTGAGATTCAAGGACCAGATGCATAATTCTCATCTCTTTAACGATACCAGTCTGTCCAGCTATGGTGATTATATCACCGAACTTTACTGGGCGGACTATTAAAATGAATATGCCAGCTACGAAATGCGATAAGACCGTTTGGGTTGCGAAACCCACGATTAGCCCGCTGAATGAGCCTATTGTTAAAGCTGCTGATGGATTCGCGCTAAGTATTGAAGTGATTATTGAAAGCAGAATTGCTATGCCCACTACCCTCACAATGGTTTTCACTGTGGCAGCAGCCGATTGGTCAGCCAACCCTATTATATAAGCATACACGGCGTTGCTGAAGGAGTTAATGATGAAGGCGCCTAGCACGATGACAAGCGCCACTTGAATATACAGCAAATATGGGTTAATGAGCAATATGATGTCGCTATAGGGCTGCAGGAATATTGGAACGGATTCCTTAGAGGCCCATCCGAAGAGAAAATTTAATATCGCTAAAAGAATGGACAAAGATATTATGTAAAGTAGCACCTTTAAGCTCTTACGTCGAACAAATCTTTCACTGCTATTAACGCGTGGCATACAAATCATCCTGTAAACAGCATTAAATAATAAAAATGTTATTTACTTAATAAGGGACTTAAAAATGCTGGGATAAGTAAATCTGCGTATCTATTGGCATGTTGCCATCTTTATACTAAATATCTTCATTAATGATGAGTTTTCTTATTCCTTCTTCAAGCGTTATCTTGGCTTTGAAGCCTAGGATTTTTTCAGCCTTAGTTGTGTCCGCAAGCGTATAATACACATAGTTTTTAATTGGGTTAGGCTTATATATCGGCTCAATATTTTTCCCCAGATATTTATTGATTAATTTAACCACATCGTTGAAGCTATGCGCCACTCCAGTTCCAACATTGAAGATTTCACATTCAAATTCCTTCTCCATCGCCAACATGAAAGCCTCAACGACATCTGAGACATAAATAAAATCTCTCGTCTGATTTCCATCCCCAAATATAATTGGGGGCTGATCCTTCTGAATCGACCATAAGAACTGTGAGACTATGTTTGCATATTCACCCTTAAACCGCTCTTTCGGTCCGTAAACGCTGAAAAGCCTTAAACCTACAGACTTTACGCCGTGAAGAACATTATAAAGTTTTGCTAGGCGCTCAATCGCATATCTACATTCAGTATAGTAATCCGTCACCATTACAGGCATGTCCTCCCTGTAGGGCACTCTGTTCCCATTATAAATGCTGCTAGTGCTTGCGTAAACAACCTTGCAATTATTCAATTTAGCATACTCAAAAATCGCGATGGCGTCATTAACCGTTCTACCCACCAAATAAGGATCCCTTTTATACATTGGCGAAGAGGAAGGCATACCTAAATGGAAAACAGCGTCGGCGTTTGGAAACAAGCTTCCAATCTTCACATATGGCTCATTAAAGAATTTTACATTTAAACCCTCAATATTCTTCAGGCTGCCACTGCTTAAATTGTCAAAAACAGCGACATCATGGCCATCGTGAACCAAACGTTCAAGAAGGTTGCTCCCTATAAAGCCGCATCCGCCCGTCACCACAAACCTCAAATTTTCAACCTCCACCTTTTTAATCTAGGTTTGAATAATTATGTGTGTTTCATACATAAAAGCTTAGTTGCATATCGTCATCAGCACCGACAAGCGTTTTAACCTTTTATCCTTAAAGTTGAAGATTAAATCTTCCTACTGCGTGTTCAATGATTTAATCTTCATATCTTACTGAGATGCTTACTACTGTGAATAGGTAGATATTCAATCTTTAAGGATTTTACTAAGACCCCGAATTGGATGTATTGAACTTTATTTTGAGAAATATTAGGGATATCAAATTGTTCTTCAAACGGATCTTATCCAAACGGTCATTGGTCCTTCTTCCCTGTTTGCCCATGCGTAGTACGGTATCGCTGTAAACTTCACCTTACGTACCTCATGTTTAACTTTGTCTTTAGGAGCGTACAATCTCCTACCGAACTTTTCAGAGTTCATTGCTAGGGCTTCGCCGCGTAGGGCAACAATTCCACCTAAAACGTTTGGCATATACTCAGCATTTAATAGTGCATTGTCAGGTAGGATCATATCCCAAACATCGAAGTCAGGGTTATCGGCTTTTTCAATGCAGTATACGATCGGGCCCCGCTTTAAGGCTTCTCTACCATTATTCTCCGCAACATGCGGATGCGAAACGATTCTCTCAATTGGCATTGCAAGTGAGAGAGTGATCTTATCGCCGCTTCTCCATGAACGTTTAATCTCAATATAACTTCCAGGCTGCGGTTTGCCCTCCAATTTCTCCCCATTAACTTTGATGTTTGCATCTCTGCACCAGCCCGGTACGCGAATATATAAGCTGAACAAGTCTTCCTTTTTAGGGTCAACTGTAACGTTAATTTCACCATTCCACGGATAGTTTGTATCCTGTAGTAAGGTCACCTCATTATCGCCGAGTTTCACATGGGCTTCACTCTTAGCATATAGGTGAACCCATATTCCATTATCTGATGTGCTGTAGAAGTAGCCGGGCAAAGACGCTATTAAACGGGCTATGTTCGGCGGGCAGCATGCGCAATAGAACCATTCTTGACGCCTATGTCCACCTCTATCGGCTAGGGGATTAACGTAAAAGTAGCGTTTTCCATCAAGCGATATCCCGGATAATATTCCATTGTAGAGGGTTAGCTCCATAATATCGGTGAATGCTGCCTCACCAGTTGCCAATAGCATACGCCAATTCCACATGAAGTTCGCTATTGCTGCGCATGTTTCAGCGTAAGCTCTGGCATTTGGCAGCTCATAATTGTCTCCGAATGCTTCCCCCTCATGACGCGCACCCGCGCCTCCAGTCACATACATTTTTTGTTCGGTTAAGTTATGCCAAAGCCTCATAAGCGCTTCGAAAAGCGTTTTATCGCCAGTTTCAAGATATATGTCTGTTGCGCCGCAATTTAAGTAAAGTGCCCTTACGGCATGTCCAACAATCTCGGTTAATTCGCGGAAGGGCTTATGATCTATATGATAGGGGTTTCCGCCGATAAGCTTCTTCCCACGATTGTCAATAAAGAATATTGCTAAATCTAAATATTCCTTTTTCCCAACAGTCCTGTAAAGTTCGACTAGAGCCATCTCAACCTCGGGGTGTCCTGGAACACCCATGAGCTTATTTGGTCCGAAGAGGCTGACAATATGATCTGCGAAGCGACATGCAACATCAAGTATTTTCTTTTCCTCAGCAGCCCGATAAAGGGCCACGGCGGCCTGGAATAGATGCCCAGCGCAGTATAGTTCATGTAAGTCCCTTAGGTTTTTCCAGCGCTCGCCCTTTTTCTCAAATGTGAAGTAAGTGTTGAGGTAGCCGTCTTCATCCTGAGCAGCGGCGATCTCATCAATAATCTCTCTTGACTTAGCGAGTAAGTCGAGGTCAGGGTTATAGGCATAGGAGAAAGCCGCAGCCTCTAACCATTTATAGACGTCTGAATCATTAAATACTAAACCTTGAAAATTTCCCTTCTCCTTACCTGCAGCCCGGCGGAAATTGAATATTCGCCCAGTCTCATAGAGCAGTTTATACTGCGATGGAAGAGTAACTTCCTGGATTATTTTTAATCTTGGCGCCCAGAAATCATCCTTTAAACGAACGCTTTCAATCGGTACCGGACGGAGCTTAGCGAATTTGCTACGAGCAGCATCCACAATAACAGTTGACCTACCCATGCTGCAATCCTCCCTCAATCTAATGACAGAATTATCCATGAAGTGTATTTAATATTTACTTAATTTATCCTAAATAGCAAAGTTGAAGGATATCGCCCTATTTTCCACCATGATTAAGTGTAAATTTTTTCTCACCTAACTGAATGAATCAGCGCTTCTATAAATCTCCTTCTTC
>CAYPJR010000098.1:0-4513 GCA_964411115.1 uncultured Candidatus Bathyarchaeia archaeon | reverse complement strand
TTGTAATAAAAAGGAAAGTTTAAAAGTTTCCTCTATACTTCTCTTAAAGAGAGAAATACAGTAACGTGAGGAGAAAGATTGATAGAGTTCTGCCCAAAATGTGGTTCTAGATTAGTTATGAAGCATAAGAAGGATTCGAAGAAAACCTTCCTAGCATGCCCTAAATGCGGGTATGAAAAGGAGACCGATTCTCCCATGTTATTCCCAAGTAGAAAAGTTGCTGAGATCAAACCTGAAGATCAGATAGTCGTTATCGGTGAAAAGGAGCAGAAACTTAAAACCCTACCGGTTGTTACAGTGGAATGCCCTAAATGCGGAAACAACCTTGCGTATGTCTGGCAAGTTCAGACGAGAGGAGCCGATGAATCATCAACGCAATTCTTCAGATGCACAAAATGCAACTATACATTCAGGGAATATTCGTAAATATTCCCATGATTAAGTGAAAAACCCGCATTATTTATAGGCAGCTGCTTCTGCTGGGAACCTTTTAAGTGGGATGCCTAAGAGTTTATGTCCATTCAAGTTTTACATTCCGAGTTAAATTATCCGCGGGAATAAAGGGATATTTTAGCCAAAAACGTTCATTAACCATTTATGGTTCTTCCCCTTAATATCCTTTCAATATTTACTTGACAATTAATAAGGTTATAAAGGACGTGTTAAGATAATAATTAAGTAAATGGATCAATTAAGTTGATGGAGGAAGCGTCATTGTTTAGAATGAAGATCTCGGATGCGAAGACATTTAAAAATGTTTTGACAGCTATATCCGCGATTGTAGATGAGGCAACATTTAACATAGGTCCTGACGGGATCAAGCTTAGAGCCATGGATCCATCGCGCGTAGCGATGGTTGACTTTGAGATGAAAAAGACAAGTTTCGATGAGTATGAGGCTGCGGGAGAGTCAAAGGTATGCATAAACTTAAGCGAGTTACTGAAACTGCTTAAGCGGGCTGGTAAAGACGATGTTGTTGAGATCTCATTAGATGAGGAGTCAAGACGCTTCATGGTTACGATGAGGGGTAGATATACGCGCACCTTTAATATGCCGACCCTTGAGGTTGGTGAGGAGGAGGTTCCTGAACCCAGAATAACATTCAATGTGAAGGCAACCCTCACAACCAGCGACCTTCAAGATGTGCTTAAGGATGCCGCCCTAGTCAGCGATAATGTCCGCATAGAGGCGGATGAAGATAACCTAGTAATGGTTGCTAAAGGCGATATTGCAGGGGCAAAAATAGAGATTAAGAAGGGAAGCGACGCGCTCATATCTATGGAGGCTAAGGAGCCCTCTAAGGCAACCTTCAGCCTAAGCTACCTTTCGGAAATAGTGGATGCTGCATCGGACACATCGGACATTGTAACCCTAGAATTTTCAACTGATATGCCAATACGCTTAGATTTCAGGCAGAGATACGATGGGAAACTCTTATATCTCTTGGCGCCAAGGATAGAGGTTGAATAGAGCAGTGTAACTCTTGTAACTTTAAGGGGAGGGAGATGGCGAAAACACTAACGTTGGAGGATATGGCTAAATATCCATTTATGCCGGAAGCAGCTGAGGAAGTTAAAAAGTTAGGTTTCAAAATAGATAATCTTTTTGAAGCCGACTATGCGCCTATACTTGAAAGAGCTGAGAAGAGAGTTATTGAGGCTTTAACAACCAATCCGCCGGAAGTAAGATACGATCCAAGATTACATAAGGAGGATATTGAAATTCTTTCTTTTCCAGTTGCAGTGGCGCTGGTAACATCATTAGCCAATGAGTACGTTAAGAGACGCTATGCGCTTGCCGAAGCGAGGAGAGCCTACGAGCTCCTAAAGAGGGAAAGCGAAGAGAAAATAATGGAAATAGCGAAAAAATTCGGTTGGAGAATAAGGTTCTCCAACGAGAAGGTGGGTGTAATAAAATTTGATTTCGCCCTGAACTTCATAGATTACCTCCGCAATGCATCCTCCTTTCATGATAAAGATTGGAAATTAGTAAACAAACTCGTCATTAATGGTGAAGTGCACCTGTCTAAGCAGGAGGTTGCCCGCCTTCTGCAAGAAGAGATCCGGCGCTATATTGAGGGCAAAATTGATCCGAAAATTAGGGGGGTGCTTCCAGAAAAAATTTTCGATCGGGCGGAAAAAATCAAGCAGACGTATTCTGGCAGCTTTAAGGAGCTGCCGGCTGAAGATTTCCCGCCTTCGGAAGTTTCCAATGAAGCTTTCCCGCCATGCATAATGGAGCTTTATAAGGCGGCTTTATCTGGACGGCATGTGTCTCACGTTGGACGTTTCGCGCTTACATCTTTTCTTCTAAATATAGGTGTGAGCCCGGACTCAATTGTGGATCTCTTCCGCAGATCATCGGATTTCAACGAGAGGATGACTAGATATC
This sequence comes from uncultured Candidatus Bathyarchaeia archaeon, assembly GCA_964411115.1. Taxonomy (GTDB): domain Archaea; phylum Thermoproteota; class Bathyarchaeia; order Bathyarchaeales; family DTEX01; genus DTEX01. The sequence continues at coordinate 2,122 of CAYPJR010000098.1, read as the reverse complement.
AGATTGAACATATAGCTGGTGAAAGAGGATCCGGAACGAAATATACCCCGCCGAAATGCGATACACTTCAAACTCATGGGCTCTGCCCTGGAATGGATGACATATGCAGGAGGATTAAGCATCCATTAACATATTATCGTAGAAAAATGAGAAGTATAAGGATGGAGAGAGTTAAAGAGTCTAGGGGATAATGGACACGCAAGCATTTATCCGCGAGAGATTCTCCGAATTTTATAATGAGAATGCTGATAGAATTGAAGCTCCAAAATCAATTGAAAATAGAGAGTTCGGCTTCACACTTTTCAAGGAAAACGTTATGGTTAGACATAAGGGTTTCATGAATGCTGAGGAACTAAGGGAGTTCATGAAGAGAAACGTCCCCTCAAACGCTTATTACTCAGCAGCATATTACAGCCTCCCTGAGGCGAAGATGGATGAGAAAGGCTGGCTTGGCTCAGATCTTTTCTTCGACATAGATGCCGATCATATACCCACAAAATGTAATAAGGTTCATGACTCATGGGTATGCAGGAAATGCGGCTTAAAGGGCGGGGGACCTGCGCCCAGCAAATGCCCTAAATGCGGCAATGAAAGCTTTGATGAGAAAACATGGCCCTGCGAAGTATGCCTTGAAGCCGCGAGGGTTGAAACAATGAATCTTATAGATATATTAACATCCGATCTAGGCTTCTCATTTTCAGATATAAAATGCTCCTTCAGTGGGCATAGGGGTTACCATGTTCAAGTTGAAAACGAAGAGATCCTTAAGCTGGATTCCATAGCTAGAAAGGAAATAGTTGACTATGTCACTGGAACAGGCATAGATATCATCTTCCATGGGCTCGGATCAATTATAAGGGATGGCGAGAAATTAATTGCCGGTCCAAGCCTCGATGAGAGGGGCTGGCGGGGGCGCGCTGCAAGAGGAACATACGAGTTTCTTCTAGTAGCAACCCCGGAAGACCTGAGGAAACTTGGGCTTAAAAAAAATATTGTGGACGAAATTATTGCGAATAAGGATTTAATGCTTAAGAGCTGGGCTTTCGGCGGACCTTGGAACATTGTGAAAGGTTTAGGCTTGAAGGGATGGGGTAAGATTGTTCAACAAGGCATAGCTCTTCAATCCGTCAAGATAGATACCGTAGTCACAGTTGACATCCATAGGTTAATACGCTTACCTAACACGCTTCATGGGAAGACAGGGCTGCTTAAGGTTTCCTTCCCATCAAGTGAGATTGAGGAGTTTGATCCGCTTAAAAAATCAGTAGCGTTTAGAAGGGGTGAAGTTAAAATATATGTTGAGGAGGCGCCTAAATTTAGGTTGGGGGAAGAATCCTTCGGGCCGTTTAAAAAGCAAACGGTAACTTTACCCCTCTCAGCAGCATTATTCCTGCTATGTAAAGACGCCGCAAGGGTGGTTGACTGAAATGTATGATGTGCTCTTTGAAGCTTGGAGAAAAGAGAGGGAAAACCCTGACCTTCAGAGTTTACCGAAGGATTTCTATGCGCAATTATCTGACTATGTTAGGAGAATCCGTGAGGAGAGGCGAATGATAGATGAGGAAAGTGTTAGGGGAAGGCTACTTAAGAGGGAGGAGGAGAACGTTAAGAGGATGATTAGCGATTTAATCCAAACTAGATACGGGAAGATGATGAAGATGGCGGCTAAGAGAGAAATAGCGCCTCTAACAGCGCTGACCAGCGAGGAGGAAAGCCTATATGATGGGCTACTATTTCAAGCTGAAACATACGAAGATCTCCTAAGGGACATAATGCAGGGTCAAAGACCAAAAATTAAAAAATCCAGAAATAAAGGCTTCATTATTGTTCGCATACTTAAGGAGATACCGCAGCAATTTATCGGCGCGGACATGAAAATGTACGGACCCTTTAAGCCTGAAGATATAACGGTGCTCCCTGAGGAAAACGCGAAGGCTCTAATAAAGCAGGGTGTAGCGGAAGAAATAGAAGTGAAATGAACAGTTCAGAAAGGCACAATAATCAGTAGCGGTAAACACCATGCATAGGTCCATCTTTTCGTCCGGGCGCTAAACCTTTTTCAGCCCAACACCTCGGGCGATTGGGAACCGCGGGCTGAACCGGTCGGCCGAAGCCTTCCGGC
>CAYPJR010000097.1:0-4576 GCA_964411115.1 uncultured Candidatus Bathyarchaeia archaeon | reverse complement strand
ATCAAATTTAGCAAGTTGGGAGCGCTAGAATATGCGGACTATTGTATGGAAGGACGGCGTTGTAATTACGATAGATCAGACCCTGCTTCCCGACGAAGAAGTTTGGATTGAAATGAGAAGCTGCAATGAAGTTGCAGAAGCAATTAAGGAGATGAAGATCAGGGGTGCTCCTTTAATAGGTGTTGCAGCAGCATACGGTTTAGCTTTAACAGCCTACTATTCAAACGCTAAAAGCGTAAGTGATTTTCTAAAAGAAATAGAGATGTCAGCTAATATGCTTAAGAAAACCAGACCCACCGCGGTTAACCTCTTTTGGGCTGTGGATAGAATCCTTAAGAAGGCTATGAGCGCAGAGGGCGATGTAGGGACGCTGAGAAACGTAATCATTGAGGAGGCTGAGCGCATCGCTGAGGAGGACGCTATTACTAATAAGATGATTGGAAAGCATGGTTCTAAACTCATATCGGATGGCGATACTATTCTAACGCACTGCAACGCCGGTAAATTAGCCACCGTGGATTATGGCACGGCGCTGGCGATTATAAGGGCCGCATGGGAGGAGGGTAAACGTATAAAAGTCATAGTTGATGAAACAAGACCTAAACTTCAAGGCGCCAGATTAACAGCCTATGAGCTGATGCATGATGGTATACCTGTAACTCTAATAACCGACAATATGGTTGGATATGTAATGTTTAAGGGGCTTGTAGATAAGGTTATCGTCGGCGCTGACAGAATAGTTTATGATGCAATAATAAATAAGATAGGCACATACAGCATTGCTGTTCTAGCCCATGAGCATAAAATTCCATTCTACGTTGCAGCGCCCCTCTCCACATTCGACTTAAATGTTTCTGCGAAGGACGTGACTATAGAGGAAAGAAGCCCTGAGGAGGTTACATATATAAAATCTGTGAGAATCGCCCCGCTGGGTGTGAACGTGCTGAATCCAGCGTTTGATATAACGCCAATGAAATATGTTAGTTCCGTAATATGCGAGAAAGGAATTTTAAGCAGGGAAGATATTGAGAAGATGGCTAAAGCCTGCCGACCAGCATGATTGGGGTCAAAGCATCATGTTACCTAGTAACGTTAAGAAGAAAAATGAGGAAAGTAAAAAAGCCATTAAAGCCCTACTTAGGGATGAAAGCATCCTAGTTGAGTCCGCCGAAGACGCTGAGAATTTATCCTCAAAAGGCTATGGCACATTGAGAGATGGAAAACTGCTCTTAACATTCTATGAAGCCATGTATTTGCACAGTAAGGGTCTACTTAAAATTGAAGATGATAAAACTGGAAAACCGGTTGGTTTTCGAGATTTGCTGGAAAAATATGAGAATATTGATGAAAATGCGTGGGTTAAATACTTAATTTACCGTGATTTAAGAAGCAGAGGCTACGTAGTCCGCGAGGGCTTTGGGTTAGGCATAGATTTCCGCCTATATGAGAGAGGCGAATACAGCAAGGAATCAGCAAATTACCTAGTTTGCGGAATATATGAAGGCATGCCTCTCTCCATAGAGGATCTGAACCAAATACTGAACCACACACAAAATTTAAAGAAGACCCTCATATTGGCTGTAATAAACAGAAGAGGAGAAATAGTGTACTACTCCGTCTCGCAATTAAATTTTTAAGTTTAGTCGCCCTATTTTCCATTTCACCCCCTCATCCTCCATAGGGAGAATAACCCAAACATATCTACTAAACTATTATTTATCATGTCCAATATGCCGAAGACGGCTAGGGTTTCAGGGTTTATCTCTGGAAAAAGAACTATTAGGGTGGCCTCAAAGACGCCTAATCCCGTTACGGTCACCGGAATTAATCGAACAAGGGTTAAAAGCGGATGCAGCATAAGCCATATGTGGAAGGGGAAGTTTATCCCCACAGCGTAGCCTAGAATGTTCCATTCCAAACCACGTAATAACCATCCTAAAAGCGGAAAAATGAAAAGAAACAATAAGCTCCCTCTTAGGCTTTCAAGTGAGCTTCTAAAATCCTGATAGTAAGGTAGAATCTTCTTCCCTAGTAATGGGATCTTAGATACGATTTTAATGCTTTTCTGGCTTGCGATGAGCGCAAAAAACATTATGCCTCCTAAAAATACTGTAGCAGCGAATAGAAATAGAACTGGGTTAATGCTTAATCCGAAGAGATAAATAAGGAAAACTGCTGAAATAGTGCCTAAAATGGCCTTTGCAATTACGTCGATAACCGTTAGAGCTGAAACAACCCCGATATTTCCAGCGAGCTTTGATTTAAACGGCAGCGAAGATAGCAAGTATCCTGTTCTCCCAACGCTAAAGTCGCTACCTAACATTCCGAAAAGATGGGCGAAAAAACTATCCTTCCAGCCAGCTTCAACGCCGCTTCTACGCATCGCCCAAGAAAGCCGGTATCCCATTAAAACCGCTTGTATTAGGTACGGAATATCGCTGGCTAGAAATAGTAAAATGCTTACAGAAGATAGGGCTGTTAAAAACTCCTCAAAATTTAAGATTTTTGAAAAAAGAATATATAAAATAAATATACTTACCGCTACGCTTAATAAAAATCGTTTATTCAATTAGCGTTCCTCCAGGCTTATTTTTTCCTTGCCGCTATGCTCATTCATTCTTCTGAGGCGGGTTCAGCGTTATGTAAAGTATATTGTTTCCTCTAACTAAAACTTTACCATAATTCGCTACTAGCTGACTATTGTTGTACTCTGACGCTCCATCAAGTATTATATTCATGTAGCTGTCGCAGTGCACCATTGCCCCTCTATATTCAATATTATTCTTAAGCGTAACCCCAATATAGGAGTTCATCTGCTTTATTAGCACATTCAATGGTTTCTTACTGGGCTCCATAGGTTTACCGCCAGATTATTGCTATTACCATTCTTAACTTTTTACTATAAAAGCGTTATTGCAAAGGTTTAAAAGTCGATCGCGTTTATTCGGGGAACACATTTAATAATGGGCTGGCAAACATTTTTATTGATGCCCCGGAATGATTAAGTGATGGAGATTTCAGAGGTTCCCATATTTAAAGTGTACACGGAGGTTTCACCAGCCTACTATAGCGAATTGCTCCTTTTCATATATCAAAAATATATTGTCCCGTTCTACCGGAACTTCGCTAATGTTAGACGCTGGATACTGGATGGGCGGGAAACGTTAGCTTTCACGTTTGTTGATTCTAGTGGAGCGTGGTACATTGATGTTGAGGTTACCTCAGGAAACCCGTTTGAAATAAAAATGAAACCGAGCGCCTACACGCCCAAAAGGGCTCTGAGCAAGCTTAGGGAAGACTTGATAACCACAATTCAGATGTTTGAGGATAATGTTAGGAGAACTACGCTTTACTTTGCTTGGGGCCCAAGCAAGTATATTGTAAGTGAGAAGGCGCTTACACAAAGAAAGAGGATTTTAAGCCAAATATTCACTGGAAACATGATATTTCTATTCGTCATATTCATCCTCTTCAGTTACATGGTTTTTCTGCTTACTCAAATGTACGCGCCCATTATACTGGTGCTCTCGCAGCTGGTTCTAGTTTTGCTCTCAGACAAAATAATAATGAGGATGGGCGACTGGTCTATCACTGAAGACTCGCCTTACGTGCATATTCTGCAATATCATATCCCCTCGGAAGACTTTGAATTTATTCGGCAGAATTATAACAGAGAACGTCTCCTTAGGATAAAAAGAGAAATCTATGAGAGAACGTTGGCTTTAGGAAAACCCATCGATGCTCAAACTGTTCAAGAGGTTTTCTTTCAGCATGGAGTGAACATTAAACCTGAGAACATGCTCATAAGAAGCATAAATATATATCAAGTTGTAAAGGAAGCTGCTTGCAGATTTAAAATGCCGATTCCAAAAATCAGGGTGGCGAACATCATTGTTCCCAACGCCGCTGCCACCGGCCCAGCGCCGCGCTTCGGACTTGTCCTAATAACCACAGGCTTGCTCATCCAGCTAGATGATGAGGAGATCTTCGCTGTTGTTGGGCATGAGATGAGCCATGTTAAAAGCAGAGATCCACTTATTCTCTTCGCGTTGACGTCAGCTGAATACCTGCTGAGGGTCTACGTCCTCTGGCCCTTCATCATATTCTTCGGCTTCTTCTATTTTCTGTTCGCTTTAAGCCTAATCTATTTCATCGCAAAATTCTTTGAGGCTAGAGCAGACCTGGAATCAGCAATCGTACTTAAGAAGCAAAATGCTTTAGCTGACGCCTTAAGAAAAATAGGGTACAGAAGAATATTGGCTGAAAGATCTTCAAGTAGGATCGGCAGCTGGATTGGTCTAGATCCCCATCCGCCCCTTTCATTTAGGATTGAACGGCTTGAAAGCATGGTGGAACCTGAGAGAATAAAGCATCCATTCATACAATCCATGAAGGACTGCATAAACGGATTTCTGAGAGAAATAGGTATAACCACTTATTTTTCATTTTTCAGAGGCTTCGATTTATTAAGATCCTAACCTTTTGAAGGTGATTAATAGAATTCTAAGTTTCCTGCTTATTAAGTTTCTTTCTTGCCTATGTTGGTCTGAAAGTTGGTTCTTTAAGTTTAGCTTTT
>CAYPJR010000096.1:0-4626 GCA_964411115.1 uncultured Candidatus Bathyarchaeia archaeon | reverse complement strand
AACACCACTTAAGTCTATTTAAGTCTATCTATTTTGGAACTGTTAACTACGGCGTATCCGCATCAATATTTAAGGGATCATCTTCCTCCCGAAGATTGGAAGCCTTCTTCTCCTCAGCGACTTCATCATTTTGCGTAGCAAAGCATACTGCTTAAGCAGATCTTTTACGTCCCTCTCGCTTGTACCGGAGCCTCTTGCTATACGCCTTATTCTGGATGCATTAATTATTTGCGGGTTCTCCTTCTCCTCAGGCGTCATGGACTGAATTATCACGCGCCATTTTTCTAAGCGTTCCTCAGCGACATTCACGATTTCATCCGGTAGCTCGTAGCCGAGCCCTGGAAGCATGCTTATTAGGCGGCTGAATGGCCCCATCTTCTTCATTGCTTCAAACTGTTCATACATGTCTGAGAGCGTGAATTTTCCGCTCAGTATGGCTTTAGCCTTCCTCTCCGGAACCTTTATCTCTGCTTCTCTAACTTTCTCAATTAGGCTCTGCAGGTCGCCCATTCCAAGAAGTCTGCCGACGAATCTAGGCGGGTCGAAAGCCTCTAAATCATCTATTTTCTCGCCTGTTCCTATAAATTTTATCGGTGCACCTGTAGCTGCAACAGCGGATAGAGCTCCGCCCCCCCTAGCTGAACCGTCAAGCTTAGCGACTATTATTGATCCTATCGGTGTTGCTTCATGGAAGGCTTTGGCTTGCGCCGCTGCCTGCTGCCCCATTGTTCCGTCAATAACCATTATGACCTCATCCGGTTTTATCGCTTCCTGAAGGATCTTCATCTCCTCTATTAGGCTCTTTTCATCTTTATGTCTGCCAGCGGTGTCAACTATGACGATATCGTATTTCTCGAATTTTTTAAGTCCCTCTAAGGTGATTTTAACCGGGTTCTTCTCGTTTTCATCCCCATAAATTGGGACATTTATTTGAGCAGCTAATTGGCTGAGCTGAGCTAATGCTCCAGCTCTGAATGTGTCAGCGCATATGAGGGCTACCTTAAATCCCCTCTTCTGGAAATACCTTGCCAATTTAGCGGCTGTCGTCGTTTTCCCTGAGCCTTGCACGCCGATCAGCATGAAAAGGTTTCTCTTCCCTGGAGTAACCTTAAGCGGAACAGTTTTCTCGCCCAATAAACGAACGATTTCCTCATAGACAACTTTCACCAAATGTTCCTTCCTCGGTATTCCAGGCGGAACCTTCTCCTTTAGGGCGCGTTCCTCTATTCTCTTTGAGAGATCAAGCACAAGCCTAACGTTTACATCCGCCTGCAGGAGGGAACGCTGCAGGTCACGTATAAGGTCCTTCACAACGGCCTCATCTACGACTGATGCTCTGAAAATCTTTTTCAGCGCCTCATAAAGTGAGGATCCGAGCTTCTCCAGAGTCAAATCTTCCGTTCTCCTGAATTATTCCCCATTTTTAGTCAAATATTTATTAAGTGTATCTTCAGCATAGATAAATCTATCTTTAAAATGTCAGCATCCCGCGCGGGGAGGTTATTGAGGTGAGATGTATGAGAAGGGATTTCATTGATTTGAGAAGCGACACCGTCACTTTGCCAACTGAGGAGATGCTTGAGGCAATAAAGAATGCCGAGTTAGGCGATGATGTCTATGGGGAGGATCCAACCGTAAATAAACTTGAGGAGATGGCTGCTGAAAAGATGGGTAAGGAAGCCGCGCTGCTTGTTCCAAGCGGGACGATGGCTAATCTAGTGTCGGTGATGAGCAACACTAAGAGGGGTGACTGCGTTATTCTGGAATCTGAATCGCATATATATTGGTATGAGGTCGGCGGGTTATCGGCGGTAGCGGGATTGCTACCCTGGCCTTTGAAGGGAAATTTGGGCGCTTTAGACCCGATGGATGTTGAAGCCGCCTTAAGGCCTAGGAACATACATCTTCCTGAAACCACGCTTATCTGCATTGAAAATACGCATAACAGGGCTGGCGGCACAATAATCACGCCTATGCAGATTAAAGCCCTGAAAGAGGTTGCGGAGAAGCATGGTTTAACCCTATATATGGATGGTGCAAGAATATTTAACGCAGCTGTCGCCCTTAAGATGGATGTGAAGGAATTCACTAGACACGTGGATAACCTAATGTTCTGCCTATCTAAGGGGCTTAGCTGCCCAGTTGGCTCAGTGATTGTTGGCGACAGCGAATTTATTGAGAGGGCGAGAAAAGTTAGGAAGATGCTGGGCGGCGGCATGCGTCAGGCGGGCATAATTGCAGCTCCAGGAATAATCGCTCTAGAGAAGATGGTTGATCGCCTGGAGGAGGATCATAGGAACGCTAGGCTCCTAGCCGAAGGCTTAGCGAAGATTGAAGGGTTACACGTTGACTTAAATAGGGTTCAAACAAATATTGTTCTGGTTGACGTAAGCGGCTTAGGGATTGACGCAAACATTTTTATTGAAAAGCTTAGGGAGCGCCGTGTTCTTGTGTCATATCACAGTAGGAGCATCGTTAGAATGGTGACTCATAGAGGGATTGAAAGAGAAGACGTTGAGAAAACGCTGAGCGCAATTGAAGGGCTTGTGGAAGAGTTGAGGGAAGATTTAATGCGCTGAAGTTCTCAGCTCTCTCAGCGGACGCTCAGCTTCCCTTAACCCTCATAATCTTTGTTCTTCCCATTATTCTCCAGTATTCAACCTCTATGCCATTTGCAAGCTTAGAGATTAATTCCTCTTCCTGAGGTAGCGGTGTCTCAAAGACTTCGTATGTTTCCAGATCCATTAGCTGAATGCTGCTCGGTAGAACCGCTATTACTTGCCCGCTTCTCTTCTCAATTATCGGCACATCAACCTTAGCGTCCACAGGCTTAACGAAGCTCCTCTTCACGCCGTCAAAAACACCTATGGCTACAACCCTGGCTTTTGCTGAACCGTGCTTTCCAGGCTTAGACTTTGTGACCTCAACTATGTGGCATGGTTCATCATCGATAATAACGTAGGAGCCATCCCTTAAGCTTCCTACATCTACAGGTTTGCTCATTCATCACGCACCTCTCTTAAATTTTATAACTTTAGTTCCTTATAATGTTTAAAAGAGATTAGCCTTAATATTTATGTTTGTGCGGTGGGATCTTGGCTAAGTCGGTCGGCATGGTTGCACGTTTAGATCGCAGCGAAGCCATAAGCCTAGTTCTTAATATGGCTGAAAGATTTAGGGGGGCTGGATTTAGCGTTTTCTTTGAGCCATGCTTAGCGGAGCAGATAGGTGAGAGAGATTTCTCAATGCCACTTGAGCGTATGGAAACCGACTTGATAGTCACGGTAGGCGGCGATGGAACAATACTTAGAACATGTCTCCGAATACCTAAGCCGGAGCCCCCTATACTCGCCATAGGTATGGGTGCACGTGGCTTCCTAACCGAGGTTCTCCCTGAAAGAGCCCTTGAAGCCGTAGATCGCTATATTGAAGGCTTATATCGTGTTGAGTTCTGTAGTAAGATCGCGTCGTTTATTGGTGGCACTAGGCTTCCAGACGCTTTGAACGAGGTGTTTATAACATCGCGGCATCTTGCGAAAACATTAAGCGTTAGAGTATGGAAAAACAACGTTGCTGTGGCTGAATTCAGCGCTGACGGTGTTATAGTAGCGTCTCAGGTTGGTTCAACCGCCTACTCATTCTCAAGCGGGGGGCCTATTCTTGATCCGGAGGTTGATGCGCTTGTTCTAACACCGGTCTGTCCGATAAGCCTAATGCGTTCAATGGTTTTCCCCTCAAGTTCACATGTAACTGTGGAGATACTTAGACCTAAAGCAGCGATGATCGTCATCGATGGAGACTACCAGAAAAATATAGGCGATGGCGAAACCAAAGTGACGGTGAGGGTTTCCGAGCATAAATCAAGATTCATAAGGTTTGAGGATAACTTCTATAAACGTTTAAAAGATAGGCTTCTTTTTTCTAGAGAGGAAAGCTAGCCGTGAAGGGTAAGCATAGGGTTTTAGTGGTTGATACATCCGCCCTCATAGCGGGCTTCGACCCGTCCGCCGTCAATGAAGAGACATTTTCCGTCCCAAGAGTTGGAGATGAACTGCTTGGAGACTCTATTCTGAAGATGCGATTTAATGCATCTGTTGAAAGTGGAAAACTTAGGATTATTAATCCATCCCAAAAATATATTGATATCGTTAAAGAAGCCTCTGCGGATATTGGCGACATAAGCTCACTCTCAGAGGCTGACATTGAGGTTCTAGCCTTAGCGGTTCAGCTTAAAGATTGCGGCTACGAATCTGTGATCCTCACAGACGATTACTCAATGCAGAATGTTGCGGAAAAACTTGAATTGAGGTTCGCATCTCTAGCAAACCTGGGAATACGTTACCATCTAAGATGGATAAATTATTGCCCAGCGTGCGGCAGGGAATACCCCGCAAACCAAAGAATAGTTTTATGCGAAAACTGCGGAACGCAGCTTAAAAGGAAACCCCTGAAAAAGATTCCGGCGAGAAAGCATAGCGTCTCCTCCTAGATGTTGGGAGAAAGAGAAGGAAACCAAGAAACCCAACGCGCCAGGGGGGAGATAAAGGAAGTTTTCTGGCGGGTTGAGTTTCTTGGCAGAAGAAAAATAAAAAAGTTTTCTCTAATAAATTTTTCTGTTCAGCATTT
>CAYPJR010000095.1:1538-4954 GCA_964411115.1 uncultured Candidatus Bathyarchaeia archaeon | reverse complement strand
CTGGAGGTTTTGCAGCAACCTCCATTCTAATAGCTTCCTTTATGAAGACTAGAGAAAGATTTATGGGCATAGGTCAAGCAATTACTATGCCTCTCTTCTTTGCAAGCAACGCTCTATATCCGCTTCAAATAATGCCGTCGATACTTAGAGAATTTTCAGCATACAACCCCTTAAGCTACGTTGTTGACGCCGTAAGAGGACTGCTAATAACAGGGAACCTCTCAAACATTCTAATAGATCTGACCGCAATAGCAATCTTCGACATTACAATGTTCATTCTGGCTTCAGTAAGCCTACGCCGCATAATTGAGTGAATCTGTCATCTAATATTAAATATCAAGAGAAAACCGCTCTTAACGCGATCACCATATTTCTCGCCGAGATCAACAGAGCAATTATTGAAGCCATGCAGAGCATTATAAACAGCAAATATCGATATGGCCTTTCGGGAGATAACCACCTAGGAACTTTTAATCTCAGAAATGGAATCATGAAAGGCACTTTTTCACAGTATCTACCGTATTCCTCACTGTAAGTTTTAAGTAAAGATCTTTCCTCCAAACTCGCCAGTATTAAGTAGCCGAATAAAAGAGTTAACCATGCGATGAGCGATGCTGGCCTGAGGGATCTTATCGATATTCCTAGTGCCAAAATAGTAATCCCTAGATATTGTGGATGCCTAACAACCCCATAAATTCCATGGATGATTAATCCTTTTTTCAGGTTTTTTAGCCATGTGGTAAATGCTACGGTGAAGATGGTTAAGCCGGCAACTAAAAGGGAGGCATCTAAAATTCCCCATCCGAAAAGCGATGGAAGAAAAATATTGTCTTCCAACCGAAAAATATAAGTCAGCCAATATAGGCTTTCACCGGGATGAAACGGGTCGGGTATATCCTTTAGGATAGTCCAAGGATATGTGAGAATAAGGTAGACGCCAAACGGGAAGAACATTATGAAAAACAGCGGATTAAAAATCACCGTTATTGAGGGCATAATATTGAGTAAGGCTAAGATTCCCGCCAATATTTTATGCAGCACGCTTCTAACCTTCAACCTTTTTCACCGGATACTGCAGGCGCATTTCTCCTATAATAGGATGAGGAACAATATTAAACTATAGATTAGAACAGAGTTTAAAGGCTAAAAAGATGCTTGACGATTTTTCTCTCGCTAAATGATTCCAGCGGTGGATTCGCCCAGCACGTTTTTCCTTATTTTTCTTCGAAGCCAGGAGATAATAAATTCCTCAATCCTCTCTCTGTTATATGGATCTTGCCATGCGCTTTCAAGCGCTTCGCAAATATTCAGCCCGCCAACCAGCCCAAAATAGTTTAGCAGTTCCATGTAGAGGCGGTCTTTCTCCGATTCGCTTAGGTTAACCCTGATTCCGCTTCTGCTTAAAACATTATTAAGTATTAATGTAAAGATTAGCTTGCTCATCTCTAAACACTCCAATTAAAATAATGATGAAAAAGGAGATTAAAGTTTTACTTCGGCCAGCAATTCCTCTTTAAATCTATCTGGCGGTATATAATTTCCGAAGCGCTCTCTAGCCTCAATTAAGCGCTTAGCCTGCTCATCTAATATTTGGAAGAGCTTCTCCGGCGTATCGGAGACTTGGGTTGTCCAAAACTCCTTTACCCGCTCAATCTTACGTAGATTTTCCGGAACGCGTATGGTGAATTGTCTCACATAGTCCTCCCTTGAATATTTCTTATTTAGCACCTGCCTAAATAGTTTGGCTAGATCCTCATATTTCGGGATCAGCCCGGTTGGAGTCTCTATGGCGCTCACATCATTATGCACGCGGAGCTCTATCCATTTTACCCAAACATGCTTATCTCTGCGGTCATTTACGAATTCGCCAGTTTTTAGGTCGCGTAGAAAATAGTTTGCTCCGAAGATTAAAGGCGGCTTCTTAAGGCGCTTGCCAAACTCAAGATAGTGCTTTATGTATTGACCAAGCGGTATGGAAACAAAGTCTTGTATGCTCATCACGTTTATCTCGTATTTGCCCTGCTCCTCAGTTATTGCGAACGTCGTCTCAGTTTCTAATGAGGCTCCATAAGCAATCACCCCATGCTCCCAGCTGAAAGCCTGCTGTATAGGTACGTAAGCCCTATAATCTCGGCCCCCATATATTATGGCGCCCAACTCAACCCCTAAGGGGTTATCTAACTCCGGATCACAGTTTGGTAACGCTTTGAGGGATATCGTGTAGCGGGCGTTCTCACTTGCTGGAGGTATCTCCTTACCGTTCAATCCCATCTTGCCTTTAAACCATTTTCCAGAGAAATTTAGCCCCTCATCCGGAATATCGCATCCCATGCCGAGCCACCATGGTCTGGCATCTTTAACCAGAACGTTTGAGAATATTATCTCGTTTGGGCTGTTAAGCACGTTATAGATTAGCGGATCATCTATTGGGTTGATGTTTTGGAGAATCCCGAAGATCCCGGCTTCAGCATTTACCGCCCGGCAGACCCCATCAATATTGCGGACATATGCTATGTCGTCGGCAAGTATCGTTTCCCCTGGAAGCATTGCCGTTGAGGTTTTACCGCATGCGCTTGGAAAAGCCCCTGCAATATAGGTTTTCCGATCGCCTGGGCCGTGAACGCCCATTATCATAAAGTGCTCTGCAAGCCAGCCTTCCCGAAAGGCCTTGCGAATTGCCAGGCGCAGCGCGAGTTTCTTAAAGCCCACGGAGTTACCGGCATATTGGGTGTTAACGCTGTAGACGGTGTTTGTTAAGTAATCAATGTAGATGCGCTTCTTCTCATGGTCGATGCTTATCATCCTCTCATTCATTCTCCCAGCGGAATGTAGGGTCTTAAAGAACTCGTCGTCCGCATTCATGCTGAGAAAAGTTTCATATCCGCTCCTATAAAGCAGGCTTACCGAATGGGCTACATACCAAGAGTCTGTGCATTCCGTGCATGGAATAGTAAATATAGAGTTGGCTGGACCTAAAATTAGAAATCTCACTATCATTGTGCGCCCAGCCATCGAATCTCTAAGCAAATTCAAGATCTCATTTAACCCCTCATCCCTATCGATCTGTTTTAAAGCCGGACTTAAAGAGTGCCCTTTAGGAACAAGAAATTTTGTTACCTCACGATCCCGTCCTTGATCATAGTATCCGTCGAAATGATAAGTGTGCCCGGGCGTCGCTAGGGCAGCGCATTCCTCACCGCTGGCAATCGCCATATGCTTAATATACGCTATCTCATCAGGCGTGTCGCTGCAGATAAAGATGTTTTTTGGATTGCAGAGCTCGGCAGCTTCGGCAATAAACTGATGAACTTTCGGATTGGGTATCCTGCGCAGCTTCTCGAAGTTGTCCCAATCCATTCTATGCTTCAATGCTTCTAGGTATATATTTATCCTCTGCATTTCTCTCATCTTATCCT
>CAYPJR010000095.1:0-1438 GCA_964411115.1 uncultured Candidatus Bathyarchaeia archaeon | reverse complement strand
CCCTATCTTCCGAAAGGTTCTTGAAGCCGCCTATTGTTCATCTCTTCCAGATTTCGCCCCGCTGGGTTAACGCTAGTCTCCTATAATTGTGAGAGCATAAATATAAATTTTACTTAAATCGATAAATAATTACGAAAAACGTAAAATGAATCATGAACTCTCCGAAACCCTATCCCCTAGGATGCTATCTATTACGAGCTGAGCTACCTTAGCCCCACTGAGCAGCATCCCCCCAAATATTGGACCCATGCGTGGGGTATGATCTATTGCTGCAACAGCCATGCCGGCGACGAATAGCCCTGGGCAGACCTCCCTTGTACCCTCAACAGTTAACCTTTCGGCACGCGTTGACCACATCGACTTCTCGCCCGTTATGGCTATGTTCAGCTCCGGAATTTTTCTGGAGGCAACTGAGAGAACTTCAGCGTCATGTCCCGTGCAGTCTACAACAGCCTTCGCTTTGATCCCAAGTGGATCAACATGTAAGCCAGCCATTATAACCGATGTCCACTGAACCACCACACCGACGATTCTAGGTGGATTCTCCCTATAGATTACATCGTCAACGGTTACGCCCAAAATTATTTTTGCTCCGGCATCAATTGCTTTAGACGCTAATTTCGCTATCATATCTGCTGCGTCAGCAACGAACAGCCCCTCATCTATCCGCTCCATTCTGCAGCCAACCTCTTTGAGAATTCTGTCAGCTGGAGATTCAACAACGATCTTGTGGAGCTGCATCCCGCCGCCTCCAATTCCGCCTCCGAAAGAAAGCCTTCTTTCGAATATTACGGTTTTCAGCCCGGCTCTCGCCATATACATGGCGGCTGTTAACCCTGAGGGTCCTGCGCCAACAACTACCACATCTGTTTCAGCGATTTTCATCCAGTCTTCCATGGCTTTCTGCAATATTGCCCTAGTTATTACATGCTCATCTATTTCCCTTATCTTCATGTCCATATGAATCAACCCTTTTCCAATCTTACCTAAGGATTTTAGATATAATGCTCCGAAATCATTTAATTAACCTTTCTCATGGATTTCTATCTTCTATTGCTCATAGATCTTCTTCTGCAT
Organism: uncultured Candidatus Bathyarchaeia archaeon; assembly: GCA_964411115.1. GTDB lineage: Archaea > Thermoproteota > Bathyarchaeia > Bathyarchaeales > DTEX01 > DTEX01. The sequence continues at coordinate 361 of CAYPJR010000095.1, read as the reverse complement.
AGATATGCATACTTCACAGATTTTCAATACTGCTTCATTCGAGCTTATATTTCCGGCTGCTATTTTATCCGCAATTTCGCTTGCCGCCGACTGGATTATTGGCAAAATATTCTCAAACTGTGCTAAGTATTTATGTCCACGCTTTAAACGGAGATACTGGCTTATAGCCGCCTGCGTGGTTCCAAGCTTTTCTGCAGCCTCAACCTGTGTAAGCCCATGTTTTTCAATGAGTTCCCTAGCAATGTAAGATCTAAGTATTGGAATTATGCGCCGCCCAATTGATTCACATGGTGGATACGTCCATCCTCACCCAAAGAAAAATATAACATGCTTATAGTAATTAACTTTTCTATCCTAAAAC
>CAYPJR010000094.1:0-4955 GCA_964411115.1 uncultured Candidatus Bathyarchaeia archaeon | reverse complement strand
GGAAGTTTTAAGGCGAATTTCAAGCGATGAACTTAAACATTACGAGTTTTGGAGGAAATATACAAAGAGGGATGTAAAGCCCGACAAGTTTAGGATCTGGAAGCATTTTTTGATCTCAAAAATTTTTGGTATAAAATTTGGAATAAAGCTGATGGAGGGAGGCGAAGAAAAAGCCCAATTTACCTATGCAAAGATATCCGGCTTCGTGCCTGATGCGAAAGATATCATAAAAGACGAGGATGAGCATGAAAGGCAACTTATGGATCTAATCGATGAGGAAAGGCTAAGATACGTTGGCTCTATGGTTCTAGGCTTGAATGATGCGCTTGTGGAGCTCACCGGCGCCCTCGCGGGTTTTACGTTTGCCCTTCAAAACACGCGTATGGTTGCAGTAACAGGCTTAATCACTGGGTTTGCAGCCTCGCTGTCAATGGCCGCATCAGAATATTTATCAACTAAATCTGAGGGAAATGCCAAAAATCCATTTAAGGCAGCGGCATATACTGGAATCGCTTATGTTCTCACGGTTCTTTTTCTGATATTTCCATACCTGCTCCTCACGGACATATACGTCTGCCTAATCTCGGCAATACTGGCTGCGATCATAATTATCTTCTTGTTCACCTTTTATATTTCAGTTGCAAAAGACCTCCCCTTTAAAAAGAGATTCCTAGAAATGGCGGCGATCAGCCTGGGGATAGCGGGCTTAACATTCACTATAGGATTTTTATTAAGAACATTCTTAAATGTGGAAGTGGATTGAAGCGCAATGAAGATTCGCAGTCTATGCGAGCCGGAATTTTTCAGATTTTTCGCCAGCCGCGTCGAGAAATATATTAAACCGCAACGCTCTTATTGGGTGATCTCCCCTTTTAGTTTCTGCGTGAGAATTTGGTTTCATTAAATAAGTCCATCAAGGAATTCTTCTATAAGGATTTAGGGTTTATTGTTTTTAACGGTGTCTACGAACCTAGCGACGACACATTCCTCATAGCTGAAAACCTCCATGTTGAGGAGGGCGACGTAGTTTTGGATGTTGGCACTGGATGCGGAATATTAGCTGTGCTCTCAGCATTTAAGGCTTCAAGAGTTATCGCTGCGGATATAAATCCCATAGCCGTTAAATGTGCTAAAGCTAATGCTGGTAGAAATGGTGTTTTGGAGAAAATTGATTTCATATGCGGAGACCTGCTCAGACCGCTTAGGAAGGGAGTCTCCTTCGACCTTGTGCTTTTCAACGCGCCCTACCTGCCCGTTGAGGAGGAACCTAAAGACTGGGTGGAATATTCCTGGTTTGGGGGGAGAAGCGGTAGGGAAACCATAAGAAAGTTCATTGAAACCGTATCTGAATATGTAAAAATTGAGGGGCGGATCATGCTTGTCCAATCATCGCTGTCAAATATAGATGAAACATTAATTGACTTCAGAGAAAGAGGCTTCAAAGCCGATATAGTCGCCGAAAAAAGATTTTTCTTTGAAACAATAATGCTGATCGAAGCCATTAAAGAATTGAACAGTCCCTTTTTTTAAACTAAATTTTTAAACTTCGAACGCTTAACTTTTAACGCTTAAATTCCAAAATCAAAAAAGAAATATAGCATTTTAAAAATATTTAAACCTTAAATTTAGAATTTGCGATATAGTAAATTTAGGTTGTGCACGGTTTTGTCCGGGAAGAGAAGATTAGGTGCAAGGGTCCTCAAGGCGGTCTCATCAAATTTAAGGCTTAGCATATTAAAATTGCTATTTGATAGAGGTCCACTATCATACACTGAGATAATGAATAATTTGAAGCTAAGCCCAAGTAAAGATGCCGGCAGATTTGCATATCACCTCAAAATGCTTCTAAACATGGACCTCATTAAGCCAGATGTGGAGTCTAGGAAATATGCGTTGACAGACCTGGGCAAATCGGTTGTTGAGTTTGCAGGCCGGCTTGAGGAGAGCGCCTTCAGGAAAAGGATGCTTGTAAGAACATCCCGCCTGGCAATAGAGCGATTTGACAGAAACAAGATTGCTGAATCACTTATCAGGGAGGCTGATGTGCCAATAGATTTAGCGCAGAAGATCGCCCGTGAAACCGAAGATCGCTTACAGAAGCTTGACACAAAATATTTGACGGCGCCGCTGATCAGGGAGTTTGTAAACGCCATTCTCATAGAGCGCGGGTTAGAAGAGTATAGGCATAAGCTGACACGCCTAGGGCTTCCAGTTTACGATGTTACCCAACTAATAAAGCTAATGGGTTCAGCCTCATCCAATGTTGAGGCAATACTCGTAGCGGCTGGAAACAGGGTTATTGAGGAATATACGCTTCTGAATATTCTCCCAAGGGATATTTCTGACGCCCATCTATCAGGCGCATTAAACCTTGAGAATCTTGCATGCTGGATTCTGAAATTAAGCGGTTTCCTGCATGACTTAAGGTTCTTCTTTAAGCGTGGATTAATGTTTAAGGGATATTACTCCGGCTTCTCCTCAATAAATCCTCCAAAGAGCTTTAGGGCTGCCCTTAACTTGACAGCGGATGTTCTGAGGTTCGCATCAGCCGAGGTTTCATATGAGCAGGGCATAGACTTCTTCAATATCTTTTTGGCTCCATTCATTAGGGGGCTTTCAAAGGATGATATCAAAGAGAGCTTAGAATGCTTCATATCTTCAGTAAACCTTACTGTTCCAGTAGGCGTATCTATTGGAATTGAAACCCACATACCCAGTTTTCTCGCTGAAAGCAGGGCGCTTGGTCCGGGGGGCAGCGCCGCTGGGATTTACGGCGATTACGTTGAGGAAAGTCAAACATTAGCTTCGCTGCTGCTGGAGAGCTTTAATGCTCTCGGCGAATTTAAGCCAATATTTAACCCCAGCATAATAGTTAAGGTGCGCCCTGAAACGTTAGCCAGAAATGAGGAGGAAAGCATCCTCTATGAAGTTCATAAATTGGCAGTTTATGGCCTTCCATATTTCGCCAACCTCTCTATTAACGGCAACGTGGAATCATCATACATGGCGACGGGCCAGAAGTTTTCAGTCAACTGGAGGGGCGACTGGGAGCTTGACATCATTAGGGTCGGCTGCGTCGGGGACGTAACAATAAATCTGCCAAGAGCGCTTTATGAATCTAAGGGCGACAGAAAAGCCTTCTTCGAAAACATATATGATTTAACAGAGAAGGCTCTAAGAGCGCTGGAGATAAAATATTTAACGTTAAAGCAGCGTGCAAGAGAGAATCTTTTACCATTCATGATTCAGGGAGGCTTAAGAGATCCATATTGTATGCTTGAAAACTCGCTTTCCCTTCTAAGCCCCGTAGGTTTAAATGAGACTGTTCAATTGGTAACTAAAAAGGCCATTTTTGAGGGGGATGAGCCCCTAAAGCTTGCTGAGGAAATATCCCTATACATGCAGAGGATCATTAATGAATATTCAAGGAGGCAGGAGATTCGATGCTCCCTCTCCCTAAGCCCCAACATTGAGTCTTCTAGAAGAATGGCCATGCTTGATATTGAACGTTATGGGCTTGCTGAAACAAATATAAGCGGTAGTAAGGAGAAACCCTATTACAGCGACATCAACACTTTGGCGCAAAATACAGATTTACCGCTTGAAAAATATCTCAGATTAGAGGAGAAATTAAGTGCAATCTTCGATGGAAGCAACCTCATTAAGATACCGATGAAGGCTGAAACGGATCCGGAGCAATTATTATCCATAACGAAGAGAATAATCAGCAACTTCAAGATCCCGCTTTTCACGTATAACATGCCCCTAACATACTGCGACATCTGCCACAGAACATTCCTCGGATACCATATAAAATGCCCATCATGCGGATCCGCGAACGCGATAACAAAATTCATCCGAGAATCCGCAAGATATAAAACGGTATACTCATCAAGTCAATAACCAAAACCCTTATTCGATGGTAAACCTAAATTATTTTTGGCTGGTGAGCTGGCGGACGGCTTTCGAGCGCCATGCTTTCGCAGGCGCTTGAGGAAACTCCGCCCACCGCACAGCCCGCAACGCCGCAAGGCGTGGGGCGAGAGCCCCGGCTCCGGAACAGAAACGAAACGTCCACCAAGCCTGTGACGTTGATGCGTGCTAAGTCGCTGAGTAGGCTTGGTGGAAACGTTGAAACGGCCGTCCTGCGGGGTGAAAGGGCGAATAGGCGCCTATGAATGCTGTGTGAGGCGCGGGTTGCCCGTTTAGCCGAATGCCGTCTAGAACAGAAGGCGGGTTACGGCCAGCACACCAGCCCTATAAAAAACACGCCAGCCTACTTGCGTTCTCTAAAGATTTTAAATCCCTCCATATCCGTCACGTATTCGAAGCCGGCCTCTATTAATGCGCATGCCTCTTTAAGGTTGCCGGCGATTTTAACATGGTATTCGTCGCTTTCCTCTTGGAAGATCGCCTGCTCAATGTTTATGTAGACTTCTGTGCTTTGGAGCGACTTGTGCCCCAGGATCTTTTTAACGTGGTATGGATCCTTTGTCTTGTGGTATTCCATCGTGCCCTTCCAATGGCGCAGCGTATGAAATGTGATTCTGTTCAGTCTTGGGTTGTTAAGTTTTATTGCTGCTTTTCTTCTCTGCTTGTTAAATGCTCCTCTTAAGGCTTTGGCGCATGAGCCTAAAGATCTTTCTAGGACCAGCAACCCTATGGCTTCTGTAGTGGAAGCCCGCTAGAGCCCGCCAATCCTCTAGGGAGCCATCCTCTATCCGCATCTCCCTAATTAGGCTGCACTCTTTAGCTGGCTCATTAGGGTAGTAGCGAACTGTCACTTCTTTCCCGAAGCGCTTATGAACGTGCATGCTTGGCGCCAGGTCCTCAAATAGGTCTGTATGCGTAGTGGCTGCAATAACGGCTTTGCCTAGTTTCCGGGCGAGCTTCTGAACGTTGAAGGCAACGATCTTCGCTGCGTCCCGGTCTAGGGTTGAGCAGAACTCATCCAT
>CAYPJR010000093.1:0-4971 GCA_964411115.1 uncultured Candidatus Bathyarchaeia archaeon | reverse complement strand
ATTCCTCCATATTTTTATTGAGAGACAGCGTTGTCTTAAATTCGTCTCTTCCCCGGAAGAAATCTTTGCAATGGATTCTTTTTGACGACTTCCCTCAACTGATCTAAACTTAAACCCTTCTTTTGATCGCCATAAATTTCGCATCTCTCTTCTCTATGCATGTCTTCTAAGCCTTTAACGGTTACTTCTGCCTCATCGCCGGATGGAAAGCTTACGTAAACATGTAAGGCTTCGCCGCTACCGTTTTTTATCGCAGAGGTTCGCTTCACTCTTGTTATTTTAAAGCCTTTTCCACGAAGAACATCTATCACAGAATCCTCATTTTGAGAAAAAACAACTATGTCTATGTCGCTATTTTTATTTGCGGTTCCTCTCCAAACGCTTCCTATAAGCCTTGGATTAAACTCTTTGAGAATCTCCATTATTTCTAAGGCTTCTCTGCGCATACGGATTAATCTCTCTTTCCTCTCAGGTCCTTCATATTCATCTGCGATGGAGTCCAACTCTTCAGCGACTTCAAGATTGGTCGGCATTATCCTTAAACCTAAAATTTTAGCGGCTCTCTCCTTAGCCTGCTTAAACTCTTTCTCCTGCATCGTATACAGCAAGAGCGCCGCTTCTCTCGCAACTTTTCTTCTTAAAGAGTATGCGGAAAACTCTATGTTCATGTTCGGCTTACGCAGTCCTCTTAAAAGTGATTAAGCGCGAATCTACGTGTTTGTTGTTTCCTCAGCCTCGCCGTCTTCTAGGTTCTCATCCTCATCTGGCTCCTCGGATGAGGAAGCCTCAGCGACTTCGGTAATTATGGCGAATGGAGCCTCCATCTTTCCAGTTTCAATCTGAACTTGCGGTTTTGAAAGAACCTTGGACTTCCTTATGCCCACATGACGTAGAGGCGCTATTTTTTTGGCTTCATTATAAATGTCTGAGGCTATTTTACCTAGCACTGCTTCCTGCACAAACTGGTCGAAGGTGAGCGTGCGTGCTCTTTCCTCAATGATTCTCTTCATTATTGCCCGTATTTCCATCTCCTGAGATGTCTTTATTCTAGTATTTGTGAAGGCGCATGCAGCAACCCTTAACTTGTAATTGTCTTTTGTAACCACGTCAAAGATTCCATCCACACGGGTTGTTTTCCTCCTAACTAGGCTCCTGAGGTAATCGCGCGAATATTCATGCCCCTTAAATATTGTTAAAGCCCTTCTACCATCCACCCCGACAACTTGAAAGTAAGTCTTCAAGTATTGGTGTGCGAAGTCCTCCGTTATATCGTAAAGCGTTGACTCGATAACCCTGCCTATAAGCTTCTGCGGATCATCAGCTGGCACGGAGCCTATTTCAACGCTTCCGAAGTATGGTGGAGCCACCACGGTATACCATTTTTTGCTACGCCATTTATCTCTAACTCTTGTGCTCTTCGACACTTCTCACACCACTTCAACCAAATAATCGTGGGGTAATATTAAAGGTTTGCTGAGGCGGAGACCTACATCTTTATATTAATCTCCAATTGAATAAATTCATGCTTTTGGAAGGCGCTGGTGCCCTAAATGATCGATGTTAAGCTGATAAGGGAAAATCCCGATTTCGTTAGGGAAAACATCAGCAGAAGAAACGATCCGGAGAAGCTCAGAATCCTAGATGAGTTTATAGAGGCTGATAAAAAGTGGCGGTTAATGCAGACAGAACTAAATAATCTCAGAAAGAAACGGAATCAATTAAGCCTTGAAGTTGCCCGGAGAAAGAAGATTGGAGAAGATGTAACTCAGCTACTGGCAGAGGCTGAAAGGCTGCAGAATAAGATAAAAGAAATTGAGGATATTACGGAAGAATATAGGCGGAGATCCATAAATATACTGATGCGCATACCCAACTTGCTACATGAATCTGTTCCTTACGGCCGTGATGAAAACGACAATGTTGAAATAAGGCGATGGGGTTCCCCGCCGAAGTTCGATTTTAAACCTAAGGGGCATCTGGAAATAGCTCTTGATCTGGGGCTTGTCGATGAAGAGAGGGCGAATAAGGTTGCGGGGTCGGGCTTTTATTACTTAAAAGAGGAGCTTGTCCTATTAGATCTTGCAGTACAAAGATTCGCTATAGATTTTCTGAGGAAACGTGGATACATATTAATTGAGCCGCCTTTTATGCTTCGCAGAAAGCCCTATGAGGGCTGCGTTGACCTTGCGGATTTCGAGACTGTAATGTACAAAATTGAGAATGAGGATATGTACCTCATCGCCACAAGCGAACATCCAATAGCAGCAATGTATATGGACGAAGTTCTTGAGGAGAAAGATCTTCCGCTTAAGTTTGTTGGAATAAGCACAAACTTTAGGCGGGAGGTTGGGACGCATGGCAAATATACTAAGGGCTTCTTCAGGATGCATCAATTTAACAAGGTTGAGCAATTTGTTTTCTGCCTACCGGAGCAGTCCTGGAAGATTCATGAGGAGCTTCAGTGGAACTGCGAGCAAATGTATCAAATGCTTGGATTACACTATCGGGTTGTCAACGTCTGCACTGGTGACATAGGCACTATCGCGGCCAAAAAATATGACACTGAAGTTTGGATGGTTGATGGAAAATTTAGGGAGATAGGTTCAAACTCAAACTGTACAGATTACCAAGCGAGAAGATTAAACATAAAGTATCGGGAGGAAACCGGAAAGCCTCCTAAAGGTTTTGTGCATACGTTAAATAGCACGGCTTTGGCAACCAGCCGAACGATGATGGCTATTTTAGAGCATTATCAGCAGAAGGATGGATCAGTTATAATACCGGAAGTTTTGAGGCCATATATGGATGGCATTGAAAGGTTGGAGAGGAAAAAGTAGATAGCGTGATCGGAATGAGCCCTGAAATTGTGGGTATAGGCGAGATTCTAGTAGACTTCGTCTCCACGGAACCTGTCTCCTACATTGAAGCTTTAACTTTCAGAAAATGCTTCGGCGGCGCGCCGATGAACACCCTTGTTGGGGTTGCCAGGCTTGGCTCAACCGCTGGAGCCATAACCGTTGTCGGCGACGACCCTTTCGGTCAATTTCTATTAAATGAACTGAAAAATAACGGCGTTGATGTTTCACGCGTAAGAATCAGGAAGGATGTGAGGACAACCTTGGCTTTTGTGGTTAACGAGCCTGAAACCGGAGAACGTACATTCATATTTTATCGAGCACCATGGGTTAGGGGAACCTCTGTTGACGCTTTATCGCCGAAAGATGTTGATTACGAATATATCTCTTCCTCAAAGATTCTGCATGTTTCAGGCTTCGCCCTATCTGGGAATCCATCTAGGAGGGCTGTGCTCTCAGCAGTAATTCATGCTAGGAAGGAGGGGGTTAAAGTATCTTTTGACCCAACGTTGAGGCTGGATGTCTGGAGATCTGAGAAGGCGGTAAGGGGGATGTATGGGAAAATTCTTAGATTATCGGATATAGCGACATTCTCACGTGAAGAATCGGAATTCATGTTCGGCACCCAGAATCCGGAGGAGGCTGCTGAAAGGGCTCTAAAATATGGGGTTGAAATTGTTGGGATAAAGCTAGGTGAAAAAGGCTCCCTCGTGAAAACTAGGGATGGAAGGAGCATTCATATGCCGGCCTTTAAAGTTAAGGCGGTGGATACAACCGGAGCAGGGGATGGATGGAACGCTGGTTTATTGGTTGGATTGCTGAGAGGTTGGGATTTAGATAAATGCGTTGCAGTAGCTAATGCTGTTGGAGCTTTAGTTGTTACAAAGCATGGTGCAATAACGGCTCTGCCCTATAAGGATGAATTAAATAAGTTTCTTGAGAATCAGGGATTAAACATCAGAATTTAAAATAGAATTTGCAGGGCTAGAAAGCCTGGAAGGATAGGTTTTTCACTCGAAGAATATTTTTGCCTCCTCATATAGTTGCGGATCAACCTGCTTAGTTTTGCCAGTAGCCTCAGATAGTGGAACAGCGACTATATTGCCAGCTTTTAAGGCAACCATCATGCCGAATTTTCCCTCCTTAACTAGGTCAACCGCTGCCAGTCCATACCTTGTGGATATCAATCTATCTAAAGCCGTCGGCGAACCGCCTCTTATCGTGTGAGCTGGCGCGACGGATCTTGTTTCAATCCCCACTGCCTTCTCGATCTCCTTAGCTAGGAAGTCGCCTATGCCCCCTAGGTATACATGGCCGAACTGGTCAACCTTCATGTCTTTCGTCACCGGACCCTTATAACCTTTAATTAGAGCCCCCTCCGCTATAACGATAACTATGGATTTCTGTCCGCTTTCAATCTTTCTCCTCACGAAGTTTGCCACATCCTCTATGCTGAAGGGCTCCTCGGGAATCAAGATTAGATCCGCTCCAGCTGCAAGCCCGGAGTATAAGGCTATCCATCCGGCATGTCTACCCATAATCTCAACTACGAACACCCTTTCATGAGCATCTGCCGTTGCTTTAATGTTCTCTATTTGATGCATGGCTTCATTAATCGCCGTGTCGAAACCTATTGTAAACTCTGTTCCCGGCACATCGTAATCTATTGTTTTCGGAACCCCAACGACATTTAATCCGGCATCGCTGAGAGCTTTAGCGACGCTTAATGTGTCATCTCCGCCAATCGCTATTAAAGCGTCGAGACCTAGCTTCTTAAAGTTTTCAGATATCTTTTTTATTCCATCAGGCTGCTTCAGCGGATTAGTCCTAGAGGTCTTAATTACTGTTCCACCCTTAGAAATTATGTCCTTAATGCTCTCATATTTTAACGGTACAGCGTCGCCTTCCAGCATGCCGGCCCAACCGCGTCTAACACCTAAAACCTCAAAGCCGTATTTCTCACATTTTCTCACTATAGCCCTTATTGCAGCATTTAGCCCAGGGGCGTCTCCACCGCCTGTTAGAACGCCAACCCTCATGGCTTTAAATCCTCCTCCTTTAACTTTAACCCAATAGGGTAATGATATCTTCAAAGAAAAACTTTTCGCTATCAGCC
>CAYPJR010000092.1:0-5079 GCA_964411115.1 uncultured Candidatus Bathyarchaeia archaeon | reverse complement strand
TCCGGCCCGGCCCACCATTTTTTAGGTTTAAGCCCCTTAATATGAAACTCTGCCATTTTTTGGCGATACTTTTGTTTTTCGCAGTTTTGGCAAAATCTTTTTAATGATAAAAGTAAAATTTTATGTTTAAGCTGTTTAAGCAATATGTGATGCTTGGAGGCTGCTTCATGGTTAAAGTTAATATAGGCGTTATAGGCGCTGGAAGCATAGCGTGGTCTGCAACTTTAGTGCGCGATCTCTCTTTAACAAAGGAATTGTGGGGCAGCACCATTACGCTTATGGACATAAACGAGGAGCGCTTAGATTACATATATATGTTTGCGAAAAGATATGCTTCTGAAGTTAAGGCTGATTTAAAATTCAAGAAAACCTTAGATTCGCGTGAAGCGGTGAAGGATGCTGATTTCGTGATAAATACGGCTATGGCCGGCGGCCATCAATACTATGAGAAGATGAGAGCTATTTCTGAAAAACATGGATACTATAGGGGGATTAACAGCGTAGAATGGAATATGGTCTCGGATTATCATACTATTTGGGGTTATTACCAATTTAAACTGATGATGAAGATAGCGAGAGAGATTGAGGAATTAAGTCCAAACGCATGGCTGCTTCTGCTTGCAAATCCAGTTTTTGAAGGCACAACGCTTCTCTCCAGGGAGACCAAGGTTAATGTGATTGGACTGTGCCATGGGCATTTGGGATATCAGGAAATAGCCGAGGTTTTAGGTTTAGATGTGAAAAAGGTTGACTTTGAAGCAATAGGATTCAATCACCTGATTTGGCTGACCAAATTTATTTATGAAGATAAAGATGCCTATCCGCTTCTAGATGAATGGATTAAGAATGAGGCTGAGAAATACTGGAAGAGATGGCGGAGAAGACAGAAGAATCCCTTTGATATACAAATGTCGCCTGCAGCGGTGGACATGTATAAAACGTATGGGCTATTTCCAGTGGGCGACTCCGTTAGAGAAGGCACATGGAAATATCACTGGAACTTAAGAACCAAAAAAATCTGGTTTGGTCCAACCGGCGGTCCGGACTCAGAGATCGGCTGGAAGATATACTTAGATAATCATGAGAAATGGCTTAACCGGGCAATCGAAGCCATACGCGACACTGAAAAACCATTAACAAAGCTTCTTCCTCCGAAAATGAGCCAGGAATCCGTTGTACCAATAATTAGCTCCATTGCGAACGGTAAGAAAGGCGTATATCAAGTGAACGTACTAAATAAAGGCGTGATCAGCGGGGTTCCAGATAATGTGGCGGTTGAAATTCCAGCCGAAGTTGATGGTAAAGGTGTTCACAGAATGCCGGTGAAAAGTTTGCCTAAACGCGTAATGAATTACTCTATTTATCCAAGAATGATGAGGATGGAGTGGGCGCTGGAAGCTTTTCTCGAGGGAGGCAGAGATCTACTCTTCGACTGGTTAATAATGGATACGAGGACGAAATCCACAAAACAGGTGGAAGAAGTAATAAACGACCTACTGTCGATTCCGGAAAATGAGGAAATGGCTAAACACTTCAAATAGCCTAAATTTTTCTATTCTTATTTTTTCCATAAAACTGTGAGTAAAAAATGGATGATTTAAGGAAATATTGCATGTCACCGCATTATCGCCTTTAGATTTTCTATGCATCTTTTTACACATTCTATTGGCGGATAAGCATATGTTTCCTGCTCGATTATGTACCATTCCGTGCCGCCTATAGTTTCACAGAGCTTTAAGAACTCCTTCCACTTCATTTCGCCCTCCCCAATCAACGCGTTTTCATTTTTCGAGGAAAACTCTTTAAGATGCACTGTTACGCTTCGCCCAGGATAGCGCCTAATAATGTTCAATACGCCATCCGGGCTTACGCCGCCATGCATAGCGTTTCCAGTGTCTAATTGCATTATTACTTCCGGCTTGGCTGCATCAAAGAATATGTACCAGGGTATCTCCCCATTTATTGGTTTAAACTCGATTGCATGATTATGGTATCCAACACGCATCCCCTCAGGCTTAAGCTTCTCAGCGATTTCATTCATTAGCTCAGCGGTTTTAAGCCACGCTGACTTGGAGTTTCTCATCTCCTCAGGCAGCCATGGCACTATAAGGTATTTATTGCCCAGTATGCGGTTAAATTCTATCGTCTCTTTAAGTTTTTCACCCATCAGCGTGTCTATGCCTATATGTGTTCCAGCCACTTCGAGGCCTAAATCTTCAAGAATCTTTTTTAGCTCATCCGCGGTTCGACCATAATACCCAGCAAACTCTACGCCTTCGTAACCCATTCTGGCTACGGCTTCAAGCGTCCCTTTTAAATCGCGTGCGCAATCTTCACGAACAGACCATAATTGCAGAGCGATTTTTATCTTCGCCATATATATCACCGAAAATAAATTTATGGTGAAAGAATATTTATTTATAGTCCTCATAATTATAAAAACGCCAGAAACATAGCCCTTTAAAATGGGTGATTTAAATGAGTGGAATTTTAAATTTCGGCGTTATCGGGGTCGGCGTTATCGGCAGGTCACACCTTCAAGCATTCGCAAATCAGAAGAACGCTAGAGTAATAGCGATAGCTGACATAAATGAGGAGGCTCTTAAATCGGCTGCGGAGAGATTCAAAATTGAAAAATGCTTTACCGACTATCATGAACTTTTAGCCTTGAAAGATCTGGACGCCGTTATTGTTTCAACACCTCCATTTAACCATGCTGAAATAACATGCGACGCAGCTTCGGCTGGAAAACATGTTTTATGCGAGAAACCTATGGCTATGAATTCTAAAGAGGCTGCTGAAATGGTTGAGGCATGCAGAAAGGCCGGTGTAAAACTTGGCATTTGCAGCGCTCGATCGAGATTAACACCTCAGGCCGAAATGGCTAAAGAATACATTTCCAGCGGTAAGCTTGGCCGAGTATACTACGCGAGATTCACAACTATTCGTCGAAGGGGGCGGCCCGGCATAGACATACTGAAAGAATCTAAGTGGTTTTTGGATTCATCTAAGGCTGGCGGAGGCGCGCTGATCGATATCGGCTGCTACGACATTGATCTCATGTTGTACATGCTTGGAGATTTAAAACCGCTCTCCGTAAGCGCTATTACGTTTAGGGGTGTTGGTGGGCGGCTCAAGCTAGAAACAAAGTATGATGTGGAGGAACACTCATCAGTTTTCGTCAGATTTAAAGACGGCTCAGCCTCATCTTTCGAGACCACATGGGCAGCAAATCTCAATCCATATCAAGAGATACTTATATTCGGTTCCAAAGGCGGGTTAATGCTTAACAGGTTCAGTCCATTCACATATTTCAGCGAGAAGGATGGAAGAGGCATAGCCTTATCCTATGATTTATCTATTGATTGGGGGTCGATTCAAAGCCTCCTAATCGAAGATTTTACTAAGGCATGTTTAGAGAATAGGCCTCCGAAAACCCCAGGCGAAGACGGCTTAAAAGTTATGCAGATAATTGAAATGGCATATAAATCAGCTAAATTGAATAGAGAAGTAAAAATAGAAGAAATGTGATCAATAGACCGGCTTTTATTTACTCTTTTCAGAAAATTTTCCTTAATTTTTTCCCAAAAAGTTTTTGGGTAAGATTTTTATTATTACCTTTAGAGGCAACCTCCAATGGATCTCGCCGTTCAAATTAATGGTCTTACTAAAGTTTATAATGGGAAAGTAAAGGCCTTAGATGGGGTTAACTTAACCGTTGAGGCCGGTAAATCCTTCGCATTATTGGGGCCTAATGGTGCTGGAAAGACTACGCTGATGAGAATTCTGACAACACAGATTAAGCCAACATCTGGGGAAGCCTACGTTTTCGGCCTTAATGTGGTTCATGAAGGAAGGTAAAGTTAGAGAATTAATAAGTTATGTTCCTCAAGAAATGAGCGTCTGGACAGATATTAGTGGTTACGAGAATCTTTTAGTGTATGCAAAAATTTTTGATATACCGCATCATGAAAGAGAAAAATTGATTTATGAAGCGCTGGAAAATATGGATCTAATTAATGTTAAAGATGACCTGGTTAGGACTTATTCTGGCGGAATGATGAGGAGACTTGAAATAGCATGCGCTATGCTCATTAAACCGAGAATTATGTTTTTAGATGAGCCCACCATTGGCTTAGATCCAGCGGCCAGAAAGGCTGTTTGGGAGAGACTTAACGTTTTCAAAAGGGAGTATGGGGTAACAATATTTTTTAATACGCACTATATGGATGAGGCTGACCTATATGCAGATGACATAGCTATAATTAGCCAAGGAAAAATAGTAGCGAGGGGTACAAGTGAGGTACTTAAGCATTCCTTAGGCGGAGAACTCATAACATTCACTGTAGAAAACCTCCCAATTAACGCTGAAGTTCTTGGAGAAATACGAAAACTACATTTTGTGAAGGACATATCTGTCAACGACACAAATATAAGCATTCTTGTCTATAACGCGGAGGATTCATTATCCTATATTATAGACATTCTGAGAAATGAAAAAATGCCCGTGAATAAAGTTTCCATTTCTAAGCCTACTTTAGACGATGTTTTCTTAAAGTATGCTGGAATGAGGTTTGAAGAAAAAGGCAGAATCAGCGATGTAGTGCATACCAGACGCATGATTAAGAAGGGATAAGAATGTTAAAAGCCGTGAAAAACATGCTAGTTATGATCGAACTTGAAATGAGAAGGTTATGGCATGACAGAACGGAAATCTATTCAAGGGCAATTCAACCGATCCTTTGGATGACAATATATGGTCCAGTTATGGGCAGCGCTAAAGCTATACCGACAGGCGGAGTGCCATATACAGATTTCATTACGCCCGGCGTTATGATACAAACAACAACATTCGTTAGCATACTTTATGGATTAACCATGGTATGGGAGCGAGATTCAGGCATTTTAAAGAAACTGCTTGTTACACCAGCGCCCAGATATTCTGTAGTGGTCGGTAGATCTATGGCCTCAGGCGTGAGGGCGATATTTCAGGCCTTAATAATCTTGCCGATAGCCTTCGTTATTGGCGTAAGGTTCGTGCCAAATCCAGCTTATTTCCTTCTAGCCCTCATAGTAATA
>CAYPJR010000091.1:0-5083 GCA_964411115.1 uncultured Candidatus Bathyarchaeia archaeon | reverse complement strand
TAAGATCAGCAGTGCATCCTATCCATAAAATGACGGCTTATCCCGCGGAATTTCCTGCATTTGCTGTTCCGCCGATTTCTTCGCATCCTCCAGGAGGCTGTCGAATGTTTCATCCAGTTCAGATATATATGATTCAAGGGCTTCCACATAAAGCAATAATGCCCTGATGAAGTCGCTTACACTGTTGCTGTAATCTAGAACCGCGCTGAGAAAATCTATTTCTTTCTTATCCTTTATGTTTATGTCCTTCCTAATGTTGTCAAGCATTTCATAGAAGCATTTTTCCTCAATCTTAAGCAGATCCGACTTAAGGTTTATGTAAGCCTTCAGATTTTCCAGAGTTTTCCTTATAGATTTTCTTCCAATCGGCTCCGCCAAGACTGTAACCTTCCATATGCTATTAAGTAGAATCTTGAATAACGGTTGGATTATATTATTTGCTAATAGCTCCATGTATCTCCACAAGTTTTCCATATAAAGATGAGGGAAACGGAGTGAGTTTGGATGTAACATTTTCCATGATGAAACGCATAAATTGAAGATGCCCATTTTTAAATGGAAGCTAATCTTATTTGGGCGGGAGAATAGGAAGATATTTAGGGAAGAGGACTAATATGGGGAGCCGGCTGAAGGTTAAGAGAATCTATCCTGAGATGCCACTTGTAGGGGTCGGCGCCGTGGTTCAGCTGAACAATCGGATTCTATTGATACGAAGAGCAAATGATCCGGGAAAAGGACTTTGGTCTATACCTGGAGGGCTTGTTGAGGTTGGTGAGAGCCTTAGAGATGCGGCGAAACGTGAGGTTGAGGAGGAAACCGGCGTAGCTGTTGAAATAGGCGACCTATTAGACGTAGTTGAGAACATTGTTCACGATGAAAGTGGCAGAGTGAAATTTCACTATGTGCTTGTGGATTTTAAGGCTAAACCCGTTTCGGGAGACGTCGAGATAACCCCATCGTCAGAAGCTCTGGAAGCCGGCTGGTTCACTCCTGAAGAGATAAGAAATTTACCTTTAACACAAACCGCAATAAAGCTGCTTAGAAAGATCGGCATAGAAATATGATTCCGCCTGGAGCGAAACGGTTGCCTAATTACATGAACTGCTCCAGCCTCGTTAACCCTATTATTTCATCAAATTCTAAGTTTAATGCATCAAGCACCTGATCAAATGTTGTTCTCAAGTAGCCTATGTATTTGTCAACATCTATCTCTTTAGACGTAGCTAGCTGAACTGGTTTAACGAATGGCTCCCTAGTGATTTTAACAAATCTTATTGTGTCTCCAGCCTTAATCTCAACGCCTTTAGCTTGCAGTATTAAGGCTGCCTTCACATGCTGCGGTGTTGTTTTATCATATGCCTCAGGAACTTTTCCAAGGACAACCTCAAACGCTAAGTCATTTATGTCCTCCCACTCTCTATTTTTAAGTTTCATGTAGCATTCCCGTATTATTCTCTCAATATCCTTCTTTGCAGCCTCGAATTCCGCCGGTGTTTTCACAAGGCTCAGCCTCTCTTCGATTGCATCAAAGTATCTCTTTATGAAGGGCGGTATGTGGCGCTTCTTGCCTGTAAGCCCCTTAACATCAACGCTTCCATCCTCAAAGACACCTAAATAGTTCTTCTTCCTAGAGCTTAAAACTGTGTAGCGATAGATCTTATCAGCCTCGAGTTCCATTCCCAGCGCTTTCTCAGCCCATTCTATTAGAAGCCTAATTTGCTCCTGACTTGGATTCTTAAGGAATAGGCTATCTGTGTCGCCATATATTACCTCTATCCCTAATTCGCGCGCTTTATTTATCGTTTGCGTGATTATGTTTCTCCCTATGGCTGATGTTGCTTCAGCTGCAGGTGGACAGTATAGATCGAAGACTTCAGCTCCGAAAACTCCGTAAGATGCGTTTAAAATGACTTTTAAAGCGCTCTGTATCACGTTATACCAGTTCCGCTGCTCGCTTAGAAGAGACTTATCTTTAGCCTTCGGCTTATACCATCCGACCCTTAAGTCTCTAAGTGAGCCTATAAGGGCGCTTTCAAGAGCCCTATGCTTTTTGCATATCCAATGCGGCGTTCCAGGAACAATGTTATCTCTGCATTCATTATGCACGCAGCGGACTGTTTGATAACCTAGGTTATAGACTTTAATTATTGAGGGATATAGGCTTTGGAAGTCCATAACAGCAACGTTAAAATGTACCCCCGGCACCGGCTTAACAACTATCGCGCCCATATACTTCTTTCCCTTAATTATGGCTTTTGTCGCCGTTGTCCCTCTAGCCTCAATTATGTCATCGCCGTTGGGAATCAGCATGTTTCTTCTCCGATGCTCATACTGCATGAAGCTGCGGATCCATCTTGAAACGCCCTGCCGGCTCACATCCTCCATGGGCATGCGGCTTATCCTAGTTAAAACCATGAGGAGCTTCATCACTAGGTCATCATCGAACGATGTGAGCGCGAAGGTTATTTCAGCATCGTTAAGGCAATATTTAGCGAGCTCAGCGTAGGAAACCTCGGACACGGATTTTGAAAGCTCCAGCTTCGATCTTCCAATTAAAGCCCGCGCAACCTCATCTAGGGTTACATTGCGGTATCTCTGGGCGAAAGCATATATTTGAATTGACCTGTTCAGAAAGAACCTGTATAAATCTATGTGAACGCTGTATTTTAATGAGCAGATTTTTTGCCCCTTCTCTATTGGAACCTCGCTTCTTGAGAAACCTAGGTTTTTAGCCCTATGATATAAATAGTTTAGGTCGAAGTCGTCCCCATTGAACGTTATGATGAATGGATAATCGTTTAGAGCGTTAAAGATTGATCGGAGCAGATCCTTCTCAGACCCGTAAAATTCCACCGAAACATCGCTTAATAAGCCCATGTCGCCTTCTTCGATGCCCTCACGCTTCAAGAGTAAAACTCTTTTTCTCCCCTCCGAACTAACTAGGGAGGCACATATCACAGGCTGAGAAGCCTCTTCAGGGTCTGGAACGCGGGTTGCAACAGGCGAGTAAACCTCGATATCGAGACTAACACGGCGCATCTTAGGGGCTGGATACTCAAGCAGTCTAGCCCAGAACTCAACGTATGAGGAGAGATCGCCCATTTCACCCTTAGAGCGCATAAGACTCTCAACAACCTGCTTAACTGCTTTCTCAGAATCTTCATTTACGCATGGAATCAGCTCGCCATTTTCAATTTTATAAAGCATTCCTGGAAGCAAACCTCTATCGTAAATGTAGCATTGATAATATTTGATCGCTGCTTCCCAAACCTTCACCTTATTATTGTCTCCAAAAATCAATGGGTAATCTTCGGGTATTATATCCCTTAAGCAGCCTTTAGGACGCCCACCTATGGCTAGAGGGTCTTTAGCAACAACTTTTGTCACCCTAATGTTTCTATCATATAGGGCATCATATTTCTCTGCAACTTCAAAATGATCAAAACTTGGATGATTAACCACCCTTTCCAGCTTCTGAAGTTCTTCCGGCGGAATATTCGTGAAAAGGTAGGGCTTGTGGCCGGAGTTGTCATACCAGATGTATATGCGCTGGGAAATAGGCTCGTAAAGCTTCACGTAGGCAGCTGCTCTTGAGCCATCGTAGCCGACTGAAACAAGATATGATGGGGGCAGATCCTTGGGTGCAAAATCTTCAGCTGCCATAATCTGCTGCTTCTCTATTGATTCCTCAGCGTCTTTTCTTTCAGATGCTTCTTTGGATTCTGATGGCGCATGCTCACCAACCTTCTTGTTTTTATCGCCGAATAGGCTGCAGAAATCATCTAGGCTTTTCTGAGGCATCCTTCGCTATCCATAATATTATTAAGCTAGCATGGATTTAAAACTTCTGAAGATAACCTTTTTAAATTAAGAAATTGAAAGATTATCATCAGCTGGTGCTGAAATGTTAGGCTGGGGATCCGTCCAGCAAGATTTTCCAGGGCTTAAGGAAATAAGCGTTTGGCTAAATAATTTAGCGATGCAATATGGTTATTTAGGAATATTTATTGCGAGCCTTTTAGGGGCCGCATCCGTATTGATACCAATACCGTACACGATATTAATATTTATGCTGGGTAAAATATTGGATCCAAATCTGCTTGCAATATCAGCAGGGGCCGGTGCGGCTGCAGGTGAACTATTCGGCTACATTATGGGATATTTCGGGAGAGCGCTTGTGAGCGAGGAGAGGAAGAGAAAAATGGATTATATGCTGAGGGTTTTCAACCGCTATGGCTCACCAGCAATCTTTATTTTTGCATTGACGCCGCTTCCGGACGATCTAATATTCATACCCCTTGGAATAATGCGGTACAGCTTCATTAAGACTTTTATACCATGCCTAATTGGAAAAATAACTATGAGTTTTATATTGGCTTACAGCGGACGGTTATCCATAGGGTTCATAGAGGCGATTTTCGGCGGCGAGGAAGGAAGCCTATGGACAACAATAATAACAGCAACTCTTTTGGTTACAATATTGGTTGCTATGCTTAAAGTGGATTGGGAAAAAATCTTTCCGGTTGAAGAGAAAAAGAGAGAATAATTGATGATCCAGGACTGGAAGCCCAAAAATCACAAAGTTTATTGATAAGTAAGCGCGTTCTGAAATAAAATTCGAATCTTTTTCGTTACAAACCGACGGCCCAGCTTAATGTATGCATAATTATTCAGGCATAATTATATAGATTTAAATGTACATAAATTTTATTATTCACAATTATGAATAAATTATGCGAATATATACGCATATATTTAGCAGGGGATTTAATATGAAAGCAAGATATTTGGCGCCAATAATGATCATCCTGATGTCAGCCGCCCTCCTCATATCGCCATATTTCTTCCTGCTCCTTATAGCGGTAGTTGTAGAATCTTAAAAATGGGCTGGGGGATTAAAGCGAGGATGGGTGAGCGCTGCAACCTAGCGTAAACCCTCAATTTTTTTCAGTTTTAGACTTCTAGCACTTGAATAATTCCCTTCTCATTCCCTCGCCATTTCGAAATTTTAGAAGATTCTTGGGATTTCAGCGAAGCCGAAAACTACACAAAAACAATTTTTATTTGCTTTAGTCTGAATTTG
>CAYPJR010000090.1:0-5323 GCA_964411115.1 uncultured Candidatus Bathyarchaeia archaeon | reverse complement strand
AATTTGACCTCTTCCCATAACTTCTATCCGGACTTCTTCATTGCCCCTTATGCTTACATTCTTCAATGATGAGATCATCCCAAGAACAGTTTTGCGTATGAACTCTGACACGAACGGCTGAAGCGGGATGTCCTGCCCATAAATAGAAACCCTGGCGCTCAGCTCGGATTTAATTCTTAATGGGAAGCATTCATCTATGGAGGCTTTGCCAAGATAGATCTCTTCAGCCATCTCCTCACATGTTTTTCTGCCGCATTTACCGCAATCTAAGCCAGCGAGGGAACCTAAAATGTTGAGAACCCTGAACCTTCTCTCGATAAATTTAAGCGTTTTATCAATTAAGACTGGGAAATCCTCACTTATCTTCAGCATCGGTTTCCCTAAATCTTGAAAGGAACAGAAAGCAATAACGTTGCTTACAGCATATTTCATGAATTCTCCATATTCCTCAAGGTTTCTCACACATATGATTTTCCCAACGCTCTTATCGTTCATCACCATGGATGAGAAACCTTCGAGCATGAGAACATTTGCACCGAACCCCTGTAATAGTTGGGAAATAAATTCTATTTTAGGATTTTTCACCTTAAATATTATGCTCATTTCATTGTTGGAAACAGCAACAACCGGATTGGCGCCGGCGCTCGAGTGTCTCCATGTGTCGCTTCCTTCAGTGTCGATTGAAAAATCTCCGTGACCTATATGTTTAGACGTTGCCACAGAGAAACCTCTCTTGAGCAGCTCAGACGTTAAATGCTCAATCACTGTTGTCTTGCCAGATTTTTTACGCCCCAAAACCGCCAATACTGGAATTTTACTATGCAACCCTTCATCGCCCCTTCAGCGTTAAATGTTAGCGTAAAAATAAAATAAGAAGCCCTATAAATATGCTATAGCGCTTAAAATCATTAGGAAAATCTTAATGGTGATGCGGCGATGCGCGTTAAGGCCGTACTTTTTGACCTTTTCGAGACGATTCTTCTACTGCAAAAGGACGTGGACTATTATGATCAATGCTTAAAAAGGCTTCATGAATTCCTAGTATCTAGCGGAATCAATGTTTCATTCAGCGATTTCAGGAAGGCGTACTTCAAAGCCCGCAGCGAAGTATATTCGAGAATAAGCAGTAATTTTGAAGAACCGCACTTTAGCATTAGGGTTTCATTAGCATTGAGGGAAATGGGTTACAATTACGATGTCTCTCATCCACTTGTCAGAGACGCCACCATGGCCTTCTCTGACGAGTTTATGCGCTATATTTATCCGGATGAAGATGCATACTCTGTCCTTAAAGAATTGCATGGCAAATATAAGACAGGAATAGTTTCGAACTTCGCCATTCCAGAGTGCATCCATAAATTGATTTCCATCTATGGGTTGGGGGGTTTCCTGGACATCATCGTTATATCAGCCGAGATTAATAGGCGTAAACCAGACCCTACGATCTTCAACATCGCGCTTTCCAACCTAGGCGTCGCAGCCCAAGACTCGGTGTTTGTCGGCGACACGCCGGATGTGGATGTTAAAGGCGCCAAAAGCGTCGGCATGAAGGCTATCTTAATAGAAAGAAGACCCATAAAGTCAAACATTGAGGATAAGCCGGATGCAACAATAAAAAAGTTGAGGGATATTTTAGAGGTTCTGGAAAACTGATAAGAGGGTCTGCTTAAAGCCTAAAGATTTTCTTTCTCGCCTCTTTCAATAGCGTGGTTAGCCATGAGTCGTGAACTTCCGCGTAGAGTGGCAAACGATCCAATGGGGCTTCGGCAACAGTTTCAATAGGACCCTTAATCTCCTTCATGCTCCAGAAATCAAGCCATGTTCCTTCAGGTAAATATACGGATCTTTCGAAGCTGCCACTTTTCACAATAGGAGCCACGAGCAGATTTCCCACCAGAAACTCATCATTTATGCATGAGCAGTTTTCATCCTCGATGTATCTGAGAGCTAATGGGCACATTATCGGTTCACCTTTCTCCTTTGCGTCTATTGCTAGAGAGATGTAGTAGCCACCCATGGATTCATGAAGCAGTGAGTATTTTTTAGCTATCTCAACGGTTTCCTCATCGAATGTCCACGGCGTTATCGAATACTCAACTATCGGCATTAGAGATGCCGCTTCAACCCATCTGATAAACAATTCCTTGTCGCATCTATAACGGTACTGGTTGCCGCCGATCATGTCGGGCATGATATACATGTAACCCGTAAGTGAAAGGGTTAAAGCTTGAGTTATAGCCGCATGTAAACCGTTATCAAGCCCCCACGTTGACTCCTTATCGCCCTCACGCGCTATAATGCCGAAACGCTGAGCCAGATATCCAACTCTAACCTCAGCGAAGTCATAGTGATTCTCAGATATAAACCTCAACCATTCATCTGTATACTGATTTGAGGTTAACCCTCCATAGGTTCTACCTAGTTTTATAGGTCTAACAATTCTACCATCAAATCTAGCTACTGGAAAGAAATGGCCATCGCCAGCGTCAAATTTGAAGCCGTCAAAACCATAATTCCTCTTTAAATCCATAAGTTTTTCATTAAACCATCTGCGCGCTTCCGGATTGCTTATATCCAGCAGTCCACCGGATCCATCCCACCATGTTACGTGAGCAGGCTCATCCCTTTCCGGATCAAGTACAAGATAATTCTTGTTTTTTGCATAATCATAGTTTTCCGATTCATAATTGATGAATGGGTAAACCCACAGCGTTGCTAAGCATCCAATTTCATGTATAGCGTCAACCATGCTTTTAGGATCAGGGAATTTTGAGGGATCAAATGTGAAGTCTCCATAGTTCTTCTCCCACTTATCATCTATCTGTATAACGCTGCATGGAAAATCATGCTTTCTTATATTTTCCAGAAACTCCACGACTTTTTCCTGATCCACAGCCTTCTTATATTCAACCCATGTTGAGAATATCGGTTTGGTTAGCAACCTTCTATCCGGCATTTTTTCTGGAAGCCCAACCTTCCTAAGGAATCTGAGGCGGGTGTCCCTAAAATCTTCGCCGACGATTATGCAATACTTGAAAACTTTAGGACCTATCCCTCTTATGGTGACCCCCCTATCAAACCTGGTCTCAAAAAGCTGGTAGCTATCAACAAGCACACCTACGCCGGCTTTAGACAGCCAAAATGGGACTTGAATGTTATTGGCTAGAAATGGCTTCATCTCTGAAATATACTCATCTAATGGAAAAACTTGATATCCGAGCTGTCCCTGACCGTACCAATGAGTCTTCTCAGCTGTTACCCAAGTGTCGGACACGTAGTCAATTGAAGGATCAAGTTCCCAAGTAACATTCAAAAGATGATCTTCTAAATGTATTTTAAGCGTTGCTGAAATCCTCGTTGAGCCCCATATGCCGCCGCTGCACCTCAACGCCACATAATCCTCACTTTTCTCCTCAACATTAACGCTGTGAAAACCTCCCGTATGCCCAAAGCATTCATAGTCAACTTCACCCATCATTCGTTTTATAAGCGGCTTACCCTTATGCTGAACCTCAATTGTTAGCGGCCAGGTCTGAATGATGGCTGAAACATCATTTTTAGTTAATAGTATTGAACTCATACTTCATACCGCATCTTAAAAACTAATCCACTTACTCTTTGCGTTTAGCTGCATATAAATTTTTTAGAGCCTCCAGAGTTTCTAAATACCTATTAAACACTTCATTATAAATTTCCATCTTCTCAAGAACCGGCTCATATATTTCCTTCTCCATAGAGAAGTTTCTCCAGGCCTCATCTATCGATCTGAAATAGCCTACGCCGACAAAAGCCATTAATGCAGCGCCTAATGTTGCAGATTCCTTTTGAATTGGAACAATAACTGGAAGCCCTAGAGTGTCCGCCCGCATCTGATTCCACGCTGGATTTTTCGATCCTCCTCCAACAACTCTGATCGTTCTAACATCTATACGTAGAATTTCAGCCATTATTCGAAGTGCCTCCTTAAGCTGGAAAGTTAAGCCTTCAAATGCGGCTCTAAGTATTTGAGCGCGTGAACTTTGCAATGTTAAACCGAGAATTGCTCCTAAAGTGCCATATTTTCTAAAGGGACCGCTTTCCTTAACAAAGGTTGGTATAAATATTAACCCATTAGAGCCCGGTTGAGCGGTCTCTATCTCTTTAATAGCAGCATCATACCTTCTTTCTCCAAGCTCATGGAAGAGGTTCTGTAGGATCCATTCTATCACCGCTGAGGCGATCATGAGGAATTGCGGGTTCCAATATTCCCTCTCCACATCTGCCTCAACTATAAGTCCCTCCTCAAAACCTCTCCTCGTTGGGTTAAATGAATTAATTCTTGCGCCTAGGATCTCCCATGTTCCGCTTGAAAGCACAATTTCATCTAGTTTAGCCCCTGAACCGAATATGGCGTATTGAGTATCATGTCCACCTGTAATAACCGGAGTACCTGGAGGTATACCGCATTTCTTTCCAGAATCCTCGGTTACATACCCAATTATTTCTCCCGCCTCCCTCCATTCTGGAAAGAAGCTTGTATCTATGCCTGATAACTCAAGCATTGTAGGCGACCAATCCCTTTTTCCAAGGTCCATAGCCATCATGGTGGATGCAATCGTAGGGTCTATGTAGAATTCTCCGGCTAACTTATGGGCGATTAAACCAGGCATCATAAGCCAGACATGCGCATCTCTAAGAGCTTCAGGGGCGTTCTCCTTAAGCCAAATAATTTTGAAGAGAGTGTTGAAGGGTATTATCTGGTAGCCAGTTATCTTAAAGATCTCCCATGCTGAAATCTTCTCCTCAAATCTTTCAGCAATTACGCGAGTTCTAGGACACTGCCAAGAAATCGGCGGGTAAGTCAATTTGCCATCTCGCCTGATCGGCGCGCCGTCAGCGCCCCATGTGATAACAGTGACAGCCTTAATTTTTCCAGAATCAACTTTTCCAGCAGCTTCACGTGAAACCTCACATATTTTAAGCCAGATCTCATTTAAATCCCATATTAGCCAATTAGGTGCACCGCCCAATTGCGGATGAGGGGCATTAGGGCGGTTAGCATAGGCAAGAATATTGCCACAGGAATCAACTATAACAGCCTTAATGTTTGTTGAGCCACAGTCAAGAACCATGACTAAATCGCTATCGCCGCTAGGCATATGAATCACCATTAATACGATAATTTCCATTTACATAAATATTAAGGAGACCATGCAAAGTGAAGAAATAAAATTCGGCAAAAACTATATTTGACAATTAACCAAAAACAATAACGATGATCAACCATCAGCCCCGGTGGCTTAGCGGTTAGAGCAGCGGCCTCGTAAGCCGCGGGTCGCGGGTT
>CAYPJR010000089.1:0-5398 GCA_964411115.1 uncultured Candidatus Bathyarchaeia archaeon | reverse complement strand
ACCCTTAGAGAAAAGATTAAGAATTCCTTACCTAGCTACGCTTCAGTTTACAAGTTTGATGAGGAGCCAATAGCCTTCGGCTTAGTGGCGCTTATAGCCCACATCGTATTTCCCGAAGATAAGGCTGGCGGATTAGAGGAGGTTGAAACAAGCATTAGAGGCTTAAGTGAAGTAAGCGACATACAAACAATCATGATCAGGAGAGCTTAAACATTTATTTTACACCAAATTTATATTTGAGACTTAACATTCATAAATTAAACAGAGACTGCCTAAAGCAGGGGGAAGACGTGGATGGTTAATGAGGTTCAACTAAGAGTAGGTGACGCTAAGCAGAGAGACGTCTATAGGGGCATTGCTAGAATTGATCAGAAAACAATGGAGAAAATAGGGGTTTCAGCCGGAGACGTCATAGAAATTGTGGGCAAAAGAAGAACAGCGGCAATAGCTTGGCCGGCTTACGCTGAGGATCAAGGCAAAAGTATTATAAGAATAGATGGGATAACCCGAAAGAACGCTGGAGTTTCAATAAATGAATATGTTATCATTCGCAGAGCGGAGGTTGTAGATGCATCCAGCATTGTTCTTGCGCCTGTTGATATGCGACTTAACATAGATGAAGATTTCACGAACTTCGTAAAGAATAGGCTTCTCGAGAGAACCTTCGTTGAGGGCGACACAACGCTTGTCATGATGCTTGGACATCCTGTTCAGTTCGTTGTTATGAAGACCAGACCCCACGGCATTGTTAGGTTAACGTATGATACAAACCTGCAAATACTTCCGGAGCCGGCTCCGGAAGGCAAGGGCTTACCGCGAATAACCTATGAGGATATAGGCGGACTGAAAGAGGAAATCCAGCGGCTGAGGGAAATGGTTGAGCTCCCCCTGAGACATCCTGAAATATTCCAGAGGCTTGGAATAGATCCGCCTAGAGGAGTACTTCTCCATGGTCCTCCAGGATGCGGTAAAACATTGCTGGCTAAAGCCGTAGCCAACGAGTCTGACGCAAGCTTCTTCTCAATAAATGGCCCGGAGATAATGAACAAGTTCTACGGTGAATCCGAAGCCAGACTCCGTGAAATATTCCAGCAGGCTCAGCAGAGTGCTCCCAGCATAATATTCATAGATGAGTTGGACGCCATAGCGCCGAAGAGGGAGGAGGTCACCGGCGAGGTTGAGCGGAGGGTTGTCGCTCAGCTTCTAGCATTAATGGACGGATTAAAGGAGAGGGGGAACGTTATAGTTATAGGCGCAACTAATAGGCCTAACGCGCTGGACCCGGCGCTTAGAAGACCCGGTAGATTCGACCGGGAAATAGAGATAGGCATACCGGATAAACAGGGAAGATATGAAATACTTCTGATTCACACGCGTGGAATGCCATTGGCAAATGATGTAGATTTAAGGAAGCTAGCCGAAATGACCCACGGTTTCACCGGAGCAGATCTAGCAGCCTTATGCCGCGAAACAGCCATGAAAGCTCTCCGCAGATATCTGCCCGAAATAGATCTGGAGCAAGAAAGGATTCCGCCTGAAGTTCTTGAGAAGATGGAGATCCAGATGGATGATTTTCTAAATGCCTTCAGGGAGATCACGCCAACAGCAATGAGGGAAGTAGCCATAGAAGTCCCAACGGTTCATTGGGACGACATAGGTGATCTCGAAGAGGTTAAGCAGGAGCTAAAAGAGGCTGTTGAATGGCCAATTAAGAACCCTGAAATCTTTAAGAAAATGGGCATTAAACCGCCTAAAGGCATACTTCTTTACGGTCCTCCAGGATGCGGTAAAACATTGCTGGCTAAAGCCGTAGCCACAGAGAGCGAGGCAAACTTCATCTCAATAAAGGGTCCGGAGGTTTTATCTAAGTGGGTTGGCGAGTCAGAGAAGGCCGTTAGAGAAGTCTTTAGGAAAGCCAGGATGGCGGCTCCAGCGGTGATATTCTTTGATGAAATCGATGCGCTTGTTCCAAGAAGAGGAATGGGATACGGCGATAGCGGGGTGACCGAAAGAGTCATCAGCCAGCTGCTGACTGAAATCGATGGGATAGCAACCCTTGAGGATGTCGTCGTTCTCGCAGCTACAAATAGGCCGGATCTGCTTGACCCAGCGATTCTAAGGCCCGGCAGATTCGACCGTTTAATATATGTTCCGGAGCCAAATGAGGATGGTAGATTGGCAATATTTAAGATACATACGAAGGACATGCCCTTAGCTAACGATGTGGACCTTAAGATGTTAGCAGGCATGACTAAGGGCTACTCTGGCGCAGATATAGAAGCCCTATGTAGGGAGGCAGCCTTAATAGCCCTACGCCGCGACATGAATGCGAAAGAAGTATCTATGGCGGACTTCCAGGAAGCCATGAAGAAGATAGGCCCCAGCATAACGCCGGATATGGAGAATTGGTATAAGAGCTTTGGGCAACAGTATAGGAAAATACAGAGGGCCACCCCGCCGCTAATCACTTAACCATAAATCATGGATAAGAGGGGTTAAAGTGCAGTCTTCAACTAGAACTTGGAAGATTCAGCCGCTTAACATGGTTATAGTTGAGATTCTTGAGAAAAAAGGCTCGCTTACAGATGTTGAGCTGCTTGAGGCATTAAAATCCATCTATAAGGACTTAAGCATCAACGAGTTGAATAAAACTCTGATGAGAATGGAGATAACCGGGCTGATATCAGTTTCGTCCCTCACAAAGGGCAGAAGGCTCGTTCAATTAACCAAAAAGTAGGAAGCTGCTCTTTTAAACGAACACCTCCACCCTAACTTTATCTCCATCTCTAAGACCTAGACGCCCACGCAAATATTCCGGCGCTATAATTTCTATAACATCTTTGCCATAGTGGCTTCTGAGGGCTAAGACCACGGCGCCCTGTTCTTTACCCTCTATTATAGCCCTGAAACATTTAACTGACCCATAAGTTCTGTCCCTATTTTTAAATCCTTCAATTTCTATTCCTGGATAGGCATCAAGTTTAGCTCTTAATTTTGCATTCTGCTCGCTTGATATTTTAAGATTTAATGTTCCCGGATAAGGATCGAAGCCCAATTTCTCAATAAACTGCTTCCTATACATTTCTTTAGAAACGTAGTAGGCGCCTTCCCCAAGCCCGCTGAATACCCTGCCCTCAACAGTTATGGATTGAGGTTTTCCTTCAAAGATCGCGCCTAAGCCTAGATAGATCCCCCTAAGATAATTCTCTCCCAGCTCGGAGACTCTGATCAGGCTTCCCCCGCCAGTAACCGTTCGCTGTATCAAACCTTTCCGTTCCATCTCAATTAAACGTCTAGACACGCTCTGCTGCGATAACCCCAATGTCCTCGCCAATGCGCTTGTTGAAATCTTTACTGTTTTACTGCATGCCCCCATCTCAGCCAGCCTATACAAGATGAAGAAATCTTTCGCAATCTCGCTCTCCGCAACCGTGGAGCCCAAAGTTTTCCACCCAACCGCTTTAATCATTAAATACCCTATGATTGCTTCAGCATATTGCTTTTAGTCTTTCCACGCATAAATATTTCCTCAGATTTCTTTCTAAGAGCCCTTAATGTTCCCGATACTAGAAGCACATGCACCGCAGCCTCAACATTGTTAATCCTAGTTATAGCTGCCATCGCCGCTCTAACAATGCTTAATGCCTTATGCGGGCAACGTAATATTGCGGTTCCTTTCTCCCGATCATATTCAATTAAATTTACCTCCACCTGACTGGCACCGTATTCACCAAATAGACAAATGATGCTGGACCATACAGCGTTTTGAAAATCTCTTCCGTCAACACCTTTTTCACTGTCAATTTTAACTAGCATATAGCGCCGCCTCATCCTTTCCAGCAATCTTCACCCCTCTTAACTAAATGAACACCGGGGCATATGTAGTTTGGGCTCATTTTACTTCTGTTCCGCTCAACTATGCTTCTTGGATTGGTGGACAATGCTAACTTAGCAGCGTGCGGATCGAAACCTATGAGATATGCGAGAAAAACATAGTCGTCGGGTTTCCTAAGTAGGCGCGGGTTATCAGCTCCACTTGATAAAACTATTGGCACATTGAATCTGCTAGCTGATGAAATCTCCCTTCTGAGAATGCTCATAAATTGAATTCTGCGGAACCCCCCAAGATAAAGTAGCGGTGTCAAGTTAATCTCTAAAGCAGCGCTTTTTTCAGAAGCCAGTCTCGCCTCTGAGACGCCGAAAAAATGCCTCCTATAGTCTCCCAAAGACGAAATTAAATCAACCCTTCTATCTTTAGCAGCCTGTATGTAGACTTCTTTATTTTGGCAGTTCACCGCCACAACCTCAAATTTTCTCCGAACTTTATTCAGGGCGCTAAGGAGTTCTCTACTATTTTTGGGCGTTAAATCCACCCTGGTTACAAGGTCTAAGCCTAGGTCCATGCATGCCTTACGAATATGTGCAATATGCTCCCTCTTCACATCGGTGGGGAATGTTAAACCCACCATGCTGTACCCTAACTCGGCTGACTTCTCAATCAGCATTTGAACCTTATCGATCTGATCTATAGGCGGACGGAGATGCAGATCCACGAATCGGCTCTTCATGGCAATAACCCGATTGCTCGGCATATCTCCCTGATTTCCTCAATCTTCGACGCCCTAAATCTTACGTGAATACGTATAGGATCAGCTTGGGAGAATTTAAATCTGCCTTTAAAAGCCTCCTGCTTATTTAATCTAATATATAGGCTTCCCCCATCACTATATAGGTTTAGATATTGGCTTAGCTCTTCCTTATCAATTAACGGTAGGTTTAATGAGATATTATGCAGCAGCGACTCCGCTATTTCAGGCTCCCTTATCTGTGCCCTGAATAATATTATTGGGTTTCCATACTCCCCTTTTAAATTGCTCTTGCTGAAAGATATCTTCTCAACGTATTTAGATGGAAGTATATTTTTAGCCGCTGTCAGAACCTTATCTGAATCTTCAGTTGCATGTGCAAAGAATCTTAGATCCACATAGGATATTTTCTTCTTCATCAGTAATCACTCGTTTGTCTGTAATATTATTTAATTGCTCCTCTTAAGTTTCTCGGATGCTTGATTAAGGTAAAGTTTCAGGGCTTCAATATTCTCATCATGCTTAGTTCTTCTTCTAACATCGACTGGGATTTTTAGGGCTAATGCCTCCTTAACGCTTAAGCCGGCAGCCTTAAGCTCTTCTCTGCTAAAGCCTTTGCCAAAGCGTCTCCCCCTTTTTCCATATACGACTGCTTTAATCATTGTTTCATCGCCGCCTTAATCTTAAAACTATTACAATGAGCCCCAAATATTTAATTATTTCTTAAAATAGGCTTTGATTTCCACCTCTTTAATCCAGAAATTGTTTTTATTAGTTTTTTAATTTACACAGATCATTTATAAAAGTTTTTC
>CAYPJR010000088.1:1169-5510 GCA_964411115.1 uncultured Candidatus Bathyarchaeia archaeon | reverse complement strand
GAAAAAGAGATGTTCAAAAGATTATTTCATTACACGAAATCTTCCAGTTATTTCATAAATAAAGCCCTGAAAATCCACATGCTTTATTTCTAGGTAAACTGGTCTCGTTGAAGCAATCTGTAGGATTACGCTTCGCCTTAAAATGAATTTGATCAATTACTTTAATTAATGAATGGCAAGCGCCTAGATTTCACCTTTTAAGTTGAAGGGTTTTCCGTCTAGGAGTATTTTCTCAGGTATTTTATCCTTCCATTTTCTAAGGAATGGTAATTCATCTTTTTTCTCCCTAAGTTCATCCGGCAGCATTTCCGGGATCTCATCCCTTATGGGGTACCAACGCAGACATTTTGGACAAATTATCATCCCCTCCACTATTTCATCCCGCTCCTCGAACACGTAGAGCTCCAGCGGATGATACTTATCTATTGGGCAAGCCAAAATATCCATTAAACGCCTCTTCATCATTTAATCCCCCAACAGCTGATCATTAGACATATCTAATTTGCTGGTTATAAATATAGCGAAACCCGCCTAAAGCAAGAAAAGAATCTTTAGATAAAATATTTTTCAGAAGGGGATCCATTTCGCTTCGGCTTTAAACATTTCATCAACCATTCTCTCAATTTCCTTAGGCGTCAGTATAGCTGACGTCAATGGATCAAACATCACGGCCTGTAAGGCTGCGTTTCTATCTTTTTCTAGAGCCGCCTTAACCGCCAGCTCCTGAACATTTATGTTGGTTCTATTTAGGGCTGCGCATTGTGATGGCAAATCGCCTACGTGGCATGGGTGTATGCCTCCCTTATCAACTAGGCATGGGACTTCAACGCAGCATCCATGGGGAAGATTGGTTATTAACCATTTATTTTCAACATTACCGTTTATGCGTAGGGGTTTACCGGTCTCCATCGAGTATATTATGTCTACGCCGTATTCATGCGATCGGCTCAGTTCAAGCGGTTCCTCCCCGCTTATCTGTTTCTTTATATGTTCAAAGTGAGGTTTCCACGCTTCCTTACATATTTCTAAATAGAACCATCTTGGCTCACAGTAAGCTTTTCTTCTCTCCTCGGTTGTCCTAAAGTACGGGACGTATTCGCCTAGATGATGGCTTGATTCAGTTATGAAATATCCTAAATACTTCATCATCTCGAAGCGGACTTTATCCCTTTCATAAATTTCCCTTCTCTTCATGGCTTCCCAAAGGAGCGGATAGGCGTCTTCACCTTTATATTTAAACTCTAGAAAGAACGCTTGATGATTTATTCCAGCAACCCAGTAGTAAACGTCCTCATAAGGAACATTTATGTAACTTGCCAGCTGCATGGCTGTTCCCTGAACGCTGTGGCATAAGCCGACATTCCGTATTCTAGTTGCTTTATTCATGGCCCAG
Organism: uncultured Candidatus Bathyarchaeia archaeon; assembly: GCA_964411115.1. Lineage (GTDB taxonomy): Archaea > Thermoproteota > Bathyarchaeia > Bathyarchaeales > DTEX01 > DTEX01. The sequence continues at coordinate 4,117 of CAYPJR010000088.1, read as the reverse complement.
CAGTTAATAGCCATTGGATTAGCATAGTTAATTAGGAGCGCGTTAGGACATAATTCTTCCATGTCATAACATATATCCAACAAAACAGGTATTGTTCTGAGACCGCGGAAAACCCCGCCTGGTCCAATAGTGTCTCCAACTTCTTGACTCACGCCATACTTTAATGGGATGTTTATGTCAAGTTCAAATGCCTCTAATCCCCCAACTTGAATCATTATTACTACGTAATCAGCGCCATCTAAGGCTTCTCTACGGTTTAAGGTTGATTCAATCTTCATGTTCGGCGCATATTTAGAAGCTAATATGTGCGCAAATTTGCTTATTAAATCGAGCCGTTCAGCATCGATATCCATCAAAGCGATTGTGGAATCCCTAAGTTCAGGATGATAAACTATGTCTGTTAGCAGGCGGCTGGCAAAAACAACGCTTCCAGCGCCAATAAAAACTATCTTAGCCATCTGAGACACCTTGAAAGTATATGCTTAAGATCCTAAATAAAGATTTAGGGTCATCTTCCCCGGAAAAGTCTAGACGCTAAGGGCTTCGCTTTTCAAAGCGTTTTTCACAAGCATGTCTAAAACCACTTGATACCATCTTGGACCGACGCTTCTAACTATTCTGGAAAACAAGATTTCAAATTCCACATTTAAGATTAAGAGCTTACTGGAAACTTTCCTAACTATTTTTTCTATTGGGTTCTCACCTTTTTCGGCATGTTCAAAATCATAGTAATGAATTATGCCTCCTTGGGGTTTAAGAGCCATCAGTGCGTAATCAAGATACTCGTATGCTTTTTCAGGCAGGGGCATAAGAACCCTATCCGCAATGCCTTTCAATTTAGATATAACTACTTCTTTCGCATCGCCCTCAATTGGCTCCATAATATCCTTAACATTATTTAGATCCGAATTTATCCTCATGTATTGAACCGCAGCTGGATTAATATCTATCGAATATATTTTTTTAGCTCTTGAATGTTTAGCGATCACTATTGAGAATCCCCCAACTCCTGCGAACATATTAACTATGACCTCATCAGGCTTAACCTGTCTGGCAACCCTAATATGTTCGTAAGACAGCCTAGGGGAAAAGTAGCATCTAGCTAAGTCGACTTTAAATAGGCAGCCATGCTCCCTATGAACGGTCTCAGTTTTTTCCTCACCGTAAACCCACTCAAGATTTCTTAATCTCAAATCGCCTGAAATTGGGCTTACCTGACGTAGTACTGTCCTCACATTTTTATGGCTCTCCATTATTGTCTTCGCAATAATTTTGGCTTTATCCCCAAAATTATTTGGCACTTTAATGATCGCTATATCCCCAACAATGTCGAAACCTCTGAGAAAGGCTTTCAAATCTGATTGAGCAGGTAAACCCGCAAGCTTATCCTTCAAGCTCATGCTTATCCATCTTCAGCCGGTTTTCCCTCGAAATCTCTTTTGAAGCGAAATCTTTAATTGTCTTCAGCATTTTCCTAGATTCATTATCAATTAATAGAATTAACGAGAAATATATTAGCGCACCGAAAAGCACTTTCAACACCACCATCGAAAGCCTCGCTGGGGTTGGGGTTAAATAAAGGGCTAAAGACATCACCAGCGATGCGCTCAAATACTTTACGAGGCTAACCCACGCTACATCAAATTTTAGGCATCTTAACGCTATGAAATATTTAACTACTGTAACGAATAGGTTGGCTAGGGCATTTATTAGCGCCAAATATTTAGCTGCTGCCAGAGCATCCACAGTTCCAAAGGCGAGAATCACGTATGTAAGCGGCACGATCACTGCTGCCTGAGCATATATTAATGTTTGCAAAAGAAAAAGTCTGCTCTTAACGATTTTTCTATAAGATATTTTTTCATCGGCATCCAATCTTTCCGTGCCGCTTATAATGGAATCGAAAACCGAGGAAGCCGCTGAGAAGAAAGCATTTAAAGATAGCAGAATCAGAATCGGCTTAGCTACGGCGTATAATGGGTTCAGAATCAATAAGAGAGATTCTGAAAGAACTATTGCGCCCATGCACATGGGCACTGCGAATATTAGAACCATCTTCAATGATAATGAAACATCGTTAGGGTCAGCCTCGGATAGAAGTTTTGGATATAGAGCAAATGATAAGGAGGATGAGTAGCCGACGATTGAGGCTATGGCTGATGATGCGCCATAATAGGCTCTTGCTGATTCCCCACCGTAAACGAAAAGAAGCATATTTGCAAGCGTCAGAATTCTTCCGCCTATAATGCCGTAAATATTTATTAGAGAAGCCTTAAACCACTCTTTGGCATAATCCCATCTAATTTTCCCGAGAATTTCACGCCGTATGCGCCTCAAATAAAATAATATTTGAACTAAATATGACGCTATAAGGCTAAATAGAACCCCGATTAATCCCATCCTAAAACATATTATAAAAAGGAAGCCTAAGGAAACCTTGCTGAGCTCAAGCGCCAATAATCCGAAAGCAATAGTCTCTGGACTTTTAGGATAAAATGCTGCCTCTAAAATTGCTTGAACATGATTCTCAATTATTAAAAAGACACCCATAGAATAAGTTAGCAGATACCCGCTGGAAACCTGAAGCATACTTAATATGCTTGGTATAGCGACAAGATATGCTGCTGCGGATGCCGAGGCTATTAAGAAATTTATGATAAGACCCGTTTTTGGAGAGTCCAGGCGTCCCCTAGCAGTGAACCTTGTTACCCAGAAGGGTATTATCGCAGATGCTAACGTAAAGTAGGATAGGGTGTCGCCTATATTGCTATATACCCCATATTCCTCAAGCATAATATTCCTAGTGACTAGAAGCGTGAAGATTAAGCCGGTTCCCACGCTAAGCAATCTAAAAAGGAAAAGTATGAATCCGGAATATCGAAGTCTAATGCGGCTGCCAGACAACCTCTTCCAAACCCTTCCGTTTATAAATTAGATTATTTTGGAAA
>CAYPJR010000088.1:0-1069 GCA_964411115.1 uncultured Candidatus Bathyarchaeia archaeon | reverse complement strand
CCGTTTATAAATTAGATTATTTTGGAAAGCCTAATATTTATTAGGCTTATCTATAAGCGTAAATTCATAGCGGCGATCCGCAGGACGGCGGATGAAATCTTGGGAATAACAAAACTGTTTCCTAAGGCTCCGGATGAGCATAAGCCCGGTAGACCGATGGTTCCAAACGGGCTTGGCACAGTATATATTCTGGCTTCCGTAACCTACCTCTTTATTCTTCAAGGTCTTCAAATCTGGAATAGGCTGTCCGCCCTAACTTTAGCTTCATGCATACTTTTCGGCGGCTTTATGGGCTTATTCGACGATTGGGCGGATCTAAGATGGAGATATAAAGCCTTCTTACCAATCATCGCAGCTTTGCCATTAATGGTGCTACGTGAAGGTGAGACAACGATGAGTACATATTTCTGGGGAAAGGTTAACTTTGGGCCGCTCTACTATTTTGTAATCGCCCCATTAATTGTAACCATAACAACAAACGCTGTGAATCAGCTCGGCGGGCTTAACGGGCTGGAATCCATATGTCCATCAATAATTTTAACGGGATTATTCGCTGTCTCCATTCTTCATGGGCGCGAGCAAGCCGCCTTATTATATGTTCCGCTCATAGCTTCGTGGGCTCTGGCATACTATAATTTCAGGGGTAAAATCTTTGTCGGCAACACAGGTTCATTTTCTCTCGGAATAACTTTGGCTTCCTACGCTATAATAGCGAACATGGAACAAACATTAGCCATCGCAATAATCCCGTACATAATTAATTCATCATTAATCTTAATCAATATTTTATTTTTCAAGCGTAGGGCTAATCTCGAAGTAAACTGGCCTACGCTGAAAGCAAAACATAGGAGAAGCCTAACCACGCTGATTGCCTACTACTGCCCAGCAACAGAGCGTAAACTAGTCTTATTAATCTCCTCAATATTCATTCTATCAACGGTGGTTGCCGTGCTAATATCAATCGCTTAAAAACGGAATGGTGCATCCAAATGAGAATATGGTATGATGCATGCACAGGCAAACATGTCCGCTATGGAGCTGCCATAGCAAAACGCTTAGAAGAAAAAGG
>CAYPJR010000087.1:0-5527 GCA_964411115.1 uncultured Candidatus Bathyarchaeia archaeon | reverse complement strand
GGAATCTCTGAGAAAGAAAGAAGGGATCTTCTAAAAGAGGTTATCAGACAGCTACACGCCGGCGTCTCCGTGCAAGAGGTTAAGGAAAAATTTAAACAAGTGATTGAAGGTGTAAGCTCACTTGATATTGCAAAAATAGAGCAGGAACTAATTCGAGAGGGAATTTCCAGAGAGGAAATTCAGAGACTTTGCGATGTGCATTTAGCCCTATTTAGAGAGCAGCTGGAAGAGCAGAGGGTTGAGATCATTCCAGAAAACCCGATAAATATTCTTCGTGAAGAACATAATATTCTTCAACAGCACGTTGAAAAACTCACAGAGTTAACGGATAAGATCCAGAGAGCAGAGGATGGAAGTTTAGTCAGAGAGGAAATTCATCAACTTGAACATATTGCCGAAGACTTCCTAGATGCGGAAAAACACTATTTACGTGAGGAAAACGCTTTATTTCCAATTTTGGAAAAACACGGCATTACTGAACCACCAGCTATAATGTGGATGGAGCATAGCCAACTCCGGGAAAAGAAGAAGCAACTTAAAAGTTTAATAGAAAACTCTGCAAGCATGAACTTTCTAGAGTTTAAAAAGCACCTACGCGAAATAGCTGACTCATTAAGAGATATCCTTTCAAGTCATATCTTCAAGGAGAACAACATTCTATTCCCGGTAGCTCTACGAGTGGTTACAGAGCAAGAGTGGCGCCAGATAAAAGAGGATTTCGATGAAATTGGATACTGCTGCTTCACGCCACAGCAGATAATAGCAAAAAGCATTGAAAAAACTAAAAAACCAGTTGTTGAGGAAAAACTGGAGATGGAAGGCGCTCTGCAGTTTAAAACAGGCTTTTTAACAATGGAAGAAATCGAAGCAATTCTGAATACGCTCCCAGTAGAAATAACCTTCGTTGACAAAGATGACCGTGTAAAATTTTTTAACAAAGCTGAGAAGCGCATATTTGTGAGGACAAAAACTATTATCGGTAGAAAAGTGCAGCTTTGCCATCCGCAGAAGAGCATACATGTAGTAAACAAGATACTTGAAGCGTTCAAAAAAGGTGAGAGAGACGTGGCTGAATTTTGGATTCAAAAGGACGGGCGCCTCATCCACATAAGATACTTTGCGGTAAGAGATGAAAACGGCAAATATTTGGGAACAATGGAGGTAACTCAGGATATAACGGATATAAAGAAAATAGAGGGCGAAAAAAGGCTTCTCGATTGGGAGGGAGCATAGTAGACTTAAAACCCCCTCTTTTTTGCAGATTCCAGGAATAGCTTAAGAAAATTATATAATTAAAAGCCTAACAATATATTATTTAAAATGGAAATAGTGAGACGCTGGCATTCTTAATACCTGGATTAAGTTTATCTAAACAGAGATTTTCTCGCTAATATATAAATTATTGCTGAGCTTACAATAAATTCTATGGTCAGATAGCTTCCATTGTAAATTGCTGAGTATAATGCTGGATTCATTCCCTGTGGTGCGTACATTGCGAAGAATATTATACCTGATATGAAGTGGAAAATAAATCTGCCCAAAATTCCAGCGCCAACGCCCACTATTGGATGTTCTCTGAATAACCCTGAGAGCCCCAGCGCTGCGTATGCAAGCGGATAGTCAAGTATCGCTTGAACTGGATTGACCAAGTATCCGCCTAGGGCCATATGAACAAGCCCATAAACTGCGCCGATCTCCAGCCCGGCGCGTAGTCCATATCTGAGAGAGAACCAGAAGAGTGGAACCATGCCAGCTGCGCTTACTGAACCGCCCTGTGGTAGGCGGATTATAGGTGGAAGGATATCCTTAAGAATAACTGATAGAGCTACTGCCACAGTACCCTCAGCAATAACCCTCGTCTTAATTTTAGTATGTTTGGTCTCCTTTGGCATGACAGCATCCGAATAATTAATGAAGAACGCGGCATATAAACATAACGATGTTATAAACAGACTTAAAATTATTGGATTTGTTCAGATTTCAGCCTCTCTACGAGATTTAACACTCTCTCCTTTATGGCATCCCTAATTTTTCTAGCTTCTTCTAGCGGCATTTTTGCAGGGTCGGGCATGTCCCATTCTTCAATATGTTCTGTATAGACTATTGGGCATAAAGCGCCGCTACAGACTATTATGGCTACGTTAGCCTTCTCCTGAAGTTCTCTAGTTAACTGCTGCGGCTTCTTACGACTTATATCTATTCCCTCCTCAAGCATAAGCCTAACAGCATTCGGATGAATGTTCTCAGCTGGAGTTAAACCAGCGCTGATAGCCGTCCAGCCTTCAGGCGCAAACATATTAAAGTATGCCTCAGCAATCTGGCTCCTAAAACTATTCTCAACACAAACAAATAAAACAGTTTTCAACCCAAACGCCCTCCTCCATTATTTATTATGTTTAGGGAAAGAGTTCTATCAATTTTGTCTCACCACATTTTATACATATAAGTTTTAGGTGCGTATCACCTTTAGTTGTTTCTACTGGCTTCCAATCATGATCGCATTCTTCACGTTTCCCCAATTTCTTCTCTTCACTAACCATACGTCTCTCCTCTGGAACGATGTTATAACAAAGTTATATATAAGTTTTATACGAGCTTATGCCTTCCCAGAATTTTTATTATTGTATTGTATAGCCGCCATCGATTATTATATTCTGCCCAGTTATGAAGTCTGATTCATCGCTTGCTAAAAACAGTACGAGATTCGCTATTTCTTCCGGTCTACCCCATCTTCCTAATGGTATGCTCTTTCTTATCTGTTCATAGGTCTCTTCTCCTAAAACCCTTGTTCCTGGTGTTAAAATAGGGCCTGGTGAGATCGCGTTTACGTTTATACCGTACTGAGCCACTTCGAGGGCTAATGCTCTTGTGAAGCCAACTATACCAGCTTTGCTTGCTGAGTAATGTGTAAGATTTATGAAGCCGACAACCGATCCCGCAACCGAAGCTATATTTATTATTTTTCCCCTCTTCTGCTCTATCATTCTAGGTAGAACTGCCCTCGTGAAATGGAAGAACCCCTTCAAGTTTACATCCAGAACTCTATCCCATTCTTGCTCTGTCATCTCTGCAAGTGGTTTAAAGGGATAGATCCCTGCGTTATTAACGAGAATATCTATTCTATTAAACTTCTCTAGAACTTTTCTTACAGCTTCCTCAACTTCTCCGCCATTTGCTACATCACACTTAATGGCTAAACCTTCTTGACCTGATGCTTCAATATCCTTTAGAACTTCAAAAATCTTATCACTAATATCAATGATAGATATTTTTGCGCCGCTCTTAGCCAGAAGTAAAGCTATTTCTCTTCCAATTCCCTGTCCAGCCCCTGTAACAATTGCTACTCTGCCATCTAAATTAAACATGCTTTCACCGAAGAATTAATGGGTTTTAGCCATTCTTTTATTTTTCCCGAATATATTCGGGAAAATGAATTATATATAACTTCGTTATATTATTTTCATGGTGAAATATATGGCAAGTAAAGAGGAGTTAAAAAGAATTCTCAAAGAATTAAAGTCAGAGGAGAACTTAGCAAGTATTGAGGAAAAGGCTCGTTTGCTTCTACGTGATGTAGATCCGGAAACTTTATCTCTCGTTGAGCAAGAGCTCATGGCAGAGGGTTTTGATTCTGAAGAATTTAGAAGACTTTGTGAGATGCATTTGAAGGCCATTACAATTAGAAGAGAGGATAATGAAGTTGGTAGAGATCATCCAGTAAGCATACTTAAGGCCGAACATGAAGTTATATTGGATAATCTTAAATCATTAGAGAAAATAGTTGGAAAGCTTAGGTCTAATATAGGCTTAGGTCAATTAAGCGAAGAATTGAAGAAGCTGGAGCCTATATTAGAATTATTGCTTGAAGTCGAGAACCATCATCAGAGGGAGGAAAAATCTCTTTTTCCGCGATTAGAGGAGCGGGGAGTAACTGGGCCGCCAAATATAATGAGGTTAGAACATGAAGATTTAAGAGCGAGAAAAAGGGCTCTTAAAAAGCTTTTAGATGAGCGAAATGCTTTAGATCATAATTATTTAGTTAATAAGGTGAATGAGTTAAGCACGTACATTGCTTTAACGCTAAGAGATCATATATACAAGGAGAACAATATACTCTATCCATTAGCTCTAAAAATAATACCTGAGAATGAGTGGGATAGAATTAGGGAGGAATTTGATGCTATAGGATATTGTTGTTTTACTCCAGAGATTAAAGTTCAAAGTAGGCATCGCCATTAAAAATAGGGTGAAAAAAGAGGTACTAACCATGAATAAACATTTAATTGGTGATGGGTTCTTCATGATAAAAGAGGAAGAAGATAGAACGATTATTACATTGTGCGCTTGGACAAAGGAAATAGAATTAGAAATAATTCGGTTACTTGATAACAGAAAAGATACAGAAATACACATATATAATAATGGGTACATTTACGGGGAAGAGAGGCATGAAATAGCGCTCTCTCTTGCTGAAATATAGTGTAGAGAGGATTTTTAAAATGGATTCAGTATCTGAAAAAACGCTGTCAGAATCTCTACCTGTTAGATTGAAATATTGGCCAATAAAAAGGTATATGGACATTTATAGAAAATCGTTGGATGACTCAGAGGAGTTTTGGGAGCAGGAAGCAAGAAAACTTGAATGGTTCAAAAGCTGGGACAAAGTTCTTGAATGGGATCCGCCCTTTGCAAAGTGGTTCCCAGGAGGGTTCATAAATGCTTCATATCTCTGCATTGACAGACATTTAAAGAGCTGGAGAAGAAATAAGGTTGCGATATATTGGGAGGGGGAAAACGGGGAAGAAAAAGTTCTCAGTTATTCTCAGCTCCATAGGGAAGTAAACCGTTTAGCTTCAGCTCTCCAGAAATTCGGCGTTAAAGATGGAGATAGAATAGCCATTTATCTGCCAATGATTCCGGAGCTACCAATTGCTATGTTGGCATCAGTAAGGATAGGCGCAATACACACTGTAATTTTTTCCGGCTTCAGTTCTATGGCATTAGCTGATAGAATAAATGATGTAGAAGCCAAAGTTCTTATCACATCAGATGGGAGCTATAGAAGAGGAAAAGCGATTCCATTAAAAGAAATAGCTGACTTAGCTCTAAAAAACACCCCATCCATAGAAAAAGTCATCGTTGTTAAACGAACAGGCCAGGAGGTTAACATGAAAGAGGGGAGAGACCTTTGGTATCATGAAGTTATGGAAGAGGCTGAGGAAAATGTTCCTCCGTTACCCGTGGAAAGCACGCACCCCCTTTACATTCTTTACACTTCCGGCACAACCGGCAAGCCTAAAGGTATTGTTCACAGCACTGGTGGATACCTAGTTTTCATAAACTCCACATATCAGTGGGTTTTCGACATAAAAGAAGACAGTGTTTACTGGTGTACTGCTGATGTCGGCTGGGTTACCGGACACAGCTCAATTGTTTATGCGCCGCTAATGCATGGTGCATCAATAGTTGTTTATGAGGGTGCTCCAGACTATCCGAAACCGGATAGATGGTGGGAAATAATTGAAAA
>CAYPJR010000086.1:0-5759 GCA_964411115.1 uncultured Candidatus Bathyarchaeia archaeon | reverse complement strand
GCAATTTATCCCTTTCTGTAGAGCAAATATTTAAAATTAGAGAAGTTTTGGAGGTGCTGAAGGCTAAAGCGAAGATTGAATGGGCTAGGGAAAAAATAGGAATAAAACAATTTGAGGAGCAAGATTCCCGTAACATTTTCAGAGAAGACCTCTATTATAAAGAAGTTTACTCTCCGACCTATAGATGGCAGGAGATAATAAATAGGATAGATGAAGCTTTATCTTCCTTAACCTTTGAGGAGGAGTTGTCCCTTATTGAGCGTTATCTATCAATAGTTAAGGAAAGAGCGTCTCCATCAAAGGAGATTGAAGAAGCCAAAACGATCTGTCAGCAACGTTTATCCGCCCTCTCTGAGAAGTGGTCATCTATGAGAAGAGAGAAGATTGGGAGAATAATGGATCTGGAACTTCAAGCCTCGCAGATAAGGGATAATATTAAAGAGGTTGAGGTGAGATTCGCGGTTGGAGAGATGGATAGAAACATTTATGAATCAAAAATAAGCGTTTTACAGAGCTCTCTAAGGAAAATAGAGAGGGAAATCTCGGAAATCAGAAATTACATTGACGAAATAGATTTAAAAATATTCAGATCCTCTGAGTTGCTGAGGGAAATATAGTGACTAAAAAATCATCATTGTACTCATTAATAATATTAATATTTTGCATGGTTTTTTTAACCTGCCCAGTTCTAGGAGAAGATTTTTCAAATTTTCAATCCTCAATCAAAGCCCCCACTTCTAATCAAAATTTGCTGAGAATTTCTGAAAATATTAGCACAGCAACGTATAACGTGACTTTGCTGATAACTAATTGGGATGGGACTCTATGTCTTGGGGGGCTAAATGTTTCCGTATACGATATGGATGGCAATTTAATTCTAAGCGGGCTGTCAAACAGCACTGGACACTTAGATCTGAATTTGGATGAAAGATCCTACGTTATTCTAGTTGAAAGCGATGGCAGAATTGTTGGTTATCAACATGTCTACGTTAATGATTCTGGTCTTATACCCATCAAAACTTGGTCCTATACTCTGCAGGTTACATGCATCGACAGGGAGAATAAATACGTATCCGGAGCAACGGTTTCCCTCTACGAGCAGGTAAATCGCTTGTTAACCAACACTTCTGGCCCTGCAGCCAGCGAATGGTCTTTAGTGAGCATAGCTAAAACAGATGTAAACGGCTCAGTTACCTTCAATAATGTTTGGAATGGAACATACAAGGTCGCTGTTGAGAACAGCAAGATAATGGGGGAGAAAATAGTGCATGTCACCAGATCGGAGCATCTAATCGTAGAATGCCGCAGAACAAGTCTAGAGATAAAAATTGTTACGTCAACGCTTAGAGAGCGTCCGCTTTATAATGCAACCGTTATTCTGCAGGACAGCGCTGGAAATATAGCCTTTAAAGGCTATTCTGATCAGAATGGGTACGTCCGGTTCAATAATGTTTACGTAGATAACTACACAATCTTCGTAGATTGGATGAACGTGGAAGTTTACTCTGGAACTATAAATGTTGAAGTAAGTAACAGTTTAGCTTTGAAATCCTCAGTGTTTGAGGTTACCCTCAGAGTGGTTGATTTAAACAATAAGCCCCTTCCAAGATCCAAAATATTCGTGAGAAAGATAGGTGTAAGCAGATATCCCGGTGAAATCAGATATATTAGCGAAATTATAAAAGAGCTGGAAACCGATGAAAACGGGTTAGCATCAATAATGCTTCCCTCCGGCAATTATGAATTCTCAGCTTTCAACGGAATATACTCCGGGAAATCAACAGTGACTTTGGCTAGCGGCGGCTTAGGAGGGGAATCAGCAAACGTGATCCGATGTAATATTCAGCTGGGCGTTTGGATACTCATTTTCTTAATTTCTCTACCATTATCCGCGCTATCTTTATTGTTAGAGCGTAGCAAGCTTAGAAAGCCCTTGGAATATAAGCGCTATAAAAATATGCTAATGAAGCTGGAATCAATGTATAGCGGTGGCCTAGTGGAATATAAAATATATAAAAAATTAAAGGATGAGTATGAAGCGAAACTTATGGAATTAGGTGGTAGAAGAGGGAGATGAGAAGCATTAGATGCAACATTAAATCATTAGCCATTCTGACATTATTTTCACTGATGCTACTTACAGCATTTTCTTACGAAAATAAAGGCTACGATGGGAAAGTTAAGGTTTGGTTAATGCTTCATTTAAGAGAGTACGGAACAGATATCCCAATAACTAATGTATCAGTGTCAGCCGTGATCTCAAGCGTTTGGGGCGACCTGCAGGGAGGCCCGCGCTTAACCGACGAGTATGGCAGAGTATCGGTTTTCCTAGGTGAATTCATCAATAAGTCTTCGCTTTCTCCTCCAAGATTAACGCAGTTGACTATAACCGACAATTATACCTTGATAAAAGTTAACGATATCTTTCTTGAAGAGATAAAGTTTACAGCAGCCTACGCTTCAAACCAGATAAAATACGCGAACCTGCAGATTAGGATAAATCAGGAAAGCCTAGGTGAGAACGTTCTCTTTAAAGTTAACTGTTGGGCTCTTAAAAGCAAGTTGGTCAATATCTCGGACAGCGACCCAGTTACCGGTGAACGGTCAATAATATCCGTTAAACCAGCCGTGAAAATATCTTCTGGAGATGCGGAAAAGAATATTTATGAAAGCCGCTACCTGGCTCCATTAAATTATGAGATACAAATAGCGCCTGTTGACCCCGCAAAATATCCATATCCATCGCTTAGAATCTTAATAGATGAAAACACTTCCTTCATAAACTGGATGCACTATGCAGCTAAATTCTATAAAGAAAAGGAAACCGCCTCAATTAATAATGAAATAAGATGGTTCAGTTCTACGGGTCTCCTTCTCACCAGAGAGACCGAGGAATACGGAGCCCTTGAAAATCTACTTAAAAGATCTTTAGATTTCTATTGGAGGAAAGAGTATAACGCTGCACTTAATGGGATGAGTCTCTTTAGAAGCAGAGCTGCGGATCTGAAGAGGTGGCTGTCAAACTTAAAAATATTTGCGATCGTGAGCGCTGCAAGTGTAGGCCTCCTTGCTTACGGTATGGCCTCAATATTCTCAAACCTCATATTTGAGGAGCCTGCTGAGAGCAAAAAGAGGCTAATAACTAAAATTATACTATTCGCATCTCTGGTGCTAGTGTTTTCTTTCACTAATCCCGCGTCGAAAATAGCGTGCGCCATAATAATTGAGAGGGCAATTAATGCGCCTGTTCCCACAATAGATGTCTTCACCATTCTCATCGGAACATTCATGATTAGCGCATTAATATATCTCCTTATGACGCTGGCTTCTCTAAGGAGGGGTTCAATAGCTGATCTGGCAGTTCAATTGGGCATAAGGAGCTTTAAAAGAAGACCTTTCCGAACAATATTAACCCTAGTTACCATAATAATCGTTGTCTCATCCTCCATACTTTTCATAAACATTTCGGTGGCGAGGGAGACCAGAATAAGGAGATCGTGGCCTGGCACAGATGTTTCATGCATAATCTTGAAGACCGAACCCTACCTAGCTGGTTTAAGTAAGCATGATGTGGAATGGATTGAAAAACAGGAATGGTGTAAAAATGTCAGCTATACGGAAATTATTAAAAGATCGGACTTTTCCGGCGCAAACATGATCTCCAGAGTTAGTCTCATCCAGATCGCTGGAGAAAGCCCGCAGATTGTTGATGTAGTCCTCGTTGACCCGGACTTCATGGATGAATATTACAATTTCTCTAGGTATGTTAGAGGCTTCTGGAAAGAATTCTCCGCTGGTGAAAAAGTAATTCTTTTACCAACTAGCTTTGATGTTGCAATTGGAGATTACGTAACGCTTAAAGTGGATGAAACTTTAATAACAGAATTGAGCGCTACGCATCTCGGAACTAGAATTTTAGATTCATTTCGTGTAGTTGGCAAGTTTGACCAGTCGCAGCTGATTGATTTTGAGAGGTTAGATGGAACTCCTTTATTTGAGCATGCGTTTACCACGGTTTTATTGCCAATAGACTCAATAAAAGATCCGTCTGTTGCAATATCTGAGATCACAGTTATTATGGCGCATAATTTTGATCCGGCAGATATAGCCAGGGAGGTCGCCTACTCATTCGGGGTTCCGGTTGTAGCGAATAAGAATGGTTTAGCCGCCTTAATAACATGGTCTCTTGAGATTTCAATAGCTGGCTTTATCCCATATCTTATTCCATTATTCATAGCGGGTTTAATGATGTATGTAACTATGGCGTCAATTTATGAGGAGAGAAAAAGAGAACTTTTTACGCTGGCAACTTTAGGATTAGATCCCAAAAACACCTTCCTCACCTTCATAACTGAAACATTGCTTTTCGGGCTGATGGGCACATTCATAGGCTTTTTCGGCAGCTACATTCTGGTAACATTAGTATCTCATTTAGCCTCGCTGTTCGGAGGGGCATTTCCAGCATCTTACGCAAACTGGTCCGTCTTCACGGTGTTCGTGGCTCTCTTTACCGGGGTTATAATGGTCTTCCTGGGAGGTTACATTCCCTCAGTAAGGGCTCAGGGCCTGAGCCTAATGGGTAGGGTGAAAACCCGCGAATTAATAGGTGAATTAATAACTGAGGGGGACAAAGTTATTTTCACATTGCCCATAAGGGAGACCGTTCAGAACAGCGAACTGCTCTACAACTATGTTAAAGAAACCCTTGGAAATATCCCGCGGTCTCTAATAGATCATCACTCAATTAAGGGTGAGATTCGAGGTGATGGATCGTTTGACGTATCATTTATTGCCATGGGCTCTGGTCAAAGAGTTTTTATACCATGCGAGTTGAAGGGCATGAGAGACAGGGATATCTTAACATTGACAATAGAGGTTTCAGCATCCTACAGAGACTATGAGCAGATTAGGCGAATACTCCGTGATTTAGAAGCCCACATGATTGGTTTTTCCACATGGCGAGATATGCAGCTGAAAATGAAGATTGTGAGGGAGACGCCTAAAAAGCAGAAGACCGTGGATGAAATTCTGGATGAAATAAGAAGCATAATTGAGCAGATAAAAGATTTCAGTAAAAAACTTAGGATTCTGGAATCGCAGAAGGGCAAGCTCACTGAGGAAATATATAATGAGTTTAGGCAGAAATATTTAGGTATGCTTGATGAAAAATTCAAAACCTTAAGGTCCGTAACGATAGGTCTAGAACCCTACTCGGAGCAAATACAGGAAGAGATTAAGAAAATAAATGTGGAAATCGAAAGGGTTACGGTTGCCTACAACCTTGGCGAAATCAGCGAGGAGGAATACATTAAAATCTGCAGTCCACTCCAGAATAGGTTAACAATGCTAAAGAGTAAGCTTAAAGAGCTTGAGGAAATATTTGAATTCCTCAAGAAGCCGATGGGGATCATTTAAGCGCGCACTTAAAGCAATCAGCATAAACATGCTTCAGAGGGGATAAAGAGGAATTATGGAGAAATGCACATTTAACGAGGCTAAAAGGCTCGTTAGGGAACTTGTGGAGGCAAAGGGATTTCCAAACGATGAATCCGCCCTAACGCAGAAGATTCTCTGGGCATTCGTTGAGCTCGGTGAGGCGGCTGACGCCTACAAGAAAGGCGAGGATTGGCATCTCATAAGTGAAGAGCTTATTGATGCAATTTTCTATATCCTAGATTTCATCGGGCTTGTCGAGAAAACTCAAGGGATCGAGATTGACGTAGATCGTTTATTTCTTGAAAAATGGAAAAAGAATATGG
>CAYPJR010000085.1:0-6025 GCA_964411115.1 uncultured Candidatus Bathyarchaeia archaeon | reverse complement strand
CAAAATCTCACGCATGCTGCTTCAGCCTCAAGAAGTATGCCAGCTAGGTCCTCCACGGATAGATCGGCTATGTCGCCCTATCTACGGTTCATTTAGAACTTCACTATTTTAGGCTCAGCTATAAATGTTAGTTCACCCTTACTGTTCACCGCCGCTAACCCTATTCCCGTCATGTGAAAAACTTTTGCATCTAGGCGCTCAGCCCTGCTCTGCGATGTAACCAGCAGCGCCATGTCATATCCATGCGAAAGAGCCTCAAGAAGCTGCCCCAGCCCCCGCATTAGATCATCATTATCGCTCTTCAATTCTATTGCGCAGAGCCATGCGCCCTCCCTAACTTCGCCGTCTATGAGGCAGTTGCCGCATCTAATCCCGCCTTTAGGGAAGAGCGGTTGGAAACCCATACTCCTATAGTAGCGCTCAACAGCCCTCCTTAAGGCTGAAGCCCTCATTCATACCACAAATATAATTATGAAGAAGAGGATAAAAACGCTTATGGGAAACCGTCTAAAATGATCAGTATGCTTCAGCCTAAAAAATCCGGCGGGTAGAATAATGCATCTCGAGAATAGAACCTCTATCCCCATTTCCCTCAGAGACCTGCTGGATAGGGAGTACTGGATTATTGAGAGAAACTCGTTGGTGAGGAGTAAAGTTAAGGTTTACTTTGATCGCTTATCTGACTGGAAGGTCATCATCAGATGGAAAAACGGTAAGCATCCATTCAGCGGCTTCTGTAGCCCCTCCAAGAAACTGATTATAGTAGCAGTTAGCCCTAAAAACATCTATCCCTTAATATGCCGTTTCACAGTTGGAACTAGAAAAGTTCCAGGCGGATACAAATATGATTTTGAAACAGTGACCTTCAAAGATGCTAAGGACCTAGTAAGATTCATTTTCCTTCATGAGTTCAGCCATCTGCTTGATTACTGCAGGGGTCTAAAAATGGGTTTTAAGCAGTGTAAAGCGAATAGATTTGCAATTGCCAATTTCAAATGAAATGTTAAAAAGCTAGAAATATTGGGCGCTGCCTAAAACCTCTAATTCCAGCGCGCTAGCCCCTATTTTTAGGTTTATTTTTATTCATGCCGTAAAGCAAAATTTTTTTAAAAGGTGAAGGCTTAGAGGCTCATGGGGCGCAGGAGACGCTTGCCGCCGCACTTTTTATAAATAAGTTGTTATTTGTGTAATCTAGTATCCGGAAGGTTGAGGGATGTCAGCGATGTCTAAGCCTTGGCATGCTATGGAAATCGAAGAGGTTATGGAGGAGCTTAAGGTTGATCAGAAAGGCTTAACCAGTAAGGAAGCTTCTGAAAGGCTCAAAAAGTACGGGTACAACGAGATTGTGGAAAAGAAGCGAGTAACCCCCTTCCAGATATTTCTGAATCAGTTTAAGGACATTTTTGTCATCATGCTTTTAATCGCCATCGCGCTCTCCGTAATCAGCGCATGGTATGAGGCTTCATTACATGGTTCCCAAGGTGACATCAATGAGTATCTTGACGCCATAACAATCGGGGTTATAGTGGTTTTAAACGCCACTGTTGGCTTTGTTCAGGAGTATCGCTCAGAAAAAGCTATAGAAGCCATGAAAAAGCTTGCAGCGCCCAGAGCAAGAGTTTTACGTGATGGAAAAGAAGCGATAATCCCAGCGAAGGAGGTTGTTCCAGGAGACATAATCCTCATTGAGGCGGGAGATCGCATACCAGCGGACGCACGTCTCATTGAAACCGTTGAACTAAAAACCGAGGAGGCTGCATTAACAGGGGAATCTACACCGATCAATAAGAGCACTGAAGCCATCGATGAGAAAACACCAGTTGCTGACAGAAGGAACATGGTTTTCATGGGGACTCATGCAACTTACGGCAGGGGCAAAGCTGTTGTGGTAGCCACTGGGATGAGCACGGAGTTTGGCAAAATAGCGGAAATGGTTCAGGCCGTAGAGGAGGAGGAAACACCTTTAAAGCAAAAGTTAGAGAAGTTTGCTAAAAAACTAGGAATAATAATAGTGATCGCCTGCGCAGCAATTTTTATACTTGAACTCTTAAGGTTTACGAGCATTATTCCTGAAATTCACGGCGGAACCACCAATGAAGAATTTGACATTATTCAAATGTTTATGACTGCTGTGGCTTTAGCGGTTTCCGCAGTTCCCGAAGGCTTACCCGCCGTGGTTACGGTTTCTTTAGCCCTAGGTGCAAGGGAGCTTGCTAAAAGGAACGCTATTCTGAGACGATTAGCCTCAGCGGAAACTCTAGGCGCAACTACGGTTATCTGCTCTGACAAAACAGGTACGCTAACTAAGGGTGAAATGACTGTGCGTAAAATCTATGTAGGCGGCAGAATCGTAGATGTGACAGGCGTAGGGTATGAACCCAAAGGGGAATTCCTACTCGATGGGAAGCCTTTAGACCCTAAAGATGATGATGACTTGCATCTGCTTCTCAGGGTCTCCGCCCTATGCACAAACGCTCAATATGATGGGAAAACCATTATTGGGGATACAACGGAAGGCGCGTTAATAGTTGCGGCTGCCAAGGCTGGAATGAGCAAAGAAGACTTGGAAAAAGATTATCCACGCATCTATGAAGTACCATTCACCTCTGAAAGAAAGCGTATGACAACAGTTCACAGATCCTCTGAAGGTAAACTTTTCGCTTACGTTAAGGGTGCACCTGAAGTGGTTCTTGAGAGATGTATGCACCTGCTTGTTAATGGTGAAATTAAGAAGTTAAGTGAAAGAGAGTGTAAGGAGGTTCTGGAAGTAAATGAGAAGATGGCGATGGATGCCCTTCGCGTTTTAGGCGTAGCATTTAAAGAGCTGCAATCTTCTCAGATAGAAAAATTTGAAGAGGAAGAGTTGGAATCTAACCTAGTTTTTGTTGGCTTAATAGGTATGATAGATCCGCCTAGGGAAGAAGCCAAATTGGCGGTTAAAAAATGTGAGGAAGCGGGAATAAAAACTGTCATGATAACTGGCGATCATAGGCTGACCGCTGTGGCAGTGGCTAAAGAGCTAGGCATATTAAAGAACGGCATGGTTCTGTCAGGCGTTGAGCTTGACGCCATGAGCGATGAGGAATTTGAAAAAATAGTGGAAAACGTTTCAGTCTACGCTAGGGTGTCTCCAGAGCATAAAATCCGAATAGTTAGGGCGTTGAAAAAGAAGGGTCACATAGTGGCCATGACAGGCGACGGGGTGAATGATGCCCCCGCCCTTAAACAGGCGGACATCGGAATCGCCATGGGTATAACTGGAACAGATGTTACGCGGGAAGCAGCTGATATTGTTTTAGCCGATGACAACTTTGCAACGATCGTTAATGCTGTTGAAGGCGGAAGAACAATATATGACAATATCCGCAAATTCTCGTTCTTCCTCATGAGATGCAACTTCGACGAGCTTGCTTTAATAGGAACATTCGCATTATTAGGGCTGGAGCTTCCATTAACCGCCGGCATGATCCTCTGGCTGAATCTAGTTACAGATGGCGGACCTGCGCTGGCTTTAACTATGGATCCTCCGGAGAAAGATGTTATGAAAAGACCGCCACGCAATCCAAATGAGGGCGTGCTGCATGGAAGGCTGGCTTCAATAATAGTCACATTTACTCTGCAGTTTATTTTAACAGGGGGCTTATTCTATTGGCAATATTATCTGTTACCGGGACCATTAACGGAGGAAAAACTTGCGCAAGCTAGGACCATGGCTTTTGTGCGGGCAACATTACAGGAGCTATTTGTTGTTTGGAATTGCCGATCAGAAAGACGCAGCGTCTGGAGAATGGGCAGAGAAGCCTTCACAAACAAGTTTCTGCTAATCTCCGTTATAGTCTCAGCTATAGCAACTATACTTGTACCGTTCTTCGGAATACTCGGCACAGTATGGCTGGATGACCCGATGGAGTGGGCGATCGCAATAGCTGCTTCGCTTTCCGGACTTTTCATTCTGCCAGAAGTCTTCTATGGAAGAAAAATCTGGAAATGGTCCTAACCCGCTTATTCTCCCAACCAAAATTTTTATGGCATCAGCGCTTTTCAGGGGAAAAGAGCAATGGGCTGGAGATGTGCATTAAAGAATTCGAAATCTGGATGGAACCCTAAATTGCAGCATTTAAAGGCGAAAGCCCTCTGGAGAAATTAAGAATCCGCCCTATTTATTAAGCCGCTGGAAAATGATTTCTATATCTCCTCTTCCAAGCAATGGGAAAGCTTCGATTTTGTTTCTTAAAGCGTTCTTCTTTCTAAGTATGCCGATTCCATATCCTTTCTTAAAGAATTTAGCTAGTGCCTCCGCTTTCACTTCAACGTTTTCAACTCTTCCATAATATTTTTCTTCTGAAAAGACCGGATGGCTTGCTTCCGCAAAATCTCTTATAAGGGTTTTTGGGCTAAGTATGGAGAGTATTGATTGTTCTCCAAAGTTTATGTCAAAGCATTTATAAGCTGGAAATATCATTTGCATTTCATCGCTAACAAATAGATATACGTATTTATTTCTTAAGGGAAGCAGCCCTCTAGGCATTTCCGAAATCTTCCTTTCCGGAATATATTTTATGCCTTCAACCCATGTTATTCTTGGCGCATCAATGGTGACCCATTCACGTTTTATCTTAGTCTCTCTTATGGCGTCTAGCTCCCAGAGATGCATATTTCCTTCTCCAACTCCGATTTTCACCTGATTATCATAAACTGTAAGCCTAACAATCGTGCTTCTATGAAAGATTCCCCAGGAAGAATCCAGCAATCCGCTTAAGATGACCTTTATAGCTAGATCCGGCATTAACCTATCCTCTAGCATTTAAACCACCTTTTTTCTCGAGATATGGCATTAATGCTTCAATTGATGAGAGCGCTTGATAGGTTGATTCGAATTCCGATATGCCCAAAAATATTGATCTTCTAAAACCTCCATTAGGATTTTGGAACTTAGCTATGAACATTAAAGTTTCCTTGGGATAATATACCTCTTCATTTAGCATTTCAAGGGATTTGATGCCGAAGTAGGTGTCTTCTAAATAGGTTGGAGACGCTTCGGGAGAAGAGGAGAATCCGCCATTAACATGCTCATGTAATCTAATCCAATTTAAAGTATCTGTTAACTCGCCAATATTATAATTTAAAGTTTTTAGGGTTCCTAGAGCATAGAATGTTGAAGCTAACCTGGAGCGCTTAACGCTTCCAAAGCTTCCATCAACATTTTTAATCCCTAGTGTTGATTCAATGATTCTCTCAGAGTCCACTTCAATATTGAGCGTCGCACATAAATCAATCAACATATATATGTTCTCAACTTCTGAGAGAGTTTCAACATCTAAATGTTGGCTCTTAAGATTTCCTATTAGCACAGGTAAATATTCGGTGAGCCCCCTTACTGGAATTAATGGTTTCTCTCCAAATCTTAGAAGCGACTTAATAACATAATATGCAACTTTAATCGAATCGAATCTTCCATCATCATACTGAAGACTTTTTAGGAACCTAATTGTCTTCTCTATATTCGCCGGTTGAACACCTAACATACTCAGTATATTTAATGCATAAAATGTGTCTTGCGCATTCGACTCCGTCCATCTACAAAATGTGTAACCCCCATCCTGATTCTGCCGCTCACAAATATACCCTACAATAGCATCTAGATCGATCAGTTTCTTTAGTAAAGTGCATGTGACAAGTGAGGGCTTCAACCATTCCCACCGCATCCGGCGTATATTATTGAACGATAAAAGTAGGAGCCATCAGCCCGCATGCGCCAGAGCGGGCGGTTAAGGGCGGGCCCCATCGCCCATTAATTGGAGGATAATAAAAGTTTCTTTTATTTAAGGTTTTCCAGCATAAGGGTTTAAGCTCAAAATTTTGTATCTTCCTCTAACCGTCCATATGAGGTTGTAGCGGATGATCTTTGCTCAGATTCCATTTTTATGGCTTTTCCGTTTCGCGCGTCAGCATGTAACGAAAATCATGAATTAGCTGTTCTCTTTAAATCCCGCCGTGACCGTGAAGCTTCAAAAATTACGAAGTT
>CAYPJR010000084.1:0-6076 GCA_964411115.1 uncultured Candidatus Bathyarchaeia archaeon | reverse complement strand
GTATTCCAGAAAGTCATCGCCCTCTGGAAGATGCTTCTCTAGGGCTTTCTCATTCAATTCAACGCCTAACCCGGGTTTATCCTGCACTTCAATGTAGCCGTCCTTAACAAGCGGGTTCGGCAAACCCTTAACGAGATCCCACCAGATTGGCTGTATGATCGGCATCTCAAAGGCTATGAAGTTCTTAGGAAGCGCTGCGCAGACCTGGGTTAAAGCTGCAGCCCCTATTATCCCATCGCCAACACCATGCGGCGCGATAAGTATCCCGTGGAGATCGGCGAATTCAGCAACCCACTTGAGCTCCGCTAAGCCTCCGACATCGCAGGGATCCGGACCTATGATGTCAACAGCGTTATTCTCGATCAGATCTTTAAATCCCTGCCTCAAGTATATTTGCTCGCCAGTATGTATAGGCGTCGTTGTGTTTGAAGAGATTAGGCGGTAAGCCTCGACAGCGGTGTAGGGAGTATAATCCCCAGTGATCATATCCTCAAGCCACATGATGTTCAGAGGTTCCAGGGCTTTAGCCAACGATAAGGCTGAAGGAACGCTGAAGCCTGGCCCGCAATCAAGGGCTAATCCATATTCATCCCCAAAAACATCTTTTAGAGCCTTAACGCATTCAAGGGTATGCTTTAAGCCCTTCTCCGTGAGGTGACCCCTATTTAAGTAGGGCGACTGAAGATCTTCCTCCACTTCACCATAAAAGAAGTTGGGAACAGCCAAAGGCATTTTTGTGTGGAATGCTATGCCAAACTTAAATATCTTAAAGCCTTCGGGCAAAGCCTTCCTCTTCCTGGCGCTTTCAGCGTAGTCTTCAGGCATGAAGCCGGCTGGCGCAGGACCTATTCCAGTGTTGTATACGCGCACTTTATCCCGGATCTTCCCGCCTAGAAGCTTATATACTGGAAGCCCATATGCCTTTCCAGCGATGTCCCATAGGGCGATTTCTATCGCGCTAACGGCGCTCCCCCAAGGTTTAAAGCCGCCTAAATTGCGTATTCTAAGCATAACTCTCTCAACGTCTGTTGGATCCTGACCTAAAATGAAACGCTTATAGAAGAGAACATGAGGCTTTATATAATGCTTAGACGATTCAATCTGGGAAAGCCCGCTTATACCCTCATCGGTGTCTATGCGAACTATTGGATAACCCTCTATTACAGTACACTTTAAATCCACTATTTTCATTTTACAGCACCAAAAATATTATTTTATGGAATCATATATAATGCTATTTCTATGCCGCCAAACATCCCGATAAAAAGAAACATAAATGGACATGTGAAACGCTGCGTCCGGATGAATCTCAAATTATTCAAACCCATAAATTGAACATGTTAAGGAATATGTCTCTCAAGATGCGGCTGAAAGTCATAAAGGCCCCCTCTGGGGCGAAAGCTGGAAGCTCAAGGCTGAAGCCGTGGAGCGGCTTATAAAATTCTCCCCAGCAAAGTCTTCACTAAGATGAAGACCCGAAGTACTCTTATGCCTTCGCCTACTGAAAAAGACATAGGTCCGATAAACATTACGATTACCAAAATAATCTTGCCCAACTCTCCAATCTCATCGAACGGCACAAGGTTTAAGCCGCATGAGGATGAAAAATCAACAACATGGAAAAATGCTCTGAGGGGAGGCAAACTTGACGCTAGCCAGAAGGCAAGAGTGAAGAAGAGGAAAATAAGATAGAGCCTCAATTCCTTTGACAGAAGCTTCCTCCAGTCATTTTTTGAAAAAGAGGAAACGAAAGCCCTAGCGTTCCGTTTAAGAAGGCTTCCCCAGTCCGCCTTAATGAGGAATGAGAGAAGCTCAGCGTGAAATCTGAAGCTGAAAGCTGAAAAAAGCATCATGACAGTTACGATGATGACGGCGGGTATAGGAAGATTTAACACGTTAACCACCGTAAGCCCGGTTGAAGCGTTATGTTTCATCATTATTTCTTCTTTTAAATGCTGGAGCCAGCAGGGCTGAGGCAACGTAAATTGGCAATATGAATACATGCAATATTATTGAGCCTATCACTGGTAAACTTAATATCCAATAGAAAATATGGTTTTCCAATCCCTCTGCAAATCTAATCATGAGAAAGATCGCCAAATCAATTATGGAGCCTAAAATAAGCGTCTTTCGCCCAATCCATAAATTCTTTGAGTCAAATTCAACATTTTCCGGAATAAGCGATCGGATCAGCGGAATCTTACGGCTTGCTGGCAAAGATGCAAGTAAATATATGAGGAGCGGCGAAAGGGCTGTTCCAAAAAATAAGCCGGTTATAAGTCTAACCTCATTAGTGCTAGCCCTAAACCCGAGTGTTTGGGTTAAAGAATCAATTATTAAGGGCAGAATCATGATGGATGAGGTTAAAAGGTCAGGCGGCCCGCGGGATCGCCTATTACGTAACGATAACAGCAGATAGCCTATGAGGAAGCCGATGTATATCCCAAGGTCCCTTGAGCATACAGGTAAATATAACCCTCCAGCTTTAAGCGTGCGCTCTGTTTTCTGATGGCAAACCAGCCCGCCTATCCAGTTAAGTATGCTAATAACTTCTTCTTCCTTCAGGGCTGTTATCCCTCACGCGCTGAATATGTAAACCCCCGGGGGTTAACGTCACGTAGAGACTTTATTACCGCAGTATGGGCAGAAATTAGCGCTTACATCAATCTCTCTACCGCAGTATGGGCATTTTCTTACTGGAGAAGGCGCAGTGTACGGTGATGGACGGCGGGTTTTCTCACCTCTTACAATTAAATACACGATTAAGCCGATTATTCCGCTTATGAAAACGATTATCAGCCACAGCGCACCGTTCATTCCGCGGGATTCAGCGTCTCTATAAATCCAGACGCAGAGGAGCACATTTATAATGAACCAAACTATTAGAGATAGGCATATGCCCGTAACCCATGAAATGGCCCACCATCTCTCCTGCCCTACAGGTTGAAGCATTTTCTTTTCTCCATTATTGGCTTATTTAAAAAATATTTTGCCATAATTAACATATAAGCCTTCTAATCTTAGGCGGTTCGGATGCTGGCTTAAACTGAAATTTTAAGCGATATTACCGAAAATCAGAAATATCGGTCGCTTAAACATATGAGATAATATGCCGCATAAAATAAGCATTTTCATTCCGGTTTATAGAGAATCATGCTTCCTGGAGCCCTTACTTACCGGGCTCCTTGATGATCCATATAGAAATAAAGAGATAATCGTTGTTGTGGATGAGCCGACTCAAAGAAGCCTCGATATTTCCAGGAAATTTTCCGATAAAGTTAACTTCATATTTAACGGCAAAAGAAAGGGTAAGGCAAACGTGTTAAATGAGATTATCAATAAGTCAACAGGAGATATTTTTCTCTTTCTCGACTCAGATGTGCTCCTAGATGCTAAAGAGAATGGTGGAAGCTTCCTTGAGGCAATAGCCGAAGAAATGGAAGACGCTGAGATAGTTGAGGTTAAGAAGGGGGTTATTAAAGACTCATTTATATCTAGAATTGCATGCTACGATTACCTAGGCTTCAATCTAACAAGCTGGTATTTTTCACGCAGGATAGGGCGATGCCTAGGCGTTAATGGCGCTGCATTCGCAATTAAAAGAGAAACATTTGAGGCTCTCGGCGGCTTTAGGAGGGTCATATGTGAAGACCTGGATATAGCGACGAGATCCTTTATTAATAATGTGCGCTTTAAATTTATAGATAAAGTAACAGCCTACACTAGGGTGCCCTCATCATGGAGGGAATGGTTCAACCAGCGGAAACGCTGGGGCATTGGAGCAGCCTTCTGGTTTAAGGAAAACTTCAAATTGCTTAAGCGTGTTCTTAAAGAGCATCCTGAAGTTGCCATTCCCTCTCTGCTCTTCATTTTTCCAGCTTTACCACTTTTGCTAATGAACCTTTTTATGCCCGACGATTTATATACGAAGATGCTTTATGTTTCACTCATTCTATTATCAACAAAAACCAATCTTCTTCTACCTCCGACAGCTCTAACCTCCACAACGATATCTACGCTTAAAAGCTTCCTCATCGTGATTGGAAATCTAATAGCTTCCTCAACCATTTTCTATATTTTCGCCAGAAGGATCCGCTTTCATTTTAATCCCATAGAATTCACAATTTTCTACTTCGTCATGGCCCCGCTTTGGCTTCTCATAATAGTGACCAGCCTAATCAAAGTGTACACTAAACCTGAAAACATAAAAATTGATTGGAAAACATGAATAAACCGCTTAAAATTCCGTCGCAAGCGGCTTAACTGAAGCGAAAAACCTCTCAGATTTGATTGTGGAGAGCGTCAACCAGTAGAGGGCGAATCTAAAGGGAATGATTGTCAAAAGTATGCTTAAGAAAGGGATTTTAATGGCTGAGCCGCTGTATCTCCCGTAAACTTATTAAATTCATCATTTCTATTTGTATCAATCTTTAGCAAAATGGAGGGGAAACCGGCAAAACAATGTTAGCGAAGTCCCAGAGAAGGCTCGGTAGAAACGCTAAGGTGCTAATAGCAACGGAGCCTTTTTGGAGCATTCCCATGAGCTGGATCTTCTTCTATAGGCCGATTTTTTTAAGCGCCATTATTGGGCTTACAGCGTTAGAGATAGGTTTTCTAATAACAATTTTCAACTGCTCTTTAATAGTTTTCCCGCTGCTCGGCGGATACATGGCTGACAGGTTCGGCAGAAAAAGGGTTTTTATGCTCTTTGACAGCGCATGCTGGTTATCATCATCAGCGATTTGGATCATCAGCCGAAATATATGGCATGCGCTCTTAGCTTACATAATAGAGGGCTGCGCATCAATAGTTTACTCAGTTTGGGAATGCTTACTTGTCGAAGACACGGAGCCCAGATTTAGATCATTCATTTATGGTTCTATCTCCGCCATATTCACGGTTGGATCATTAACTACGCCTGTAGCCGGATTTATCATCGGAACTTATGGTCTGGATGCCGGTTGTAGGATGCTTTTCACTTTAGCCCTCTGCTCATTCATAATCATGTACATAGTCAGACAGATCTATTTAAGGGAGCCTGAGATTGGGCGGAAACTAATGGGGGATGAATCTTTTTCAGGGCTTAGGGGATACATAAATTCCCTATTGTTAGCGAAGAAGGACCGCGCCATATTAACTATGCTTCTAATCAACATAATGATCGGATTCTACAATTCTTCTTCCGCATATATATCGCTGTACTTAATTAATGAGAGGGGGCTAGGTTTAAGCGAGGAGGCAGCCTCAATCTTCCCATCTTCCGTTTCAATAGTGTCGCTAATAATGGCTATAATTGTTGTTCCAAAGCTCAGATCGAGAGGCGGATACATAAAAACCCTCATATCCGGTTATTGTTTAGGATCCCTAGCCATGCTATTATTCATAAGCTCGCCTAGTAGATCGCTGCCTATGGCTCTGCTCTCAGGGCTTATGCTGGGCGTTTACTCAAGCGTGGCGTTCTCGGTTTCAAGAACCTTCCTGGCAAACCAAATAGATATAGTTGACGGTAGGGCTAGGGCTAAAATATTATCGATAGCGGTGAGTTTATCCTCGCTTATAAATATGCCGACGCCGACGGTGGTTGGATACCTGTTCAGCATAGATCCGAAATTACCCTTCCTCGCTTTTCTCGGAACCTTCATAACATCCATGATACTTTTAATATCCCTATTTCTTCCGCTGAAACATTTGCGGATCATCGGGCAGCGTAAATAATTCTCATCCATTTATACATTTATATCGATGTTCTCCCCTTTAGTACCTAATAGTAAGGTGCATCCGCATGAGCGTTCCATTAGAGAGGGTGGATAAATATATTTGGCGGATACCGAAGTACAAGCCCGGCATGCGTGTTCCAGGCATCGTATTCGCGGATGATGATTTACTTGAGAAGATGAAGACTGATAAAACTTTGGAGCAATGCGCAAACGTCGCTTATCTACCGGGCATATACAAATACTCCATAACCCTGCCGGATGGACATGAAGGCTACGGCTTCCCAATAGGCGGCGTTGCAGCAACAGACTATGAGGAGGGCGTGGTTAGCCCAGGAGGCGTCGGTTACGATATCAACTGC
>CAYPJR010000083.1:0-6150 GCA_964411115.1 uncultured Candidatus Bathyarchaeia archaeon | reverse complement strand
TCAGACATATATTGCGTTAAAGAAGCATGTTCACTTAAAAGGTTTTCTATAATGACGCCCTCCATTTTTCAACTTGAATGGAAGATGTTCAAAAAATTTTTATCTGGGACCGTTAAATATTATGCTTCGCTCATGCGGATAGAGGAATAAATCAATTGGCTCAAATGCGGACTGATGGAAATGGGCATAGATGTAATAGCGCTTATTGCTGCGCCGATAGTAAGCATCCTCACTCAAATATTCTCCGCCTTCGTAGCCTACCGCATATTCCATGGGCGAAGAGACCATGGAAGAATGTTTAAATTTTCAATTTTAATTAAAGAGTGCGCCGTGACATATTTAAACAGGCAGTTCTTCTCAGTCTCAATTTTCAGCGTGATCCTAGCCGTAATTATAGGCTTAATCTTCGGATTATTCACCGCCCTAACATTCTCTGTTGGATCCATCTTCTCAGCCCTTTCAGCGTATATAGGCACAGTGATCGCGGTTAACACAAATTTCAGAACCGCAAAGAACGTTAAGCATGGGATTCATAAAGCTTTTCAAACAGCCTTTCAGGGAGGTACAGCGATAGGCCTCATACTGACCGGTTTTGGAATACTTGTTGTCAGCGGACTGCATGCTTTGTTCTTCAGCATGGGATATGATGACCCATCAATGCTTATAGGTTTAGGTTTCGGCGCAAGCCTAGTGGGCTTATTTGCACGTGTAGGCGGGGGAATATACACTAAAGCCGCTGATATAAGTGCAGATCTTGTTGGGAAGGTTGAGGTTGGGCTGAGCGAGGATGACCCCCGTAATCCCGCAGTAATAGCTGACCAGGTTGGGGATAACGTCG
Organism: uncultured Candidatus Bathyarchaeia archaeon; assembly: GCA_964411115.1. GTDB lineage: Archaea > Thermoproteota > Bathyarchaeia > Bathyarchaeales > DTEX01 > DTEX01. Next base: position 5,312 of record CAYPJR010000083.1, on the reverse strand, counting down.
GCGACATTGCAGGCACAGGATCAGATGTCTTCCAGTCTTATGTCTGCACATTGATTGCAGCGATGATTCTCGGCGCCTCAATATATGGAAGCAACGGCATAGCATATCCATTGCTTGTTTTAGGCTCAGGCTTAATATCTTCAATGATAGGTTCATTCTTTATAAGGATTAAAAGCATAAATGTTAAGCGACTAGTAAATGCTGGAATGTATTTTTCGGCAGCTCTCACAGCGTTAGCTTCAGCCATACTTTCATGGATAATCTTTAACGGTCTAAACGCCTTCTACATTGTTTTAACGGGCATAATTGCGGTGGTGCTGCTGGCCTATGTGACTGAATATTACACTTCACCAATGAAAAAGCCGGTTGATAGCATAGTGAAGGCATCCGAGACCGGTCCAGCCCTCAATGTGCTGTCTGGGCTTACTGTTGGCTTAGAAGGCACAGCCATACCGACAATAATATTTTTAGCAACAATTCTGTTGGCATATCGCTTCGAAGGATTATATGGAATAACGCTTGCAGCAGTGGGTTTTCTTTCAATAAACGCAACATTAATCTCAATGGCTTCTTACGGTCCAATAGTTGATAACGCTAATGGGCTAATAGCAATGTCAGGGGCTGATCCTGAATCACGCAGGATAATGGACAGCCTTGATGCTGTTGGCAACATGACGAAGGCTGTATGCAAAGTCTATGCTGTTGGAACATCGGTTCTAGCCCAGGTAGCCCTATTCTCAGCATACCTGAACGCCGCATGTCTCAAGACGCTTGACATATCTAACCCCTTGACAATTGCTGGCATGCTCATCGGCGGAACGCTCACTTTCCTCCTATGCTCACTAATTATAAGGGCGGTGGGCAGAGCCGCTTACGCAATGATCGGGGAGATACATGAGCAGTTTAGGATGGGTCAAAAAATAAGCGTAACGCCCAATTACGCTAGATGCATCGACATAAGCACGAAAGCAGCCATAAAGAACATGTTCTATCCAGCCGCCCTTTCAGTTGCTGTGCCCTTCACCGTGGGATTACTGCTCGGCCCGGAAGCCATGGGTGGACTAATAGCTGGAAACCTAGTTACGGTTTTACCTATGGCTCTGCTCATGTGCATAAGCGGCGCAGCATGGGACAATGCTAAAAAATCTGTTGAAGCCAGCAGCCCATCCTATAAGGGGAGCATGCTTCACGCTGCAGCAGTCATAGGCGATACAATTGGAGACCCATTGAAGGACGCCGCTGGCCCATCGCTGGACATATTCATCAACCTCATTGGGATGGCCGCGCTGATATATGCAACCCACATGCTCGCCGCGAAATGAAGGGGCAATGTGACGCTTAAAAATATTGGGAGGAAACCCATAATTATTGATTGATCTCATTAAAAGAGGCTACTAGGGCGCTTCTTTCATGGAAAGAAAATTTTAGGTGCAGACGCGAAATATATAAATTTAGGTTTATCCTAAATTAGGTTGAACCTAACTTCATGGAGGTTTAATATATATCCAGCAGGTTAACTGAGAGGGAAGCGGAGTATCTAAAGGTCGTGTTCAATCTGCTCTCTAATAGGGACGCTGTTGGAAGCCTTGAAGTGGCAAACGCCCTCGGCGTTTCATGCGCTACTGCAAGTGAAACTCTTAGGAAACTCTGTGAGAAGGGTATGCTTAGGAGGAAACCCTGGAGGGGGGTGAGCCTATCGGAGCGAGGGATCATTGAGGTGAACAGGATATTGAGAAACCATAGGGTTTTCGAAACATACGCCTATGAGGTTCTCTCAGTCAGCTTGGAAGAGGCATGTAAATGCGCAAGCAGGGTTGAGCTTTATCTTCCGGAGAAGATCGTTGATTCCATGTGCAAGATCCTCGGTCATCCAAAAAGGTGTCCGCATAACAACTGCATCCCGGAGGGGGTTTCATGCTGCCCAGAAAAATAATCTGCCTCATAATGCTCATCGCCTCCCCGCTGGTTTATAACCCACTCATAATCTTTGCCAAGCAGGATGATGAGCGGATTAAGGTGATAGTTACGGTTGAAATTCTTAAGTCAATAGTGTCCCCAATAGTTAATGGCGCTGGAGAAGTCAGCTCGATTGTTTCCGGTGGATCTGACCCGCATAATTTTATGCTTACGCCAAGCACTATTAAAGAAGCTCAGGAATCCGACCTAATAGTTATAACTGGACATATGATGTGGGAGAAAGATCTTGTTAAAAGGGTTGCCGGAGAGAGAAAAGTTCCGGAAGAATCTATCTCGCTGAATCTCCTGGATTTAGAGGGCATCAAACTGCTCAATCTTAATGGGGAGAGAAATATTCACGGCTTCTGGCTTCTCCCAGATAACGCGCTTACAATAGCTGAAGCCATAAGAAACAAGGTTTTAGAAATTAAGCCAGGCTTATCCCGGAAAATTCAGGAGAACTTTTTTCTCTTCGAGAGAGATATCTATGTCCTTAAGAGATTTCTCAGCGAGCTCTCTGAGAAGCATGGTTTAACCAATAGAAGCGTCGTAATAGGCTTCTACGCTGAGCATTATATTGCTGAAGCAATGGGTTTGAAGGTGGAAGCCACGCTTATAGGCGAAGGGGAATATATGCGCCCAGAATCCTTAAGAATCATCTACGATGGATTCAGAACTGGAAGATTCTCCTGCATGATTGTTTCTGAAAACGCGATTTTAATGGAGAATGTTCAAAGCGCCGTTAAAGAGATCTCTGAGGAGACAGGATGCCCAATAGCTTACGTTATCGCTGTCTCATCAGGAGCCCTAGAAAAATATGATGCAATAATGTATTATAATGCCGGGCAAGTCCACGGCGCCCTACTTTCAGGAGGTAAACCTTTAAACAGCGGATTTAACATCTACCTTTTCGCCGCGCTAATCTTCCTAATCATAATTGTTTTTGAAACAATATTGCTGGTTAAGGGGCGGAGCAAGCTATGAGCATAGTCTCTGTAAGAAATATTTCAGTTAGGCTCGGCGACCAAATAGTGCTTGAGAACGTTAGCTTCAGCGTTGATGAGCCATCCTTAATATTGATTGTTGGACCAAACGGCGCTGGGAAAACAACTTTACTGAAGGTTCTGCTAGGATTAGTCAAGCCGTTTAAAGGTGAAGCGGAGGTTCTCGGATTAAATCCATTCAGGGATGGGGAGAAGGTTAGAAGGCTGATAGGGTATGTTCCCCAAAAAGATAAGATTTCATACGAAATCCCGCTGACAGTAGGCGAGGTTGTCTTAATGGGGGTGCTGCTTAGAAAAAGATTCCCAAGATCAATTTCAAGAGAAGATGTTGAGTACGCCAGGAAATCATTAGCCTATATGGGTATGGAGGATAAGTGGAAATCAATATTCAGCGAGTTAAGCGGTGGACAGCAAAGGAGGGTTCTAATAGCCAGAGCGCTCTCATCAGATCCAAACCTTCTACTTCTGGATGAAGTTTTCGCCGGATTAGACCTTGAAAGCCAGGAGAACCTGCTTAGCATCCTTAAAATGCTTAAGGAGAATAGGAGGACAATAATAATTGTTGAGCATGAGCTTGACCCAGTTCTTGACTTAGCCGATAAAATATTGGTCTTAAACAGAAGCATATGCGTTTACGGGGAGCCGCATGAGGTTTTAAGCGAAGACAAGCTTAAACCCATCTACCCATGCCTGAAAACAATCGAGAAAGAGGGGAGACAACTGATCATTTTAGGTGATAAACATGCTTGACCCATTCATTTTAAGAGCCGTTTTGGGCTTATTGTTCGCTTCACTCTCAGTACCAATATCGGTAATAATGCTTTTAAGAGGATCACTATATATAACCCCTGAGATATCGCATGCTGCGCTGGGGGGAGCAGCCCTAGGCGTTTTAATACAAACATTCATTTCAAGCACATTCGATCCATTCCCGCTGGTCATAGTCTTCTGCCTGGCAACATCAATCCTAGTCTCATACATGGGGAAAAGCGGACAGCAATCCCTAGGGATGATGCTGAGCGTATCGCTGGCTATAAGCGTAACAATATATGCTGTTGTAAGAAGCTATCTTCCAGCGGATAAAAGGGTCCTCGTCGACGGATACTTAATAAGCGATCTGCTGCTGCTATCCGAAGCCAATCTGCTAAGCTTAGCGGTGGTCTCGGCATCCGCAGCCGTAGCCACAGTAATATTCTACAGGGAGTTCATTTACGTATGCTTCGATATGGAAACAGCTGAAGCGCTTGGGCTTAAGGCTGAACTGTATGATTTACTGATCTTCTCGGTTTCAGCCGTAACAGTTGCAGTAGCCGCCAGAGCGCTCGGGGTATTATTATCCGTCACGCTCCTCATAATTCCAGCAGCAGCCTCAAGACTTATAACACGAAACATAAGCAGAATGCTCACGGCATCCTTCATAATAGCAGTTTCATCCGGACTTGCGGGAATAATTCTATCCATAAACCTCAACATTCCCACAAGCGGCGCAATAGCGCTTGTATCAATAGTGCTCTTCACAGCTATATACGTCCATAAAGCCCTCAAAACATCGTAATTACTCATTACCTTTATCTTCTCTAATTTCGCCGCTTCACACTTGCGCGAACGGGTTAATGTATGCTTGCGACGCGCATTTTAAGTCTTAAATTTTGAGTTTTTGCAGGTCTATTCGTTTTAGCCCTTTTATAGCGTCATATTTTTTGTCGGTTGATATTATAATATGATCCGGTACGTTGGCGCTTAGGGCTGTGGCCGCGTATATGGCGTCGAATATGGACGTTATTCCATAAGTGTCCATGATGCTTAATGCGGCGAGATATATGGCGTAATCTGGCATGATAAAAGTTAAGTTTTTAATTGCGGCTATTCTCGCCTCATTCGCCATGATTGTTTGCAGATGCGCATAATCAGAGAATACATGGTACAGCTCATGGAAGATTTCTGTTGAAGCTTAAACCGGACTTATCTGACCTTTCTCTACGGCTTCTATTATTGCAGTTGCTGTTTCTTCAGCCAGCCCTCCCTTTTCAAATAGGCGATGAATATGTCGGATTCCAGAAGCAAAAACTTTCACCTAGTCTTGCTCACAGCTTTTCAATTTCAGTGCCGTTTCTTCCTTAACTTTTTCCTCAGCCCTTCTCTTCAATGGTTTTATGGTATTCCATCGTTGCCTTTCTTGTATTGAATCCTTAACGTCTATTTCAATTACCTTTTCCGGAACAGGGATCAACAGGAGAAATGCGCCGTAAGGCACGATGATGATGACTTTATCCGCCTTAAACGGTATCTCTTTAGGAATATATACTCCTTTGCGAGTCAACTTTTACCAGAGCCATTTTCTATTACCACTTT
>CAYPJR010000082.1:0-6197 GCA_964411115.1 uncultured Candidatus Bathyarchaeia archaeon | reverse complement strand
AACGGGGTTAATTTAAAGATTTATCGCGGGGAAGTCTTCGGGCTGCTGGGACCTAACGGTGCTGGAAAAACGACGCTTATAAAGATTCTCTGCACGCTTGTTCTGCCGGACGGTGGAGAAGCCTATGTGAATGGCTATAATATTATAAAGGAGCCCAGCAGGGTTTTAAAGAATTTACAGGCAGTTCTAGGTGATCCAAGAGGCTTTGATTGGAGGCTCAGCGCAAGACAGAACCTGGAATTTTATGCAACCCTATATGGGCTGCCTATGGATTACGCTAAGAAGCGCATTGAGGAGCTCCTGGAGTTAATGGGCTTATCAGATAGGGCTAATGACATGTATCAGCGTTTCTCAACCGGTATGGCTCGTAAGCTGCAGCTCTGCCGAGCGCTTCTTCTAGATACGCCCATAATTCTTTTCGATGAGCCGACTGCTGGTTTAGATCCGGCTTCAGCTGTAGATTTTAGGCATATGCTAAAGGATAAATTGGCCAAGTCTGAGGGTAGAACGATATTCATCGCCACGCATAATATGTGGGAGGCTCAGACAATATGCGATAGGGTTGCCATAATAAATAGGGGTGAAATAATTGCCTGTGAGAGCCCGGAAAACTTAAAAATGTACATCAGCCCGGAGAAAAACTATGTGCTTACTGTTGATGGATACTGTGATGCTTTAAGAATGAAGGGGTTTATGGATGAGGCTTTTGGTTTAAGCGGTGTTAAGGATTTAAAGATGCATGCTGATAATGAGTCGGTTAGAATTTCCATTAGAGTTAATAAAGACTTCGTTTTTTCAGAGATCTTTGACATTATAGCTAAGTATGGGCTTAAGATTAAAGATGTGGAATCTTATGAACCCAGCCTTGAGGAAGTGTTTATAGCATTAGTAAGGGGAGGAAAGCGCTCTTTATGATTGATATTTCAAATTTGCCGGTTGCAGCGAGGCAGGTGGCGGCTTTCGCTAAGAGGGATTTTAGAGATTGGAGAACATATAAGACGCAGATGATGACCCAAGTCATTACGATAGCTATAGGGATATTAAGTTGGGCCATAAACGCCATGTATAGAAATAGGCCTGTTCCTGAATACGACACTGACTACATATCTTTCTTAATCGTTGGGTTAGTTATAGGAAACCTAGTTATGCCCATATCTCAGGGGCTTGAGAGGAGACTTAACCCCTGGACGCTGGAAAACATTATAATGACAGGCATTTCAATACCGGTATTTGTTGCTGGGCAGATAGCTTGGCCCTACATTTTTTCGCTCATAACCTTTATACCTCAGCTGCTGATAGGAATATTCTGGTTTGGCGTTAAGCTAAGGATAAATCCCATTTCAACAGCCTTAGCGTTCGTAATTTCCGCCATGATACTTTTAGGTCTCTCCATGATAAGCGTAGGTTTCCGGCTTGTCACAAAATCCACGGACCCGATCACTTGGACGATTAATACGCTTCAACAATTATTAGCCGGCATATCATTCCCAGTACAGTTTCTGGATAGTTTTCTGCCGGGAATATCCTCGCTCTCATGGTTTCTGCCCCAGACATGGGTTTATCATCTCTGGAGGCTATCAATGCTTAAAGCAGCAGCCATAACAGACCCGCTGATTCAAATAGAATTCTTAAAGGGTTTCATCTTCGCCCTAATCCTATTTCCAATCGGCTACAGAATATTTAAATGGGGCTTAAACAGAGCGAAAAAGGATGGAACCCTAGGATGGTTCTGAAGATCAAAAACCGAAAAAGTAAAATTCAACCTTCATATCAAAAGAATTGATGTTGCGGGGGTACCCGAGCCAGGTCTAAATAGGAAAGGGTCAGAAAATCGCCTAGGATAAGGGGGAGGACTTAAGATCCTCTGGCGTAGGCCTACGTGGGTTCAAATCCCACCCCCCGCACCAATACCTCTAATTCTGGTGCGGTCTTCTTAAACCCGATTTTTAGGTGTTCAGGTAGCTCTACTTTTGGAATGTTGGATATACATCGGTATGAGAGAAGGCTGGAGAAGGGATAAAAACCCGATGCTACGCTCAAAGCTATAGAGCGCCCGAGGTGCAAAACGAGAAACAGGCCAGATGCAGCGTAAAAATTGAGGAGGAAGAGCGCAAAAAGACGAAGCCATAATATCTAGGATCGACCGTCCTCCTATACTCGATGTTTATGAGAACCCACTTGAAAAGGGCCTCCAAATCCCCCCAGAGGTCGCCAGTTAAGTTGGCTTCACGCATGATTCTCCGGACGGCTTGGTCTTCAGGCGTCACGAAAAAGCCCGGTTCAACATGACAATTCTGGTATTTTGCAGAAAAATCTCAGCTGCAGAATACTTTTATACGAAGTCAAGATTATTTTTCTTTGCTAGATCAATGTAGTTTGCTCTTTCTTCAACCGATAGAAATCTCCAGAGAAGTATTTGCCTTCTCAGATCATCTATAAACTCATATGATCCCTTAGCCCATATACTTTCTTCACCGCTCTCTTTTCGTATTAATATCATGAATGAGTAACTTTTTTCAGCCTCAGTCCATAGTGCAGATATATTAATAGTCGCTTTTACACCAGCCTCATACGGTGCGAGTGAAACTGCTACTTTTATTCTCGGGCCCTCAGGATCCGATAAATCTATTCCCACATTATCAACTCTGAAACTTCGTCTCTCAATACCTACTCCAAGATAATATTCTTTTAGAAATAGTATTAGACCTTTAACTTCCTCGATCTGGTTTATTTTTAATGGTAATGGCATTTCCCACAGACCAGCTTTTGGCTTTGTGGAGGGCTTCCATTTTCTTTCTAGCGACGGTGTTATTAACTTTGAAGCCACTCGAGCTGGATAATAAGATGATATTAACGCTGCTAATAATAGGAGTGATAGCGATAGCATAGCAAAAGTAGATGCATAGTTAAATGTAAATGTTGCAGGAAGCACGCCAAGTTCCTTAAATACCATATTTCCAATAAAACCTAGGAAATATCCTATTGCAACGCCCAAGGTTGAATACGTTAGCGCCTCTAAAATAGCCATTACAGTAGCCTCTAAAGGTGACAAGCCAACTGTTGTGTAAATGAATACGTCACGAATTCTTTCTCTCTGAATAGCTAGTAGAGTTGCGATAACGTTAAATGAGCCTAAGATCATTAAGACAATTATTCCCTCAAGACCAAAAGTCGTAAATGTCGAAATTCTCGAAGCGACAAATGAACGTTCACTGATACCAACATATACAGTTATGTCCAATATATTTGCCAGATCATGTGCTAACCTTATTATATATTCTTCATTCGTGTCAGATGGAAACTTTATCGATACCTCTGCAACGTATCCCCCTAAATTAAGTGCTGTTTCAAACGGGATTACAATAAGTCTAGACCACGAAAGTGGCGGAGGTTGTTGGCCAGACATTAATGGCACTATTGCGGATATACCTAACGCACTTACATAATATGGATCTATAGGCGCTATACTTGTACCCCTTAAATCAGTTAATGAATACGGATCTATGAGTGACGTATTATAGATTCCTGCGACTCTAAACTGAGTCCCTTGTAGCATTATATAATCTCCTACCTTAACATTTAATATTTCTGCGGCGCTGTCCGGTATCAAGCACCAATTTTCTCCAATTAGAGGCAACGTAGGTATAGCTAAATAGCTTGAGAATAACAAAGATGCATCTTGAGAAATTAATCCAAGTGCGGCATTTATTGGATATGTTATATTTTTGCTATCGACAGCTGATAATCTCGTTATTACGCCAATATTAGGTCCTATCGAAGCTGGATAGTACCATGCTCTCGGCATTACGATCGCTTCTCCTTCGGCTACTCCCCTAATAATATCAACTGTATATGGCCCGAGTATATCGCGTGTTGGAGTGCTGATACCATTTTTAATAAGTATACCAGAATATGTTGGATTAATGCCTAGCGGCACATATTTTATGCCAATATATGGTGAGATTGAAGTTAATGCTGTTAGAGCGAAGGAGACTACTATTAAGTTTAAGAGAACAAGCAATGTTCTAAACCTTCTTCTTCGCATATTTTCTATAGAAACTGCAAGAGCTGTCGTAATTAAGCCAACTCTACTAGTTTCTATTGTGTGATGACCTAAAAGTCTATAAGATACATCTTTAAGAACCTTTTGCGTCTCATCGGCAAGTACACTGGCTGTAAACACGAAGAGAACAAGCGCGATTAACCCTATAACTGCCATAAGCGAATTAGCCATAACCGTTAGCGCCGGATGTACAACGCTAAAGAACAATAAGAAAGAGGCGCCTATTAAAATTGTGCATATTACCTGTTTTTTACCAGAAAAGTGAAATAGAAGCCTCTCAAAAAGCAACGCTGTTAAAATAATCAGAACAAAAAAGAATAGACTTGTTTTGCCGGAGTCATCTATAAGAGACATAACCTCTTCATAAGCCCTTACGCCCCAAGCCCATGCAACTAAAGCTTTAGTGTAAGCTTGACTGAAGGCTTTATGTGAGTATCCATCCATAGCCTCCTTAAAATACTCTTCAGTTTTCGCAATTTTTTCCTCAACACTAATACTTTGAACGCCATGTGATTTAAGGGAATTATATCGCGCCTTTGTAATTAGGAGAATGTCTTGGGCATACTTTATCGCGTTTCCATAATATACGCTCGTTTTCTCCTCAAAAACTGTAATACCGTGGCCTTCAGGCTCTGCCTCACTACTATTGACAAGAATTAGAAATGGGCGGGGCTTAAGGGGCATATTTAAGCCACCTAATGTAGCCATAGACATGATTTTGCTTCTTGGTAATGCAAAAACTAAGGCAACTGATTCGTAATTATTGTAATAAACTCCGTAAAAAAGAGGCTCACCCTTATAATCAAAGCTCTGAACCATAACTGAGCAACCTCTATCATAGAACCATATTCCGGTAGGAGATCTTAAGTCTGGGATAAGCCCTGTTATGCCAGTTTGAGGATCAATAACATCAAATAGTGTTACAGTTCCAACCTTCATAAGCACGACGGAGCATTCATCCGGATGAGAAAGGGGAGATACCATTGGTAAGATACTTTTAGCTCCGTAGATGCCCAAGTTAGGCGCGTAAATAATCCTGCCAGACAGATCATCAATAACCCATGCTTCAATGAAATATCTCCCGCTGGGAATAAATGTATAAGTTGAAAGTCCGTGTATTTCGAAAAATCCATCATTATCTGAAAAGGTTAAATAATCATTAAATGGATATGAATCGACACCTGCATGTATACGTACTAATGCATTTGGAACAATACTATACCAACCAGCGGAGAGGTTATATTCTAGGGTTTTGCCTCTTAAAGTAATGAAACCTGAAAATCCAACGAAACCTCCCCATACATTATATAGAACTACCCTTTTTGGGGATATATCGGTCCATCTTATTCCCCATGTCGGTTCATTAATAAATGAGGATATCACGTGCGTTGCTATTATTAATTGTGGTGCTAAGCAGTTTATTTCATCGAGAGAAATTTCGTAATTATACGGGTCCCCCCTCCAATTTTTTCTTGCATATGATGATTGAATCGTAAATGCCACACCGCCGGGCATCTCAGCGGGTTCGGAGTCTAACATGTAATAAGAGTTCTCTGTTCCCCAGAACATAGTATTTGTAAAAAAATCTTTTACTAATGTGGATGGTATAGACCCGGTTAAGTTTTGGATTTTTAATGTGAGCTCTGGATGGGAGAGGTAGTTCGTAAAAATCTGCTGTCTTATCCATGAATACCTTGTTGATATACCACTAGCAGTGCTAACAGTAGCAAAATAAGTTCCAGCTCCACCTCTAATAAGATCTAGTCCTAGTCCTGAGGGATCCAGTTCACCGATATTAATTAAAAGCAATGGTTTTATTGCACCATTCTGCACTTCGGGACTAAAGTAGTAATTTTCAACAAACTCTCTTGGTCCACTTAGTGCTTGCCAATGCCCTGAAAAGAAAGTAAACCAAACGGTTCTGAAAGTTTGCGTTTTACTCAATATCCTAGCAAGCTCAAGCAAATAAGCTGCTGAAATCGCTTCATAAGGCGAATTTGCCAGAGCTGGAACGGAAGACCATGAGTCATAATGTGATGAAATAATGATTACTTCATCTTTTTGAGAACCCTCCAATATACCAATAATATTGTAGGCCGTAATTTTTCGATAATACATCCTCAGATAAACTTTG
>CAYPJR010000081.1:0-6237 GCA_964411115.1 uncultured Candidatus Bathyarchaeia archaeon | reverse complement strand
TTAGTATTTATTAGGAAAAAAATTAATACTCCTATTGGAAACTAAGGGATTGAGGTTGAGGGAATGAAGAATCTTCTTATGATAACGCATTCAGCCGGTTTTAAGCATGACTACCTACCGGTTGCTGGGGAAGTTGTGAAGAAACTGGGCTTGGAATCCGGCTTGTTCAGTGTTGTCGTTACAGACGAGTGCGATCTTCTGAACCGTGAGGGATTAAAAAGATTCGACGCCATTCTCTTCGCAACAACAGGTGAACTTCCAATATCTGATGAGCAGAAAATGGATTTCATAGAAGCCATTAGAAAGGGAAAGGGCTTCATAGGCGTGCATAATGCCACTGATACATTCTACAAGTTTCCGGAGTATGGTAAGATGATCGGCGGATACTTCCAAAGCCACCCATGGACCCAGGAGGTCATGGTGATAGTTGAGGATAAAAATCATCCAGCGACGAGGCATCTGCCCGACAGGTTTAAGGTTAAAGAGGAGGTTTACACCTTTAGGGATTGGTCGCGTGATAGAACCAGAGTTCTGATAAGCCTAGATAATAGCTCCGTTGATTTGAGTAAGGGAACAAGGCCTGATAATGACTACGCTCTTTGCTGGTGCCATAATTATGGCGAGGGAAGAGTGTTCTATACGGCTTTTGGACACTTTAAGGAGCTTTGGGGCGATAAATGGTTTCAGAGGCATCTGCTAAACGGCATTTTATGGGCTATGAAACTTATAGAGTAATACGCTTCTAGAAACAGCCCTTCTCCCCCCATTTTATTTTTAAATGTTCAGAGAGCTTTATCTTCAATATCTCTATTAGCTCAGGATCGTTTCTCGGGTAAATATCCGGTATTTTAAGCACCACCACCTTATTTTCAGCATCAGGCTTCAGGTTTAATATAGCCTCTTTATGCTGATCTTCCATAGCAAATATTATATCAGCCCAATCTATTAGTTTCTCAGATATCCTTTTCCGGGCATTAAACCAGATTCCAGCGGACTGAACTTCGAATCCACCTATGCTTTTAAGCAGATCTTCAGCCGTTGGGCTCCGGTCAATGTTCGCTGTGCATACAAAAAGAATGCGTCTCGCTTTCCCATCATGGATCATGCCTAATCACTAGAATAAAATTTGATCCTAAATTTAAATGCATTTAACAATTGGAAATGTAGGAAAACTCCGCGTTCAAATCAACATTAAATTAACTTCGTGTTTAAACCTGAAAAATTTTGATGTTGAAGATTTAAATATCAATTTGTCAATATCCAACAGAATCCTAAAGTGTTCATGGTGCCTGAAGATGCTAAATCAGAAGGTTGCAGGGGTTCTCTTCGGCATATCAGCTGGCGCAATGTGGGCTATTGAAGCGGTTCTCGGAAAAATTTTATTATCCTCATTAAGTTTCATACAGATTTCGGCTTCAGAAGCATTCTTTGCAGCGATTGTGGCATTAACATATGTGTTGGCGAGCGGGAAATCATTAAGATGCGGGGGTGGCTCTTCTCTACGAGACATCTTGCTTATTGGGCTTCTAGGTTCAGTGCTCGCTCCAGTGGCATATTTTCTCGGGTTATCATATACTCTTGCTGTAAACGCCACTCTGCTCGCTCATCTGCAGCCTCTTTTTGTTTCAATTCTAGGTTTCATATTTCTAGATGAGAAAGTTTGGAGAAACGATATTATTGGGGGGTTGATGATAGGCTTCGCAGCTATCCTAATAACTGGTAGAAGCATCGAAAACCTGACGGCTCTAAAATTTGGCAATTTAGGCGACCTCGTGGTTTTGCTTGCAACCTTAGGTTGGGCGATGGCGGCTATACCTGGCAAACGCTTAACTAAAGATGCTGAGAGCGCGCTGATAGTTGGCTACAGATTTCTGGTTGCATCAGCGGTTTTCCTCCCAACGCTGATAGTTTTAAATCAGCTCGCGATAGAGTCCATTTATCAGGTTGTTCTAGGCGTAATTGCGGGTTTAGGATACATATTTTATTATGAGGGACTTAAAAGGTTAAAGGCAAGCCAGGTGGCGCTTACGGAGCTCTCATCGCCCTTCTTCACGGCTATTCTAGCCTGGCTCATTCTAGGGGAATATTTAACAGTAATACAGATCATTGGGGCGACGCTGCTCTTTGCAGGGTTAACTCTGCTAACGCAGAAATAGCGGGACGGCTAACTCGCGCAGGTCATTCTTTAAATTTGAGGATTACACCCATGGCTCTCGCTCTATCCTCAAGAAGCATGCCATAGGCTTTTTCAGCATCACGCCAACTAAACCTATGCGTTATTAAATGCTCAATTGTTAAGCGACCTGTTGACAGCAGATCGAAGAAGAGCTCCGTATTCCTCTTTCTAGTCCAGGGATTATAGGGCGTTTCATGCTCAGGTTGACTGGTGAAGTGTGTTCCAATTATTATCCGACTGGGTCTATTAACCTCATCGTGAAAGTCCATATTTGTCCTACCTCTCGGAGAGCTTAGAACCACAAACCGCCCTAAGCTTTTAGTTAAAGCTATTGCTTGAGGTATGACGTTCGGGTTCCCAGTAACCTCAAAAACCTTATCAGCCATCCTACCCTTAGTTATTTTTCTAACATTCTCAGCAATATTGCTCCAGTCATCGGCGCGCATAATATGCGTCGCTCCGGATGCTTCAGAAATCCTAAGTCTTTCCTCAGCGATATCTACGGCGATAACTGGATATGCACCCGCCATCCTAGAGAATATTACGGTTAGCTGACCTAGAAGCCCAAGCCCAACAACGACGACAGCGTCGCCTAAAGAAACCTTTGCAAGCCTAACTGAGTTCATGACGCCGGCCGCTAAAGTGTGGAAGCATGCGCTTTCAACATTAACGTTCTCCGGAACCTTAACAGCTTGGTTAGCCATTACGATCGCATGCGTAGCGTGCGGTGAAGTTGTAGCCACAATGTCTCCAACATTAAAATCCTTAACTTCGCATCCAACCTCAACTATCCTTCCAATATTTGAGTATCCAGGTGCGAAAGGATACTTAATATAATCAGACCATGCTGAAGGCTTAGGAAAATCACCGGTTAAAGCAGTCAATTCTGTCCCCGTGCTTATCAGTGTAGCTTCGGTTTCAACTAAAACCTCTTTTTCCCTTGGCTTGCCAACCTGAAACTTTTCTATCTCAACCCTCATAGGCTGCGGGAAGATTATCCTGAAACCTTCCAAGAATATCACCCTCTTTTGTAATATCTTTATTCTGAATAGACTATTTTAGCCATTTCTCAAACCATTTAAAGGCGTCCTCCTGCATTTCCACATCAAATTTATGCGGTCCGGGATAGAACCTTCCACAATAATTGTCCGGATGCCCCATTTTCTCATATATCTGCTTTAGCTTCTGATCTGCTTTTCTCTGTCCTTCAAGCGTGTAAAGCTCATCATCTATGTTATATTGGACCATGAGGGGCGCCGGGGCATGTAAAGATATTAGATCAGGCATATCTAAGAAGCGGGGTAGATGTGGAACGTAAAGCATCCATGTGTGGCATTTTATGTGGTTTCTAAGCATCTCGCGGAAGGTGCTCATGAAGCCGATGCAGACTGCGCATTTAATTCTAGGATCCAACCCGGCTAGGAAGATTGTTCTTAAGCCCCCTCCGGAGAGCCCTCCGCAACCGATCCTTGAAGGATCAACCTCAGGCCTAGTTAATAAATAATCTATGCTTCTCCGATCTTCATATGTGAATATGCCGGGCCATGTTGAGCCAGCGGCAAATATTGTTTTAGCTACTATGTGCTCTAGATCAGCGGCTAAGCGGTTATATTTCTCAATGTACTCTCTTGAGCCAGGCTCTAAGCCTCTGAATTGCTTCTGCATCTCCTCATTAAGCGATTCAACGGGGATCTTTCGACTTCCAAATAGGAAAGCATCTACGGCTAATACTGCAAAGCCACGCTTAGCAAGTTCAGTAGCCCAGCTTCTGCCTTCGTAACATTCCTTCTTAAATTCACGCAGTATGGGAGGCTCATTTGGAATCGCCGCTATCTTTTCTTTCCCGAAATATTTGAAGCCGCCGTGATCGTGGAGGGCTACGACCGCGGGCATTTTCTCATCTACGCTTCGATCTTTTGGATACATGAAGAGCCCTCTGACCCTTGGACCATAAGGCATATCATATGATATTTCCTCAATTACTAGGCTGTCATATTCATACTTTGAATCCACAGTTGCATTTAATGGCATGTTGGGCGGATTGAAAGCTAGAAGCTCGAAAACCTTCGCTCTACCCATTGTCCTCCATGCTTCCAGTTCAGGCCAGTCTCTCGCCAAATAGGAAAGCGACGGGGGATTTGTCCTCGAGATGTAATCTGCAAGTTCGTAATAAATTCCTATATCTGGCTCCATAAAATTTCAGCCCTCTCACGATTATATTTTAGGGTTAAATGGCTATTAATGCGTTCTTTTCACAGTAAATTATTTATTTTTACAATAATTTAACATTTATAATAGGTTGGTGGAAAATTTGAGCTTGAATAATGCGCTGCGTGAAATAGAAGCAATAGAGGGTTTAATCGGTCCATATGAATATTTCTCCTATGATGCAAAAATGTTTCTGAACGCTCTCAGAGAGCTCCGGGAAGCCTTAAATGTAATGGATAAAGGGAAGATTAAACAAATAATGGATGGTTTATCGAGAATTGAGGAGACAGCGGCCCCCTATAGAGGATACGGATTTGTGGAGGAAGCCATACAGCACTCGAAAAAGCTGCTTGAAGAGCTTAAAAAGGTTGTTGGTGAATAAAAATCTAGAGCGGATTTAGTCTGCGTTCCCCCCTCTCTTTTTTATTCTGACACGTTTGTTGCAGACAACGTCTTAACCCAGTTTGATGCATTATATGAGCCAGCATCTTAGCAGGCTTAAATGAACGGAATGATGATCATTCTCGCCGCTATGATTAGGAAAACACCGCTTAGAATCTTTCTTAGAGCCCTTTCACTTACACGTTTTGAGATGTATGGTCCAACTTGAGACCCAAATATTGCGCCTATTGCCAGGGGAACAGCGTATGCCGGTATAATATTGCCGAGCTTTATATGCGATATTGCCGCTATGAAGTTTGTTAATGCCATACCGAAGACCGATGTTGCCGAGCCAACTTTTACAGGCATATTTAACGCTAGGATCATTATCGTCTCATCAATTGTTCCGCCGCCTGCGCCCAACATTCCAGCAACTACGCCGCTGAGGAAGCTTGCAAGCAATGAAAAGAAAATAACCTTAAGGGATAATCTAACCGTGTAGACATTAAAATCTTCTTTCCCTGTAGGATAGGGATTTCTAATAATTAAAACGGAGATTAGCAGTAGGAGGCATCCAAACATGAAGGCTAACCAATTTGGATCTATAAGTGAAGTTAAGTACGCCCCGAGCATCGCCCCGGGAGCGTCAAGGACATCCAGTAAAACCCCTATTTTATAGTTTATTCTTTTCTGCCTTGCATATTGTATCGTAGCCAAAGTTGTAGTTAAAGTCATTATTAACACGCTGATGCCAGTTGCCTTTTGAGTTGGAACGCCAAATGCTAAGACAAGCAAAGGTACAAAGAAAACCCCGCCTCCTAAGCCAACCATCGTTGCAACTGCAGATATGCAGAAGCCGCTAAATAACAGCGTAATCTCCGCAAGCATACAACCATAAAATGAAGCAGCCCTCATAAACTTT
The DNA here is from genome assembly GCA_964411115.1 of uncultured Candidatus Bathyarchaeia archaeon. Taxonomy (GTDB): domain Archaea; phylum Thermoproteota; class Bathyarchaeia; order Bathyarchaeales; family DTEX01; genus DTEX01. The sequence goes on along the minus strand of CAYPJR010000081.1, from coordinate 550 downwards.
ACTAAACGAGAACATGTTACGTTAAAATATTGCAGCCCGGCTAAATTTTTAAAGATTAATAATTGTTCTAAAGCGTATGATTTTATAAGTCATTCCGCTTTCTATTCATGGTGTTCAAATATTGCTAAGTAAGAGGGAATTGACGATTTTATTCGCCTTAATAACGCTGTCCACACTACTCACCATTTATAGTTTGAGGGCTTATGCCGTTGCATCCAGAGTTTTTGAAGGCGATGGGACTGAGAAACCTGTTTGGCGCACTTCACCCCCAGGCTCCTTTCTCCCATGGCCTAAGGAGCCGGGGCCCCTTCAGGCTCTGTCAGAAATGAGCGGAATAGACGTATTTATTTATCTTTATTTGGTTAAATCTTTGGCTTTAATTGCGTCCTCAGCGATGCTTTGGATCATTACCTGCCTATACGTTTTCAGGAAGGCAAAGCGTTAAGAAGCCCGGATTAAATGCATGGTGCACAATATAATTTTCTTAGTTTAACTAGGCGCTGGGAAAAATCGATGCATCTCCAGTTAAAACATTTGTGGTTAATAGGGG